>DAOTVU010000016.1:0-11606 GCA_034436215.1 Dehalococcoidia bacterium
AGAAAGTTTTTGCTTTTTCCGACCTGACAAATGTAAAATAGTCCAAATTTCTCCATGGTGAACTGGCGGGTATATTAAGGACCTGACAGGGAGGTTCTTAGTGACATGGATATCGCGTTCTTAGTCATCTCATCGTTAGCTACGGTTGCTATAGCTATTTTTACCTGGAAAACCTGGCAAATCTCCTCCAGGCAGAATAAACTTTTGCATGACCCTGATCTAGTCCTCTACACATGGCCTGGTGAAGGAGGATTAGGAAGGCTGGTGGACCTGAGGGGATTCGAACCCCTGACCTCCTGAATGCAAATCAGGCGCTCTCCCAATTGAGCTACAGGCCCGCAGAGCTTATATTATACTAACCGGCTGCCGCTTATAACAAATCAACCCTTCCGGTAGTCCTTGCCTATATTCCATGCCGTTCCGAGCCTTTTACCGATGTTCCAGTACCCGTTATCGGTCATGGAATAAAGTAGAGGGTCCAGCCGGGCTATATCGGGCATCCTGCCTGCCATATACGCATCATCGCAGTAAGCGGCGATTATCTCACCGAAAAAGGCACCATCGGGGCTGAACTCGATGGTCTGCATCAGCCTGCATTCCATGGTTAGCGGACATTCTTCAATCATCGGTGCCGTGCCCAGTTTGCCGTAAAATACCGTGAACAGGTCGGACTTATCTACGCTGTAGCCGGATACCGTACCGCAATAGTCGGTGACCTTAATCATGGAAGTGGACGGTAGATTTACGCTGAAAGTCCCATTCTCCCTGATGCCGGCGGTGGTGAAATGGTTCATTGCCAGACCGAGAACAACCACCGGTGGTCTTATATTCATCATCCCGCAGAAAGCGGCGGTCATGAAATTGGCACGTCCGTCTTTTTTAGCACCCACAATTACCACCGGCATCGGGTACAGGTGGCAGTTACGTTTTATCTCCTTCTTAGACATTTACACTCCTTTTCAATATTCTATGCTGGTTGCCCATCCAGCGCTCGTAATGCACCCGCTCCTGTTTAAACCTGTCTTCTTTTCCATGCTTCTCGTTGGGGTAGCCGATCGACACCAGCGACACCGGCACAACATGCTGCGGCATGTTGAGCAGTTTACGGATGCCGGTCATCCTTTCCTCAACCGGGTAAATGCCGACCCACACGGCACCCAGCCCCAGTGCATGTGCCGCCAGTAAAATATTCTGGGTGGCCGCCGAACAATCAAGCACACCCCTGCCTTTCACTATCTCCAGCCCGGTATCGTATGCGACCAGTATGCCCAGCGCCGCTTCCTTGAGCATGTGTGCATGCGGATGAAAGGTCGGCACCTGGCCGAGTATTTTATGGTCGGTTATGACAATAAAATGCCACGGCTGTTCATTGGCGGCCGACGGTGCCGCCATGGCAGCTTCCAGCAGTTTTACAACGATGTCCTCACCAACGGGCTTGGTTGTATATTTTCTGATGCTCCGGCGCGTCATTATAGCTTCAAGTGTATCCATCTCTACCACCTCGTTTGAAATACTGTTTATATTCTTCGCCGCAAAATTATGATCCAGCGGATGATAAGCACCACAATGGCTATGACCGCAGCCGCCACCAGATACGGCCATACCTGCTCCCACAGCGGTGTCGGCGGCGGTTGTATATAGCCTGTCAGCTGTATTTCCAGTCTGTTATCCAGTCCCTTAGCCAGATGAAGGGCAGCATCTTTACGCACCCCCTCCTTTTCAACGATCACCTTATACGTACCGTAAAATCCCCGGAAGGACGCCCTGCCTTCCATACCGGTATAGACGTTTCCGAAAGACCACCAGGTCTTTTTGATGAGGTTATACAGGCTGTCGTAGGCCGGCTTTTTGGACATATCTTTTCGCAGCAGCCCGGCCGGCGCAGCCTGCCAGGCTTCAAAATCGGAGAAGTCCCACCAGGTTATTGCCGATACCGAGGGATGGCTGAACAGCAGGGTATAAAGCTTGGCTACATATTCGGCCTGTGACAGCTCACCCTCGGGTGTAGAAGGCCAATCTTCAGCTTTTTTCTGCGTACTCCCGATACCCGTCAGTGGCTCGCCGCTGAGCACCGTCAGCTCGGAGATCTGTATGGGCACATTAAAGTCTTTGAATCGTTCGCAGATATCCCATACCTGATAAAGCGGCCAGTTTCCCCGGTGCATATGTGCTTCCAGACCGATGGCATCGAACTTGCCCTTCTGTCTGATGATATTCTGCAGCAGGTCGCGGAAGTCCTGATCTGTGCGGTAATCGTTGATGATAAGAGTTGCCCGGGGGCAGGCCGACCTCGCCCAGTTGAGGGCATCGGTGCAGACGACCGCCGGAGTTCTGGCGCTCAGCCAGCTCCCTATCGGGTTGTTGATCCTCTGCCCCATGGTGGGCTCATTTACCACATCCCAGAAGTCCACCAGACCGCAGAATGCACCGGCAATATCTTTAACCCTTTTCTCCTGCGCATTCTGCATATCGTTTACACCCGGCGGTGCCCACGGCGGCATGGCTTCTGCCCAGACCAGCGACTGACCTTTGGTGGTAATGCCTCTTTTTCTGGCCCAGTCCGCCATCGCACGCAGCAGCTGTTCGGCCGTTTGACCCTGCCGCGGTTCATAGATATCCCAGTTAAACGGCAGCGTGCCGTAGTTGAACAACGATACGTAGGCTTCAGCCCACTTCTGGTTTACCGCGTTGGGCCCTCCCACCGCCGTACCCAGCGGAGAAAGGTTGGAGCCAAAAAGAAAATCATGGCTCTGCTGCTCATAATAGACCCTGGCATCCCTGACCGGATTTCCGTTACCGTCCACCACGACCACAAGCGCATCGCCCTTGCGTATTTTTTCAATGCGGTCGGCAGCGCCCTGCATGATAAACCATTCACGTACACGATCATAGGTCTGTATCAAACCCGCCCCCACATCACCACCCTGCTGGCAGGCAGCCGCCGGCAAAACAAGGGCAACTATCAGTATCGCCAGTACTATAATATTTAAATTTCGCTTATTAACTTCCATCATATACCCCAATTTAAACATGTTATATTTTAGCACAGGTGTAAATATTACACTTCAAACTGTAATTGTATGGATAAACGGCGACGGTTCGGCCGATGTGACTTATATCACTTCATTTTGCAATCATTCAAGGTACGGTATAATGAACTTGCCGTTAAGGCAGAGCAGGAGGTATTTATAAACATGCTGGGAAGAAGGGAAAAGGCATATCTCATGGGGAAATTCGGAAACCGTGCAAATTTTAATGCTACCGAGTTGGTCCTCTACAGCCATGATATCGCGGCCATGCCGTCACTGATAAAGCCGCTGATCGGCAGTACCGTGCCGGCGGCGGTCGTACAGCCGGTTTCGGAAGATGAACTGGTGGACCTGATACGATGGGCAGCCGAAAGGCGCATCCCGCTGACGCCGCGGGGAAAAGCATCGTCGGGATACGGGGGAGTGCTCCCCATCAAGCAGGGCATAGTTGTAGATTTCTACCGCATGAACCGGATGCTGTCGGTCGATAAGGTCGGTATGACGGTTCGTGTACAGGCCGGCATTATCTGGGAAAAGCTGGACAGGGAACTGGCAAAGGAGGGGCTTACCCTGAGGCTCTACCCCACCAGCTATCCGGCCTCCACCGCCGGTGGATGGCTGGCGCAGGGCGGCGCCGGCATCGGCTCATACGAAGCCGGCTGGTTTAAAGATAATGTGGTCAGTGCGCGCATCGTCCTGCCTTCCGGTGAGGTGAAAGAGGTCAGTGGACAGGGCATTGATATGATATCAGATGCCGAAGGCATTACCGGATTTATCAGCGAGGTTACCGTCAAAGTCCAGCCGCTTGAAGAGATGAAGGTGGTATCTGTCGGCTGCCCCGACGCCTACGACCTGCAGAAGTTCGTGCAGTCACTTATAGAATCAAAACTGCCGATATGGTCCCTGATATTTATCAATCCGAAGATGGCGGAGCTGAAGAACCGGGCACCGCTCATGGAGCATCACGGCCGTCCGTTCGAAGAGAGGGTATTGCTGCCGGCATCTTACATTGCCACGCTGACCTTCCGCCGGCGTGATGAACGACCCATCATGGATGCGCTGCCGGAACTGCTGAAGCCGTGCGAAGGTGAGATACTCAGCGACCGCATCGCACAACACGAATGGAAAAACCGCTTCAAGCTGATGGTGGTCAAGCGGTTGGGCCCCAGTCTGGTGCCGGCTGAGGTTGTGGTGCCGCTGGATGCGCTGGGCGACGTAATGAGCGAGATAGAGAAAAAGGTAGACCAGCCGATTGTCAAGGAAGGCGTTATCATACGTGAAAGCATAAACGGCAAGCCCGAAGTCGTTATCCTGGGATTTATACCCAGCGATCAGCGAAAATTCAGCTATAATTTCGTCTTTCCACTGGCACTGACCATTATGAAAATAGTTAAACGGCATGGTGGCAGGCCATATTCAACCGGCCTGTATTTTGCCAATAAGGCACCGGAGGTGCTTGGAAAGGAACGCGCCGCACAAATCCTGGCAGTCAAAAAGAAGGTCGATCCGAAAAACATCTTCAATCCGGGTAAAGTAGTCGGTGGCAACCCCCTGGGAAGCTTTATCGGGCTGGCAGAGGTTTTCGAACCGGCCATCCGCCCCTTCGGCAACTACGTCATAACTCAGGTCGGCGAACGCCTGCAAAAACCGGTAAAGGATATACCGGCCGATGTTGCCTGGTATGCTTATGCCTGTTCCCAGTGCGGATACTGCGTGGAGGAATGCGACCAGTTCTACGGTAGAGGCTGGGAAAGTCAGTCTCCACGGGGTAAGTGGTTCTGGCTGCGCGAATATATGGAAGGACGGCAGAAATGGAACCAGTTTATGGTCGATACCATACTGGTCTGCACCACCTGTGAGCTGTGTAATTTTCGTTGTTCGGCATCCCTGCCCATCGAATCGTCCTGGATGAAGCTCCGCGGCAGGCTTATACATGAAGAGAAGAAGATGACCATACCGCCTTTTGAGATGATGGGCGAGGCCACCCGCAGAGAAGGCGATATATGGGCGGGATACCGACGCGATCGGTCACACTGGTTCCCCGAGGACCTCAAGGCACGGCACGGCGTCGGTGTCAGGTCCAAAAACGTTTATTTCGCCGGATGCACCGCCAGCTACGTCGAACGGGATATCGCCATGGCCAGCGTCAAACTGCTGGATGAAGCCGGCATTGAATTCACCTATCTGGGAGAAAAGGAAAACTGCTGCGGTACACCCATGCTGGTGGCCGGCAAATGGGATGTATTCGCCGAAACGATGAAGCATAACATAGCGGCCGCAAAAACGGCCGGCGCCGATACGGTTATCACCTCCTGCCCGGCCTGCGACATGATGTGGCGCCACGTTTATCCAGTCTGGGCTGAAAAGCTGGGCATCGACTTCGATATGAGGATCCGGCATTACAGCGAGGTGGTCTCCGAGAGAATCAAAGCCGGCCGGTTCAAGTTTCCCGATCGGGGTAAAGATCCGATTACGGTAACCTGGCATGATTCATGCCACATCGGCAGGGTTTCAGGCGTTTACGACGAACCCCGGGACCTGATCAGGGCGCTGCCCGGAGTCAGCCTGGTGGAGATGCCCTACAATCGCCAGGCAGCACACTGCTGTGGCAGTGTGCTCACATTGATCAAGGACCCCTCTGTAGCGGCAGAGATAGGAAAAACGAGGCTGGAAGAAGTTACCGAAACCGGAGCCAATACGGTGCTTTCCCTCTGCCCCTGCTGCGAGTTTCAGTTCCGTGTTACGGCGGATAAGAAACACTTGGATGTCAAAATCCAGGATCTTGCCCGTTTTGTCTGCTCGCGCATGGGATATGATTTCCCCGACCCCAATCCTGAGGTTAAACGGCAGTGGGCTGTTTTCGAAGCAATGATCGCACTGATGACGCCGCAGGGCTTCGCCGCTCTCATGGGGAAAATGTGGCCCGAGCTGATCGATGCCATGCCATTCGGTATGGGGCCAATGATGAGGTTCATGGGCAGGATACCCGGTGCCCTTACCCTGATGAAGCCGCTGTTCCCGGTGCTTTTCCCCAGACTGCTGCCCGTTATGATGCCAAAGGTCATGCCCAGGATGCTGCAGCTCATAGGTGAAATGATACCCATGCCCGACTACATGGCCGAGCAGATGCCGCAGATGATGCCCGGCGTGATGAATGCGCTGATGCCGCACATGATAGGCGACGTCGTCCCTCTGGTAACTCAGCCGATGATAGACTACCTTCAGGGGAAAAAAGCCTGACCTGCAATATTATTGGATGAGGGGCGCGGTAGCCCTTTATTTCCACGGCCGACGATTATACAATTAATAGCCGATGGATGCCATGCCACTCCTTAAATATCTGGTTGAAGCCGGCTTCGGTGCCCGCAGACAGTCCGTGGCCGCCATCAAGCAGGGCCGCATAGCCGTCAACGGCAGAGTCGTCCAGAGCTATACCATGCCGGTCTATGCCGGCCTGGATAACATCTCATGCGATGGCAGGCCGATCAAGTTCAAACCGAAAGAGATGCTGGTGTTTGCCGTTAATAAGCCGCTCAACGTGCTTTCCACCACACGCGATAACCGCGGCAGAAAGACGGTGATTGATCTTTTGCCAGAACGCTATCGGAAGCTGGGGTTATACCCGGCCGGAAGGCTGGACTACGACAGCACCGGCCTCCTCATAATAACCAACGATGGCAATCTGACCTACCGGCTGACCCATCCGCGATTTGAGCACGAAAAAGAGTACCTTGTTACCCTTAACGGGAAGATCACACCGGAGGAAAAAGAAAGGCTGGAAAAAGGGATACTGCTGGAAGACGGCATGACCGGTCGGGCCGTCATCAGGGAAGTCTCTGACAAAGCCTGTACTTACAGTATAACGGTTCACGAAGGCAGGCACAGGCAGGTCAGGCGCATGTTCGCCAGTATCGGATATGAGGTAAAAGCCCTCAGGCGCATCCGCATAGGCAGGCTGGAGCTGGGCGACCTGGAGGAAGGAGAGGTAAGGAAACTAACCCGGGCTGAGATAGGCAGACTGCTGAAAAGATGACCGCTCCGTCGGCTTTATCAAATAAGCGGTGAAATCAACTGCACTGTATAGTACAATATAGCAAATTAAAGCCTAAACAGTAACCGGGCATTTAAAAATATTTTTAAAGGAGTGTGTTCAGCATGGGTGAAAGACTCAAGGGCAAAGTTGCAGTTGTAACCGGTGCCGGTCGCGGCATCGGACGTGCCGAGGCACTGGCTCTGGCTGCAGAGGGTGCTAAAGTCGTGGTCAATGACCTGGGCGGGGCCTCTGATGGTTCGGGCGCTTCTAAAACGCCGGCAGAAGAGGTTGTAGCGGAAATCAAAAAGATGGGCGGCGAAGCCGTCCCCAACTATGATTCGGTGGCCACTGCGGAAGGCGGCGAGAACATAATCAAAACGGCCATCGATGCATTCGGCAAAATAGATATACTGGTCAATAATGCAGGCATCCTGCGCGACCGCATGCTCTTCAACATGACCGAGGAAGAATGGGATATCGTTATGAAGGTACACCTTTACGGTACATTCCACTGCACCAGGCCGGCCTGTGTTTATATGAGACAACAGAGATGGGGCCGCATTATAAACACCTCCTCAATATCGGGTCTGGGCAATATCGGGCAGGCCAACTACAGTGCAGCCAAGGAAGGTATTATCGGCTTTACCCGGACGGCCGCTCTCGACCTCGGAAGATATGGCATCACCGTCAATGCCATCCGTCCCAATGCCGCCACCAGAATGACCCTCACCGAGGATGTTAAAAACTCAATGAGGAAAAAAGCCGCCAGCATGGGCATCACCAGCGAAGAGGATTTTGAAAAATTTTTCAACAGCTTTTTCTCCTCCAAACCGGAGCACATCGCACCCATGGTAGTCTACCTGGCTACCGAAGAAGCCGGACATATCAACGGCAGGAATTTCTTCATTAACGGCAACCAGATCTGCCTGTATTCCGAACCGCAGATCATCGCCAGAATCGAAAAAGAAGGCAGCCTCTGGACGGTGGATGAGCTGATCAAAGCCGTTCCGGAACAGCTCACCAAGGGAATCGTCAATCCCGCCCCGCCGCAGGCTCAAAAATAAACAGTCCAACAGTCGATTATTAAATTCAGCCTCCTCTCCCCCGGGGAGGGGTATTGGGGGAGAGGAGGCGGGAATGTAGGAAGCGGTTCAAATTCAGCGTATGCGGAAATGGAATGGCCCGAAATCAAAGCCCTGGCCGTTATCTTCATTTGGCGTCTGACCCTGCTTATTGCCCGTAAGAGCATTCAGGTTTTCCGGCCATTCACCCAGTTCAACTGGCACCTTTATCTGCTGGTCTCCGCGCTGTACAGAAAGAGTCACCTTATCCCCCGGCCTTTTTCCGTTGAAGTAGGTCAACATATCTTCTACCCTGGTTACAGGCGTGTCATCCACCGCGGTGATGATATCGCCGCCGGCTGTTGGTTCATTGCGGCTGTTTCTTCCCGCTTCGATCAGCCCGGCTTTCTCGGCAGGGCTGTTCGGCATAACACCCACCACATAAACTCCCTTATCCGCTTTCAAATTTAATTTTTGCGCCAGGTCTTTGCTGACCGGCATTCCCTCAATGCCCAGCCAGGCTGTTTTAATCGATCCTCCTTTCAGCAGTTCCGGCAGAAGCATCTTGGCAGTATTGATGGGCACGGCAAAGCCAACCCCACTGCCCTGAGCCTCGATGGCGGTATTGATGCCGATCACCTCACCTCTGGAGTTGAGCAGCGGGCCGCCGGAGTTACCCGGATTGATGGCAGCATCCGTCTGGATGATATTGGTAATCGTCCGACTACCAGACCCGGGTATGGCACGTCCGATACCGCTGATTACACCCACCGTAATAGAACCCTGCAGTCCGAAAGGTGAGCCAAGCGCGATGGACATCTGACCGGGCTTCACTTTGGACGAATCGCCCAGAGGCAGGTATTTGATATTGCTCAGACCGGATGTATCCACTTTAACCAGGGCCAGATCGTTATTGCGATCAGTGCCCACCACCTTGGCATCCAGCTTGGTACCATCGTTCAGAACCACCTTTATCCCGGTTGCACCATCAACCACATGGTTGTTCGTCAGGATATGGCCCTGGTCATCAATGAAGAAGCCGGACCCGAGCCCTTCCTGCCTGGGAAGTCCGAAGTTGAACGGTGCGGGCAGCTTTGAGGCTATATCGACGGAAGACTCAATCTGCACCACGGCCGGGATGCTGTTTTCATACAGGGCAACCGTAGTCGCTTCATCATAAAGAGGAGCCGCAGGCGTTACAACGGCAGTTGAAGAGGGGGGTGAAATGGGCGTCGGTGCTTTTGTGCTGCCAGCCGCCACTGCGCATCCGGAAATCAGAAGTGTGGCCACCATCAACAGCACCACCAGCAACATGGCTGGCCTTCCGGCCGGTTTACCAATCCACTTTTGTATTAAAGATTTTTTTTGTGACACGAACATATTCATTTTTCATTCTCCTTGCTGATCAAGCTGATAAGATTAAAATCAGAGGTAATTTGCAGTGTAATTCATATAGGGATAGGGCGAAAGTAATTGAGGTTCGATGATCCTGTCGATCTTTTTTTCATCCAGGTTCACTTCGACCAGCCATACCTTATCGCTCAGATAAATGGGAACGATGGCATGATAGCTCGAAGGCGTTATCTTTATGAGATGACCATCCGAAATGGTTATCCTCGAAATGTCCGAAAAAACGGGGAATACATTCCCGACAGTGGCTCCCTTTGAAATAAGCGGCTTAATTCTATCATCAAGCAGCGCAATATTGAGCGCATTACTGCGTGCTTCTGGCGCAAGCTCGGCCAGAAACAGCCCCTCGAAACGTCTGGTCGTTAAAACAGTTCTACCGGTTATATCGACATCGGCTTCGATGAAATCTCCCATGCCCCGTCCGCATACGACCCTGGCCACATTACTCATCACTTCCACCCTTACTACTATAATCTCACCGCTTCCGCTCAATTTCTGCTGGATAGACGGGTCTTTCCTGACAACATCGGTGGCAATGGCTGCAGGCGAGGGTGTAGCCAGATAAAAAACACCTGCAATGATAGCGGCCATAATAAACAGGCTCACAGCACTGGCAACCGCCGGTCGCCATGCCGGACCCTTAAGCCAGGCCCACCACGACAGACGATCGGATGGGCGTTTAATGACCTGCACATTGTCCCGGCCGCGGACGATAACTGCACCTTCGATCAGCATCTGCCTCAGCCTGCGCCTGTGGCCGACCACTTCCAGTTCCGGTAGCTTCGCCTGCTCGAGTTTTTTAACCAGATCCTCTTTGTTCATCATATTTCCAATCGGTTCCATCTTTATAATGCATTCTCCATTGAAAAGTTGCACTATGCCATTTTTTCCCTCAATTTTTCCAGCCCCCGATGTAAAAGCGACTTGACCGTCCCTTCTTTCTTGCCCAGTATCTTCACAATATCACCGATTTTCTTCTTTTCAAAATATTTCAGGACGATCACCTCCTGGTACATCTGCGGCAACTCGGCAAGCTTCTCATGCAACCGCAGGAATTCTTCATGTCTGTTCAGTTCTTCTTCTGCCTCATTTATCTCCTCGGCATAGTCCGTCGTATCAGACATCTCCGCCAGCATTTCCATGCTTATCAACCTGTTCCCCTCACGTCGGTAATAATCGTTTATCTCATTACTGGCTATTCGGTACAGCCATGCACTGAAGGGTATATCGCGCCACCTGAACTTCTTGATTTGATCCAGCGCCTTTAAGAAGGTAATCGAGGTTATGTCCAGGGCCAGCTGAACATTGGCCACACGCTTCAAAATATAGTTGAAAATACGCTGGTAATAAATCTCGTAAAGCTCGGCAAATGCCTCACGGCTGTGCTGGGCCCGCTTTACCAGGTCTTCTTCCTCCTTCAACGCATCTGCAACAGATATTGTTTCCGTTCTGGTAATCATTTAATTAACTTATAGCTCGTTTAATTAAATAACGCAAATGTTGCAGAATGGTTGCATTAAAAATACGGATTTTATCCCGCTGTGTTTTCAGGCCGGATAAGCATTGTGCTATTATTGACAGGCTGTACTATCAACCAATATATTTAAGCTGAGAGAAGAATTAATTAAGAGATGATTGTTTTTCCTGTGTACAATTTAATATCGATATCCTTTCTGGCATCCCTGACAGTTGCCATGTCGCTTTCCATATTCCTGATAGGCTACGTCTGGATGCGCAGGAAAATCCCTGCCGCAATGCCGCTGATCGGAGTCCTCTGTGGCATCATGCTGTGGTCATTCGGGTACATTATCGAATATGCCAACAGCGCTCTGGACGCCAAGCTGTTCTCGTGGAATATAAGCTATATCGGGATTATGACTCTGCCGGTTATGCTTCTTCTGTTTGCCTCCCGATACACCGACCGGGGAAACTGGATAACGCCGCTTAGAGTGGGCATATTGCTGATTCTGCCGCTGGTCACTCTGGTGCTCCAGTGGACCAAGGAATGGCACAATTTGATGTATTACAACATCCATCTGATCATCGACGGACCGTTTCTGCTGGTGGAAAAAG
>DAOTVU010000017.1:0-8883 GCA_034436215.1 Dehalococcoidia bacterium
GCTTTTCCGCCTCGACTTTATTCATACAAACACAGCCTGCTGGGCATTGTGGCGGAACCGGTGTGGCAGCAGGTTGTCCGAAACAGTACAGGATATTACCGCTGGCATCCTTGCCGCACTCAGTCAACTGCTTCTGACAGAGGTCATATCCAAGTTTCTTGGCTTCCTCAACAGTCATGCAGGTACAGCCTGTCGGACATTGAGTTCCTTTAGTTGGCTCAGTGGCAGCTTCCTCGTAGAGAAGTTGTTCCGTTTCATAGTTTGGTGCATCGGTATCTGGGCCCCAATCGTAATCGATAACAAAGCGCTTAATAAAGGTGTCCTGAGTGAGACTACCTTTGGGGATGATGAATTTAAGAAAACGTGCATTGCGGTGTGGACTTTCTTTGGATAGGGGCACAAAATTAATGAACAGCGGTGTGCCGAATAAACCATTACCGGCATAAGTCATCATCTTTGGCGGATTAGTCCCCTCCGGTAGATTAAATTCAAGCCTTGCCCCTTTGACTGGTAAAGGATGCGGCTTGTTTAGGTCTATTCTTATTTCCAGATCTTGATGTGCTACAGCCTGAGCAGAAATCATATTCTCCATGGGTCTGGTAGTGTCGATAACTGTTCTTTTAGTCATAGCGCCTTTAAACTCCAGACCCGGTTTTTTACCCGAGTTATCACGTGCGTATGAACCCAATTTTTGGACGAGCTCTCTGTTAGTATCGGAAATTTTTGGTAATCGATTCTGCTGACCGGCAAATATAGGTGGTGGTGGTACTTCTGATACAGTACCATAGTGGATTCTATCGCTTCTGCAATACGGCGAGCCATTGACAATGTCAATTTCCCAGCCGGCGATTTTCCTTCTACAACCATCACGATCAGCATCACCGCCCCATCTATCGCCCAGTGGAGTGAAATCTATGATATTTTCGACTCTGCCAGTATTGGTCACTTGATTGCCAGAATTTCCTTCTATCAGCCTGATATCCACACGTACTACCGTACCATCGGCCTTTCGCCATACCCACATTTCATCTATTACTTGGCTATGGACGTCATCCCAACTCCATGACCAGTTACCGCTACCTGGCTCGTTTTCGCAGTATTCGGCCCATGCCTGATATGCACCGGGACAGGGCGCATTGACTCCCGGCTGAAAGTTGGAATAATCGAGCTCGGTACTATCGATCCAGCGTCCTCTGCCATTGTTGCTTTCTTCTGTTTGGTACCAGGTAACGATTGCTCGAACATTGTGTAACTGCCAGTTCTGATAGTAGCTGTCGTTGCGATAGCCCTCCGGGTAAGGAATACCTGCCTTATGATGCCAGTAGGCGACGGTCTCTGAGCACCACGCCTCCCGCCCGGGTTTGTCGGAGACAGCTTCCATCACATGTGCATCCCACCATCTATTACAGCCAAGTACCATCTGATAGTAGGGCTTGCCGCCGTCTGGCACATTGCATGATTCCTTCGTCCCAACCGTCTGGGCTGCTACATCAAGGAGGTCGGTGCCTTGGGGATCCCAAGCTCCGGTATCATCAAAGCAGTCCTTCTTAAGCGGAGAGTCTGGCTGGCGAATGCATTCTATCATGGGGCAAAGCCATGCCACCTTGTCCTGAGTTCCTAGTCCACCACCCTCAACCTCCAGCATAAGCTCCACTGGTGCGCCACACAGATCGCTCATGTCCGCTTCCATCAACAAAATAGTGCCATCATAGGACTTTGATGCACTTACCAGCGTCTGGAATATATCGTCACTCCCTGCCTGCCGCCAGGAAACGGTGAAGGTAACAGTCCTGCCCCGTGGAGCATCACTTAGAAAGCCTACCCAGCTTATGAAATAAGCGCCATAAGCACCAGGCGGCACCGTGATATTAAACACACCTTCGATATAGGGAGTGTCTTGCCTGGACGGCCGTGTTTCCAGTGCCCACAGGTCACGTCCATTCTCCATCGTGGCTATGTGGCGGTAAATATATGGTCTTTCGCCATCAGGATTGCCACCATAGATTATCCGCCTGTTGCCATCTGACCATCGTGCCTGCTGTGCTAAATCGGGTAGAAAGATATCCTGACAGCCTTCGTCAGCATTAACAGGAGATACTGACGGAATCGCCGTGCTACCGGGTAAAGGAAAAACCAGAAGAGATATAAACAGAGCAGTCAATATGAGCTTTCTAAAATTAGCATTGGCTCTGATTGTTTTTGAATTCTTCATACCAGATTGACCTCCTTCCCTATTCTACTGCTCGTAGCATCCGATATCATACCCGTTACCCTGCGGCCGTTTTTTACCATCGAGGTCGGTTGTCGGTGCTGCTTGCGATGTTCCTCCATTAATAGCTGGACTTTTGTTGCTCAGATGATAATTCCCTTCATGCCCCCATGATGGAGATATAAATAATGGATCCTGTGAAATGTTACCTGTGCCCAGTTCGCCGGAGTTTATCTGAGTTGAGGTGTAATTTCTTTTGTTTGCATATACCTGTATCTCCTGCCCCGGACGGTAGAAGATATTGTGCTCGGAGGTAAATTTTACCGAATCTCCAATATAAACCGGCCCTTCACCGTTAGCCACTATGCAGTTTCGCATGACCAGGGTTACCGGTGTTGGGTTCTCATACTGAACATACACGGGGTAGCCCTGCCTTTCAGCGTTATCGTGAACAGTAGTGTTCATCACCTCGAAGCGGGCATTGGTTTTCTCTACCTGGTCTATTACCAGTCCGGCCCAGGGTGTAGGTGTAGTATCCCCATCGCCGGTGCCGTAAATAAGACAGTTCTCTATCTTACTGCCATCACCCCATATTTTTATACCGTCGCACGAATTGTTGGCTACGATACAATTATGAATAAAGGTGTTTTCAGCCTTGGAATCAAGCCCATCGCCGAGGTTATGCTCAGCAATGGTGCACATTATCTCAACTGGACCCTTTGATGGTTCAATGCCGAAGCCATCAGGTCTATCGTAAGGCGAAGGGCCTTTTCCTCCCTGATAGTAGTGCCCGCTGTAAGACAACTGGCAGCCGTTAATCATCACGTTCCTCCAGCCACCTTGCTCTCCGGCAGGTCCGCCTACGGCACCGAAACCACAATGGTGGATATTGCAGTCTATCATCTGCAAATCGTTGATATCCTTGAGGTCAATGCCCATCTCATCGAGATGATGTATGTGCAGGTTCTTAAAGATAATATGAGAGGCTGGTTCCCATGCATTTATACCTTCTCTGAAGTGTTTCCCATCATCACTGGTGATTTCCAGGTTCTCGATTTTTACATAGCTCACACCTGAAAGGTCTATGGCAGTGCGTAAATTATCTCTGCCGGCCAGCGCCGGAATGTTACCATATTCGCCTCTGATGGTAATCCAGGCATCGGCGCTACCGGAAGTCGGGGTGATAATGTCATCATAGTCCTGGCCTATGATATATCTGCCACCCAGAATAACAAGGGTATTTCCTGGAGCGAGTTGCTTGGAGGCATATCCCGGCGTAGCCCAGGGTTGCTCCCTGGTTCCGGGGTTGTTGTTATCGCCGGACGGTGCGACGTAGAAGATGTCATTAGAAGCCGGTCTTGATTGTACTGGCATCTCTCCCGCGTTCTCTACCTCAGGAGTTGTTGATGTTTGCACGCTGGCACAGCAGGAGTACAAAATAAAAAACAATGTTATAGGGATAAATGCTGTTTTTCTCACCCCTGTCTTATTGCCTTTGCGTTTTTCTATTTACAGTGGAAGTTGTTTGGCATTCACAAGACTGACTCTTTTTGTGTTCAAGAATCATATTAAAAAACGATATGATAAATTTATTCATGTAAGGACACTGTAAAATAGCGTAAAGCAAGATTCACCCATGTAGCCCAATCTTGTGTTGAGGCACCGTTAGCTCTTACCCTGGCTCCGAAGTAGCAATTTCTCCCCAGATAGGAAGCAGGTATGATTACTTGGAAGTCCTTACAGTTGCTATCATACCTGTCGGATACAGTATATAGTACCAATTCGTTACCCCCCTCAGGGCGGATAAGTATTTCGAAAACTACACTGCCATTGCTGGCACCTTGTATCAGGCCAGCCGTACCTTTAATTATTGAGTGCGGCTTTATCTGCCAGGGCTGGGTTGTATAACCCTCAACAATACCATCGTTTACCCATTTGGGATGTGTCTCCAGTGCCAGCACATAGGTGTTACCGTCCTCCATTTTAATATCATAACGGTAGGCAGCACAACCTTTGCTATCGCTGTCACAGTTTCCGCCAAATGCGATATCTGCAAGCGGCGGTCCGGTTTGCCATTTCATGTTTTGAGCTTTCGTAAGAATAAAGGGTCCCAAATCCGAAGTGCAATCAACGTCAGAAACGTTATTTGATTCATTGTTTTCATCGACAACTTGCGTCGTGTCAACATGAAGTCTGCTGTACCGCCAAAGGCGAAAGTCAGGGAACTCTCTTGTGACCGACACACCTGCCCCTATTGGTGGCACTGAATCAGAAGCAAAATAAGTATAATCCTGCTGTGGTGGTTTGTAATACAATTTGGTGATGCTGGCACCAGCAGCAGCGTTACCCTGATTCTTGATAGTATACCTCAGCCCGGTATTACCATCAGGCTTATCAACCAAATCGACTTCTGTTATCACCAGGTCAGGCTTGCCAATAGGCAATGGCTGTGCGGAAATCCCGGAAACTGTAACCGTGGCACTGGCGGTGGTTTCACCGGCAGGGTTACTTGCAGTAAGCCTTAGTGTTGTAGTAGTCGATAGACCACGAATCTCTTGCGATCCTGAAGCAGAAACACCACGCATCCAAACGTTGTTGCCGCTGGTAGAGCTAATGCCTATCGATGTAGCATTGGAGACGTCCCAGCTCAAGGTAGTTGAACCGCCTGCGGTTATGCTCGTCGGACTGGCCCTGAAATAGTTTATTACCGGCAGACCAGCACCTGAAGATGCCCTACCTGAGACAACAACCTGCGTCGTATTTGAGGTGCTACCAGCAGCATTGGTTGCCGTCAGAGTGTAAGTGGTGGTAGATCCCGGTGAGACCAACCTGGCACCCTGAAGATTAACAGATCCGATACCGGGCTCAATGGTTATCGAGGCGGCATTCTGGACATTCCAGATCAGACTGGCAGACTCTCCAATTGTAATATTTGATGGCTTAGCCCAGAATTCAACAACCTGCGGAGCACCCGGCGAAGGACTAACACCCCCGGCGGGAGAACCTTCAACCGTCACCTGCACTGTAGCCCTGGCAGTAGAGCCGGAGGCACCGGTTGCCAGCAGTGTGTAGATGGTGGTAGTATTGGGCGTTACCTCCCGCCTACCGCTCTCAGCCACATCGCCTATGCCGGGCTCTATACTGACCCTGCTGGCTCCGGAGACCTCCCATGTGAGTATCGACTTGCCGTTAGCCGATATACTGGTAGGTTCGGCATTAAAGGAGCTGATGACGGGCGTGCGCCCCACATCCCGTTGACAGGATGGCAACGTAAGAGAAATGCACAAAACCAATAGAAGAATTAAAGGCTTCAGCATCTTCATCTCTACTCACCTCAAATACTGATATACTTTCACAGCCAGCTCGGCTTAATAGTTTCAATCGTAATCTCCAGCGCTCGCCAGTGAGTTGTTACTTTGGTAAATGAGCCTGCCTCATCCCCGGATTGGTCTACCCAGACCTCAAAGTACTCGACGATTTCGCCTGCTGGTCGATCGAATTTAAGTAGACCTTGTTGCGTGACCACTCCTGAGCAGGTAGAGTTCGTATTTGGGTTCACGCTGATAATCCTGTAACCGGCCGGGGCGGTATAAGCAGTGGACCAGGAGCTCCAACCCTCAACCTTGGTATTGTCAGGTTTCTGCTCCCGAGCAAACATATAAGTTCGAACACGAACCACCGTGTCGGTTTTCTGCATCTCAGCCTTCAATGTCAGGTCAGTTGGGCCACTTCCTGTATTGAAATCTTTATCGCCACCGGTGTGTGGCGGATAAAATGGACCCGTGACACCGATACTCTGTGTATACCTCTCCCTTTTCGGCTCCCATTGCACAATAATAACCTCAGGGAATCCTGAAGTGCTGCCGCCCCATGACACGATGATCTTTGTTACCTTCTTATCATAGAGTTCCTTGAAATAGCCGCCAAGATTCAACGTGACCTGATAATGCGTTGTTCTGCCGATGCGGCTCTCGGGCAAAGGTATTCTGGTGCCCTGGCTGGTAAGTAGCATGACCTGGAATAGCTTACCTTCTGAATCCCGCTGGTCGAGGTCATAACCGTAAATGGACACTGTTGATTGTCTCGCCGGGTCTGCCTTCAAATCTATGTTATCCGGACTGACCTGGCAGAATGCAGGTGCCAGTGGTGGGGGTTTCTGGTTTCGAAGTTCAGCTTTGAGTCGCTGAAGTGCCTGTACGGCTCGGTTAGCAAGGAAGTCAGTGTTGCAACGGAACTCGACTCCTGCCGTTGAGATACTGCGTGTTGCCAAGTTCTGCGCATCAACTCGTACTGTCTGGGAAATATCCTCCGGAAGCTCATTGGCTACGCGCTGAAGCACTGACTGCCACGATGCAGAGTTTTGATTGATAGCGGCGATGCCGTTGTCAATTACCGTCACAGCTCTATCAACAGAACTGGCCATCTGACCCATTCCTACATCAAAAGTGCAACCAGATATCATAAACATCATAAAAATAGACGCCAGAAGCAGCATAGTCGCTCTGGCTGCCTCTTTGTTCCGTTGAATAGCTACTCCGAAGAATTTTCCTTTATTAAGCATTACCATCCTCCTCATTGGAAGATGCGGTTAGATAATTATTCTGTTTGATATGACAAGAATGACATCCACCCATGACCGCCGCCATTAATCTATCGGGCGCGTATCAACTTAGCTTCAACCCACGCCGCCCAATCCTGCGTCGAAGGCCCGTTTGCCTCCACACGCAGGTAAAAATCATGTTGCCCTGCAGGGACAGCACATTTTATGGTTTTCAAACTGCTATCGTATGAATCTGCTAATCGTTGATCTACCACCTTAGCTTTCGTATTTACTTCATAACCTGTAACTGCAAAGACCACGTTGCCCTGATTGGCACCCTGGAGTAGACCAACTTTAGCAGAAATCTGAGTACCCTCTTCAACCTCTATGTTTCTGTACCATCCATAGATATAGCCGTTATCGACCCACTTTGGATGTGTTTCCAGAACTCTCCCGTAATTTTTTCCATCTTCCATTTTTATATCGGTGCGGTAAGCGGCGCAGCCACTGTTATCGCTACCGCAGTTTCCGCCGAATCTAACGCCAGCAGGCAATGGCCCGCCTTGCAAACCGCTGCTCCATGAGGCATCACGGGCACGATCCACAAAGTCATAGACGGTTACGAATAACTTCATAACAGCACTATCGGGTTTCTCGGCAATCGTGACCGTAGCTGTTGCTGTGACGCTAATGCCCGCATTGTTGGTTGCCGTCAGGGTATAAATAGTGGTGGAAGTCGGATTTACATCTCTACTGCCACTTTGCGCGACGCTGCCTATATTATGGTCTATGCTTATACTGCTGGCTCCCGTGACGTCCCATGCAAGTGTGGAGTATTGGCCGGCAGAAATAGTTGTTGGATCAGCGTTGAAGAAATTGATTACCGGGGGATTATCAGCAGGAGCAGATGGTCCTGGCAGTGCACACGCGGCAGCAAGGGTTACCACCAGCAGGAGTGAAAGCATTAATTTGGCCATTTCCCCACTCTTTATTTAACTGATTAGACTCTTGATTACCTCAACTCGGGGGCGGGCTAATTGACAGCTGAATAGGGTTCTTAAAATCTGAAAAATAGATAAAATCACGAATAAAAAACGGAAAAGATAGCTATCATGACCACGATACCCCATCAACATTCTTGCATCGGCTCAAAAAGTATTAATAGGTTGGTGTGCCTTTGATTTACAATGTTAGCATTCTATTTCTTTGGTTGTCAACAGCGTGTAAGCGTTCAGAAGATATTGGACTTTTTAGAGGGCCATTATGGACAGCTCACGAACTCCTGTTTTAGAGCAAAAAGCTGATTCCAGCGCTCCAGCAACTGTGTAATGTTTCATCAAATTTAGTGAACCAGTGCCTGTAACATTGCCTGTAACAGCTTGTTGACAGAGGAGAGACCTATCATTTATATTATGCCCGATGCTCGATACAGTTCCTGAAGTTTGGCAATATCCACTTTGATTCGTCGGCCGGGGGCCAGTACAGGGAGGATGACCACCATGATACGGACGCTGATATGCTTGCTGCTTCTGGTATCCATACTTGGGCTGATGCCCTTTGCCGGGATGGCGTGTGCCTCGCCGGCAGCTGATAGAGCCGCGGAAACGCCCGGCGCAAAGGCGCTTGAGGCCTTCGGCAAGCTGCCTCTGCTTTTTATTCCCAACCAGGGCCAGCTGGACGAGGCGGTCAAATATTACGTCAAGACGCCGTCGCAAACACTCTACTTCACCGAACGGGGCATCGTCTTTGACCTCATCCGTTACGAACCGGCAGAGGACGGCGCCGCAGCCACAAGAAAGGCGGAGAGGCTGGCCTTCAGCCTCGATTTCCTGAACGCCAGCAGCTCGCTCTCGCTGGAGCCCCTGCTCAGGGATGGCGCCGTGGTCAACTACCTCATCGGCAACGACCCCGCAAGGTGGCACACCGATATACCCACCTACCGGGAGCTGGTCTACCGGGACATCTACCCCGGCATAGACCTGCGCCTCTACGGCAGCGGCGGCGCGCTGCGCTATGACTTCACCGTCAACCCCGGGGCCAGCCCCGACTCCATAAAGCTGGCCTGCAGCGTCACAGACGGACTGTCTATCCGCGACGGCAATCTGGTCATCGTTACCCCCTTCGGCGAGATATC
>DAOTVU010000018.1:0-57661 GCA_034436215.1 Dehalococcoidia bacterium
CTCATATGAAGAAACCACTATGGGTCTATCCGCTGAGCAGGTTTTACAGGAGGCTGGCCGGTGCCTGAATTGTGCTCTCTGCAGCGAATGTATGGAATGCGTAAAGGTTTGTGAGGCAAACGCCATAAACCACCAGGCAGCTGTAAATGTGGAGTATTTTGATGTTAATGCGATCTGGAAATTCCCTACCAGCAGTCTTTCTTATAGCGTCGATGATAGCTGCACAGCAGAATCTGGATATGTAAGTGGTATTTATGACTATTCCGAACATAGAAAAGACGAGCTTAATGATATTTCATCCATCATTCGTGATGCTATGGACTACTTGCTTGCTGATAAAGCGGCCACTATCGAAATCAATAGATCGATTGATGAACCATGCAATACTTTACTACCCGATAAATGTCTTGAAACTCCCATGATAGCCCCAAGACGTGGTGTATTCCTGTGTCGCTGCAATGGCAATAATAGCGAGAACATCGATTTTGATTACCTCAAAAATGCACTTATTAAAAGTGAGCATGTCCAGTATGTGGGAGAGATCGATCAAGCCTGTATAGAAGCCGGCTCACAGGCAATTAAAGAGGCCGTAAAATTGCAAGAGCTTAACCGAATAATTATTGCGGCCTGTCGCTGCTGCAACTATCAACAGGTGTGCTATAGCTGTAACGATAGGCGTATACTCTGCCAGAAATATCTTGAAACAGCCTTGAATGATTATGATGATTGCCAGATAGATTACGTAAATATCCGGGAGTTGAGTGCCTGGGCTCACCACAATGATCGGGCTTCAGCTACCAGCAATGCACAGAAAATGATTGATGCAATCATATCACGTAATGTACTGATTAGACCCCAATACAGTCAATCCTATCCTATAAGGCCGTCAGTGCTTTTTCTAAATAGTTCAAAATCCACAAAAGTTGCATCGGATATATTGAGTAAACTGGGGTTTTCTATAAATATGGTAGAGGTGTCGGGTGGTGCTATCGAGGTAAATGGCCTGCCGGGTGATTACGAGGTTAAGTCAGACACGAGTGATATTTTCAGGGCGGGAGCAATAGTCCTCGATATTTCCGACAGGCGAGAAATTGCCGAAAGCCTCAGCTCTACCTACACGGGCAGGCTGTTCACCCGAATTGCCTTATCGTCAGACAGCGAAGGTAAGCAGGGAAATTCGCGTGGCAAATATCTTAATGCAATGGCAAGAGATGGGCTGTTTATCTATGACAACAGTGTAGATGGGGTTGATGGTGGGCTGACACTTGCCAGCAGGTTATTAGCCTATCTTTTATCAAAACGTGTCTCAGTTCCACCCGATAGGGCCTATATCGACAGCCAACTTTGCCGCGGATGCGGTAAGTGTGCCGAAATATGCCTGTTGATTGAGATGAGGCTTGATGACGGCATTCAATTAAACTCTTATATAGAGCAGCAATTGTGCACAGGTTGTGGGGCATGTGCCGCCATTTGTCCTACAGGTGCCATCAGTCTCAGCAGAGCTGGCATTAGAGCTGCAGGAGCTCTTTTGAAAGCCGTTTTGTGTTCATATTGAAGGGGAACTTATTGTGTACAAGAAAATAGTTATATTTTTATGTAACTGGGATGGATGGAGCTGTGTAGATGCTGCTGCCAATGCCGGCTTGTCCTATCCCTTGCCCGCTACTGTCATCAGGCTTCCATGTCTATCCAGTATTAATGCGGGTCTGATACTCAGAGCTTTTGAATACGGTGTTGATGGCCTCATGCTAATTGGCTGCCAGGAGCACGAGTGCCAGTACGGACAGCAAAGCAAAAGTATCGATTCTGAATTTGATAGAGCGCTTAGGCTGCTCCACATGTTGGGTATAGATAAAAAGCGCCTAAAATTGGTTCGTCTTGAGCCGTTTGATGGTGAGGGTTTTATCAATTCCTTGATAATATTTTCGACTGAACTTCAGGCGGTCGATGGTGAACGCACAATCGCCGGGCTAAGGGAAAAGCATTGATAGATATAACAGAAGTTATCCGGCAAAGCAGAGCATACTTCTGCGTTGATTGCGGTAAGTGCACAGCGGTGTGCCCGGTAAACCATTATGATCCCCAGTTCAGCCCGAGACTGATAGTTCAAAAAGCCCTGCGCGATAAATACAAAGCCTATTCAGACCCTAAAATATGGTCGTGCATCGGTTGTAATATGTGCATGATCCGATGCAATTACAGTGTAAGCTATGTTGATATGATCAGACATCTGAGGATGAAATCACGCGAAAACGGCACCGAGCCATTGTATAGTCACGGCTGCGTTACCGAAGCGGTTATGCATTTAATGGGAAATGAAAAAATAAAGCAGGTCCGCAATGACTGGATTCCATCAGATATACAAATCGACGGTTCCTGCAAAAGCGCTTTTTTTGTAGGCTGTGCGCCATACTTTGATATTATCTTTCAGGAACTGAATGTTCATCTGACCGCTGGTGTGGTAGGTGCAATGCGTTTACTTAACCATGCAGGTGTTCCTTTTACTGTACTTGATAATGAACGCTGTTGCGGGCATGATCTTATCTTGGCAGGTGATCTAAAAGGCTTTCTGAAGCTCGGCAAGGCCAACCATGAAGAGCTAAAGATGCGTGGAATTGAAAAGATCATTACGGCATGTCCCGAGTGCTATTATACATTTAAGATGGATTACCCTAAATATATAGAAGGATGGGACTTACAGATTGTCCATCTGGCTGAACTGCCGGAAATCCAGACCATAAAGGGCAAAGCTAACAGCACGAGGGCTACCTATCATGATCCGTGTACATTGGGACGTGGATTAAAAATATACGATGCACCGCGTAAACTGTTGACCGATGTAGCTGGCATGGAAATAGTTGAAATGGAAAATAATCATGAGAATTCGCTGTGCTGTGGAGCCAGTCCATGGATCTTTTGCGGAGCTGTCAATAAACAGATTCAGGATGAGAGGCTCGGTCAGGCAAAATCGACCGGTGTTGACCAGCTGGTGACCTCATGTCCCAAATGCCTTATACATTTAACCTGTGCTGCCAGATTCAGTAATGGAAAGTACGACGATCTGAAAATCGTAGATCTTTATCAACTGGTCGGACAAAGTCTTGCAAGAAAGGAGAACACATAGTTGGAAGAAGAAAACATCAGAGTAGGCGTATTTGTCTGCGAATGCGGTATGAATATTGCCGGTGCTGTTGATTGTGAATTTGTTAGAGAGGCTGCAGCTAAAATTCCGGGAGTTATAGTATCGCAGAAAAACAAATATACGTGCTCAGACCCCGGCCAGGAAGAGATAAAACGGATTATACTCGAGCATAATCTCAACCGAATCGTGGTAGCATCATGCTCGCCCCGGATGCACGAATCTACCTTTCGCAACTGCATCAGCCAGGCCGGACTCAATCCCTACCTGCTTGAAATGGCTAACATACGTGAGCATTGTAGCTGGGTGCACATGCATAACAGAAAGTATGCAACTGAAAAAGCCAGCGATATTGTCAGGATGGCTGTGGCCAAGGCAAAATTGCTTCAACCGATCGAAGAATTAAGTATACCAGTTACTGATGCGGCGTTGGTTATAGGTGGTGGTGTAGCTGGAATTCAGGCAGCTCTCGATCTAGCAGATGCAGGACATAAAGTCTATCTGGTAGAAAGGCAGCCTTCAATCGGGGGCATCATGGCCCAATTGGATAAAACGTTCCCTACCATGGATTGCTCCATATGCGTGCTTGGTCCCAAAATGATGGACGTGGGCAAGCATCCCAATATTGAATTGATGGCTTACAGCGAGGTTGTGCGGGTTAGTGGTTATGTGGGTAATTACACAGTGTTGGTCAACAAAAAAGCACGTTACGTTGACGAAAAAATATGCAATTCTTGCGGAGATTGTGCCATTGTCTGTCCGGTAGTTGTACCCGATGAGTTCCAGCAGGGATTTTCTTCGCGGAAAGCGGCATATATACCGTTCCCCCAAGCAGTTCCACCCTCCTATATAATTGATATGAAAAATTGTCTGGGGAATAACCCTGTCCGCTGCAATAAATGTGTAGAAGCCTGTGGTAAAAATTGCATAGACCTCAATATGCAGGATAAACAAATTGAGCTTAAGGTAGGAACCATCATCGTCTGCACGGGTATGGATGTGTATGATCCGGGTGTTCTGGACGAATATGGATATACACGATACCCCAATGTGATAACTACCATTGAGTTTGAGAGACTGATATGCGGCGGTGGGCCGACCCAAGGTCAGCTTGTAAGGCCTTCGGATAGAGCTGTGCCCGCTCGAATAGGCTTCATACAGTGCGTTGGCTCGCGCACTCACAACCGAGGAAATCCCTACTGTTCCAATGTCTGCTGTATGAATACGATTAAAGACAGCCTTTTAATCAAAGAGCATTACCCGGATAGTGAGATATATGTTTTTTATATGGATATTCGGGCATATGGGAAAGGCTTTGAGGATCTTTATCGACGTTCAAAGGAAGAAGGCGTCCAATATATCCGCGGTTTTCCAGGGGAAGTAATTGAGGATGCCGTTACCCACAACCTGAAGATACGAGTAGAAAATACTACGACCTGCCAGGTAGAAAACTATGAATTTGATATGCTGGTGCTTTCCGTTGGCCTGCAACCTGACAGCGACATTAAGAAGTTGTGCAATCTTCTGAACATCTCACTGACATCCGATGGCTTTGTAATGGAGGCCCATCCCAAGCTAAAACCGGTTGATGCACCAACACCGGGCATCTTTTTTGCAGGCTCGGTGGAAGCTCCTAAAGATATTAAAGACAGTGTTACGCAAGCTAGCGCTGCCGTTTCCCGTAGCTCCATAATCCTCAATGCCGGGGCTATCAAGGGCGATGGTGTAAAAGCAGTTGTTGATAACAGCAAATGTACATCCTGCGGTGTTTGTGCCAGAGTTTGCCCGTATAATGCCATCGAAGTTGATGTAAAAGCCAAAACCGGCGCCAGGGTAATTGTCGCCGCCTGTGCCGGTTGCGGTGCATGTTCGGCAGAATGTCGTTTTGATGCCATTATGATAAGAAGTTTTGTGGATGAACAGATTATGTCGCAGATAGAATCTGCGCTTGAGATAGAACCACATGGCAAAATAATAAGCTTTCTATGTAACTGGTGTAGCTATGCTGCCAGCGATGTGGCAGGCGTTTCAAGGATGCAATATCCACCCAACAATCGCTTTATACGCGTTATGTGCAGTGCGCGTGTAAATGAGAAATTCATCTGGCATGCCTTCAAGCTGGGAGCGCCTCTAGTCCTTGTATCCGGCTGTCATATTGGAGACTGCCATTACATTACCGCAAATCATTATACACAGAGGCGGGTGGATCGGATGTGGGATGCCATGGAAAAACTGGGTATACGGCCGGAAAGGCTGCAACTTGAATGGATAAGTGCCGCTGAAGGTCCGCGCTTTGTTGAGATAATGCATGAACTGGAAAAGCTGCGCCAAGGCGTCACGCATGAAGAGATTGAACACACTCGCAAGGTGCTGGCCGAAAGTGACAAAATTAAAACAGCCTGAATAGTTTTATAATTTGCAATTAGCGACAATGAATAAAGAAAAATATAAATGCCTGCGCTGTGGATACCAGTATGAAATGGAAGCAGACCCTGATGGCAAGGTAAAAGAGCGTATCTGCCCTAAATGTAAATCCAACAGTGTACGCAAAATGAAAAGTGACTGATTTTTGCTATCAGTCCGTTTTACACAGGTACTGTATTAATGCCCGTAATTACACTACTTAAAACCAGCCAAAATAGCGGGCAATTGCAACTATACCTGTTACGATAAAAGCTATACCCACCAGTACATTTATAATCTGCGGCGTGGCAAAAATAATAATGCCGATCACAAAGAGTATTACGCCGGTTATCAAAGGAACCAGCGCAAAGCCGGTCGAGAAAATTAAAATCAATCCCATCAATATGAGATAGGTGCCCACCAGATAATTGAGTATTTTAGGAAATATCAAAATAACTATGCCGAATAGCAATGAAAGAATACCTGCAATAATGCTTCCTGCTGCCAGACTGGATATACCCCCGAGAATCAGGGCTATACCGATTACGTAATTCAATATACGTGGAAATGCCAGTATTAATATTCCGGCAAGTAAGGCTACTATGCCTCCTAAGAGGCCAAAGACCGGAACCCCAAAATTCAACCACAGCATTTTTACTTTACCCCCCAGTTTGTAAATATTTAACGCTTACCGATAGCCGATAGTATAGTAATAAAGCACCGCTGTCAAGTGAGAGCAAAAATTAATCTTTCACAAAAAGTCGCTGGACATATATAATTTTAACTTGACCTCAAATATGGTACATTAACTTATATTTAATAAAAGGAGGTTGGTAGAAATGACCCATCCAAGGCCGTACACAGTTTATATTAAAGTTCAGATCACGGTACCCGAACAAGAGCCGGAAAAAGTAACTGAGAAAGCCCTGAATACCAAAAAGAAAATAGAAAACCTTCTCAAAAAGGAAGACTTCGAGCTTTTCGAAGTAATAATAGAAAACATTCAGCAGAGCAGATGAGCATTCTTCGCCCATTTTTTCAGAAAAATCCTGTTTATCATCAAAGATTTGCATTTGCAAGATGGTTTAGACTGTATGGCGGCAACCGGTATGTGTGGCTGACATTTGTCTACGCGAATCTCGTATTCAAATAATATATATAAGGTTCAAATAATATAGCCTTTTGGTTCTGTACGCCTATTTATCTCTGTGATATATTCAGTTCAATCTAACGAATTTCTTCGGGAAGGGGATAAACTGTAGCAGGTTATTTCTTGCCGTAAAAAGCATATGAACACCATAACCATTGCCCACTTTCTCAGCTATGTAGCAGATATCCTGTTGATTATTCTTGTCGTAGGTAAAAATCCCTATGCCCGAGCCAACCATCTTTGTGCTTTGCTCGTTACTGCTTTTTCAATATGGAGCCTTTTCTTTGGTCTGGCCAATATGGCCCACTCACAGGAAGAAGCAATGTACTTCTTTAATGTAGCTGCCATTGGCTGGAGCATTTTCCCGGTTGCCGCCCTCTGGTTCTATCTACACCTGACACAAAATGAAAGATTCTTGTGCTTCAGGGGTGCAATTCCTGTATCGATTTTTATACCCGCATTCTTTATTTATCAACAGTGGACGGGTAATCTGGTAAACTCTGCCTTTAAAACCACCTGGGGATGGGTGGCAGTATGGTCGCACTCCGTGTATTCTTACATTTATCTGGCATATGTAATCTTATCCTTAACCGTCTGTATGCTTTCAATTGTCCACTATGGCCTGCATGCCCGGACACGTGGGCGGAAAAAACAGGCAAACATGCTGCTTATAACCGGATGTATTTCCACCATTTTGGCACTGATCCTTGGCATATTCAATCAGATGAGAGATGTTCAACATCTTCCTCAAGCCAGTGATATACTGGTACTGATCTGGGCAGCAGGTATAGTTTACACGATATCCCGATACGAATTACTCACTATTACTCCGACTACGGTTGCATACCAGATCCTCAGCGTAATGAGAGAAGCGATTATATTGCTTGACGTCCAGGGCAAAATCATCTATGCCAATCGGGCTGCTGCCTCATTGCGAAAAAGCGAACTCCAAAATGAATATTTCAGTTCTATATTGGCTGACAGTGGCAAAGCGTCCGAATTGCTGAGGGAAGCTGCTATAAATGGTGTCTGCGGCCAGCAAGAACTCGACTATCTTACCACAGCAGGAAGCAAAATCCCGGTTGCTGTTTCGGCTACAGCCATAAGAGAATCGGCAGATAGCATAGCCGGATTTGTCGTCTCTGCGATTGATATATCTGAGAGCAAACAGGCACATAGAAAAATCCAACAAAGTTGCGAGATGGTTAAAAAAACGCACCATGATGCTGTTGAGACTATTGCACGAATAATGGATATGAGAGACCCCTATACCGGTAATCATCAGATACGGGTGGCCAGTCTGGTAGACGCCATTGCCCGGGAAATGAAGTTAACCGGGGAGCAGATAGATCAACTTCATATGGCGGCTATCGTACATGACATTGGAAAAATCAATATAGCTGCAGATATACTCAATAAACCGGCGACTCTGAGCAATCTTGAGTTTGAGATTGTTAAAGCTCATTCGCAGGGTGGCTATGACATTGTCAAGGGGCTGGATTTGCCCTGCACAATTGCAGAGGCCATATTGCAGCATCATGAAAGACTCGATGGTTCTGGTTATCCCCGCGGGCTGAAAAAAGCGGAGATCTTGCTTGAGGCTAAGATACTGGCAGTAGCTGATGTAATCGAGGCTATGGCATCACATAGGCCATACCGACCTGCACTGGGAATCGACAGGGCGCTTGAGGAGGTTACCTCCAACAAGGGTCAACTTTATGAACCGGCCGTAGTTGATGCCTGTGTGAGGCTCTTTAATGAAAATAAATTTCATTTTGCCTGACAGGTGTGATGCCTGACAGATCAGGAAAGAGTCTTAAGAAATGCCTTGACTATCGACGGGTCAAACTGGCTGCCTGCTTTATCTTTCAATTCATTTACAGCATCCTTAACCAACACCCGGCTCCTGTAGGGTCTCGGCGTTACCATGTCATCAAAAGCTTCAGCCACGGCTATGATCCTCGATTCCAGCGGAATCGCATCTCCTCTGATGCCACGCGGATAACCTTTGCCGTTCCACATCTCGTGATGTGAAATTATAATGGGACAGCAGTAATTATAGTCGGGTATCTGTTCAAGAATCATTGCGCCATACTGTGGATGCTTCAACAGTATCTCCCACTCATCATTCTTCAGTGAATCTTCTTTGGTGAGAATGACAGGAGAAACACAAACCTTGCCGAGGTCGTGCAGCATGGCCGCTATTCTCAAACGTCTTATAGTTATATTATCCAGTCCGATAACCTTGCCTGTTGCCACAGCATGTCCCGCAACTGCCTGTGAGTGGGGAGGATTATACCTTTCTGTCATATCAACCACGGCCAGCAGATTGAAAATTGTGCCCGGTCCGCCTTCTTTCAGCATGGCTAACCATTCGCCGATATCACGTTGCCCCCTAGCCTTGAAATTTGGCAGACTTGAAGCCATTACTATTTTATTCACGCCCTGAGCAGCAGCATGCTTCAATGCAGCTTCAACTTTTACCAGCATGCCTTCTCTGCTTATATCATCCAGTGGAAAATCTGCTATACCCGCATTAATAGAAATAAAGATCTCTTTACCGTCGTCTTTAACGACCGGTGTTGAGGCAAATATTCCGATTAACTTCTGGGCAACTATAACTCCACCATCGGCATCTGTGCCCGGGAGGATAACAGCAAATCTTGTATCGGTATAGAGATAACATTTATCAATAGTCCTTATGCTGGCTTTTAATTTATGGGAAACCCCCTGCATTATCTTTGCGCGTGTTACACCATCTATTTTTATTTTCTGGCTCTCAAGATCGACTATAGCCAGAGCCAGCAGTGAAAATTTGAGGCTGTATCTCGAACAACGGGTTATTTCATCTTCCAGTGCATTTAAAAATAAGTCATTTTGCAATGACTTGATTTCACGCTGGGGTTTGACTTCGACGGATTCGGCGGACAGGGATGCCGAGTTAACAGCATTGCCACGCTTTTGAGCATGCATCAGCGCCTCAGAGATCGATGAGAGCAATTTCTCGGCATTGGCTGCATCATGCGGATATGTTGCAATTCCGATACTAACGGAAAGTTTGATGTTCGAAGCCATGCTCTTTAATGTGAATATTCTTTCGATAGCCTGCCTGGCCTTCTCTGCCGCCCTGAATGCACCGTTACTGTCGGTATTGGGTAACAGAACTCCAAATTTCCTGTCATTTATCCGGCATTTAAGGTCGGTATTGCGTAGAACATCCTGCATCAATATATTGAACATACCGAGTACTTCTGCAACCGCCGCCCTGCCGCATTTTTTCTCATACTTATCGATATTATCCATCTCAACCATCATGATTGAGAATTCATATTTATACCTGTTTGCCCGTGCAACTTCTTCAGACAGTCTCCTATTGAAATATTCCGGGGAATTGTAACTTGCACCTGTTGATCTGGCTTCAAGTTCTTCTATCTTGCGGTTCAACTGCAATATGGTCTCTTTAAGTCTGACATTCTCGGAATGAAGCTCTTCTAAGTTGGCTCCGGTGTTTAATTCTTCTACCATATCGCTACTCTCTATATTGAAGTTTTAGAACCTGTTCCGCCATCCTGATTTATTCTGTTATAATAGCATATATCATACAGGATATTCACGCAATAATAAATGTACAGGTTAACGGGAAGACGGAGAATTTTATTTTGAATATGCATGAGGCTACGCAAAATCGGCTAAAACCCATCAGATGGTACCGGACCCTGGCTGACAGAGAGGGGAGAGTATCGGCACAGGCCTTTTTAGTTGAAGGCGAAAGGGCTATTCACCAGATAATCGACAGTTCTCCTGCAACTGTACTGGAGATTCTTTCCCCGCGACATCCGCCTTTGTTCTGCCAAGGATACCGCTGGCGGCAGCTAACGGATAGTCAGCTGAAATCAATATCGTCAACACAAACGCCTCAGCCGATTATAGCTCTGGTCAAACTTCCTGTTGATGTGTATTCAAACAAATTGCCGGATGAAACAGGGTCGAAGATCCTTTTATTGGAGGACGTCCAAGATCCTGGCAATGTGGGTAGCATTATACGGTCTGCAGCAGCCTTCCGCTTTTCGGGGATAATCATGACGGACAAATGTGCCGATCCTTTCTCACCAAAGTGTGTTCAATCTACTGCCGGTACCCTATTATCCCTGTGGATAAGGAGGACAGCAGATTATCTTCTGCTTGTCAAAGAGCTGGAAATTAAAGGATATCCAGTCGCTGCAACAGTTCTCCAGGGGACGGACAGTCCATTTATTCTCAAAGATCTGGACAGGGTGATTCTGGCTCTTGGTAATGAAGCTGCGGGTCTTTCTCCGGCAGTATTTAAAAATGCCCGGTACAGGATAAAAATACCCATCGATCAAACCAGAGCACAATCTCTTAATGTGGCAGTCTGCGGTGCAATCTGCATGTATCTCAGCACTTTAGGGAATTAATACCGTCATTCCAAACAAATATTAGCTAAAAATACTCAGCCGCTACGCATTTTCGCTTATAACCGTTTATTCGTTAATGCGCTTCTGCGCATATTTAATTTAAGTAACCGGACGGATGGAAGCTATAAGTTGGCATGTTAAATTATTAATGTAAACAGAAAGCGAAAAGAAAAAATAAAAAATAGGAGGTAAAGACAATGGCGAAAGTATTAGAGACAACCAAGGTATTTCCGGCGGCTGAGGAGGGAACCGAAAATTTCTGGACAGGTAAAGTACCGTGCTGGGAGAAGAGCCATTGTCCCGAGATGATCAAAGGCGAATGCCCGGCAGCTAAATACCAGTTCCTGCCATGCTGGGAGATAGAGGGAACTTACTGCAAATTGAATGACAGGGGAGCTACCGGCCGGGACACCACCATCTGCGAGAACTGCCCGGTTTACAAGAAATACGGTAACGGACAGCCTATCAAGATCAGGCTCTTCGGACATGGAATGGATACGACCATTAGAGAACTGGAAAAAGTCACCTGATAGATATTATCAAATACCGGTAATAATAAGGGGGCGGTTTTTGAACCGCCCCCTCATTCTGTTTTTATCTAAAGTAAATAAGTGCTGAACGTTTCGGTAAATCCCTGAAATAAATATTCAGTATAAACTGCCTGATACGCTGTTGAAGTTGAGGAGGCCATGTGTCACTGAGATACTGGGCGAGTACATTTACTTTACAAGCGTGTCGGGCATGGCTATAATGTTAGCCTGTGTTTGTCATCGATCAGGATTTGATGAGAATACTCACCAAACTTTCCCCAGTGTGTGCATCAACCGGCTGTAAAGCTTATCTGGTCGGCGGTTTTGTGCGCGATTGGCTGATGGGAAAGGATACCTGTGATCTTGATATTGCGGTGGGAGGCGATGCACTTATAGTTGCACAGGAAGCGGCCGAACTTGTCGATGGTAGATACGTTGTGCTTGATGAGGAAAACCGGGTAGGCCGTGTTGTTGTGCCCGGCAATGAAACACCATGGCATATTGATATTACTTCCTATGGAAACGGTATTGAGCGCGACCTGTTCCGTAGAGATTTCACTATAAATGCCATGGCTCTGGATCTGATAGATTTTGTTAACGGTAATATTATACTGCTGGATCCGACGGGTGGAGAGGAAGACTTAAAAAAAGGTTTGCTCAGACAGGTAAACAATAATGTATTTGAAGCTGATCCGTCCCGGTTAATGAGAGCTGTCAGGCTCGCTCGAGAGCTTAATCTGGAAATAGAGCCTGTCACCGAAAATACCATCCGCTCTTCTGCTGATTTAATTCATACGGTTCCAGGTGAGAAGATCAGGGAAGAGTTATTGAAGATCATGGCGCTTCCATTTACTGCCAATTCGATGAGGTATTTGGATGATATCGGTCTTCTCTGCCGGATTATACCGGAACTGGCGGAGCTTAAAGGTGTTAAACAACCCGGCAAACACTACTGGGATGTCTTCGATCATTCTCTGGAAGCTATCGCCGCACTTGAGTTCATATTGAGGGAAAGCGACTGGATTTACGGGAGAGAGGATTTAAGAGACGATGTCCCCTGGTCTGATGAACTCGAACGCCATTTCAATACCATAATCGGTGGCGGCAGCAGCCGCAGGGTGTTACTGAAATTCGGATTGCTGCTTCACGATATTGCCAAACCTGTAACTCAAACTGTTGAAGCCGATAGGGTCAGATTTCTCGGCCATACAAAGCAGGGTGCCTCTATTGCAGTCAGTATCATGGAAAGGCTCAGATTCAGCACGCGTGAAATTAAGTATGTAGAAAAGCTTATATATCACCATCTGCATCCAGCTCAGATGTCTGCACAGGGTATGCCAACGAAAAAAGCCATTTTCCGTTATTTCAGGGATACAGAAGGAGCCGGAAAGGATATAATTTATCTGGCACTGGCAGACTATCTGGCTGTAGCTGGTCCAAGAATCGATACTGACGAATGGAATATGCATATAGAGCATGTCAAGCATATAATGGATATACATAAAGAGATGGAGAGTAAAATTACGCCAGTAAGACTAATCACCGGGGATGATATTATAAGGGAATTTAAGTTATCTCCAGGAAGAAAAATCGGCAGATTGCTTATGCTGGTGAGTGAGGCACAGGCAACCGGAGAAATCCGAACCAGAGAAGAAGCAATCCAGCTTGTAAGAAATGAACTTGATAAAGGAGCCTGTTGCGCCGCCTGAAAGTTATGCAGATATTCTTTTGTTTACTGATTGGGTTATTGATATCACTAGGAGGAAGATACTTAATTGAAGACGAGTAACATCTGGCTGTTAATATTTATTTTAATTCTGTTCTGTCTCTGTCTCTGGTTGGTAGTTCCACTGGAAGGTGATAGGTTCGGTCGTCAGGGGCTTACACTCGGACTGGATCTTAAAGGCGGTGCCTATCTCGTCTATGAGGCTGACGTTTCCAAAAGGGATCCTTCTCAAACGGTTGACCAGGTGATGCAGAGCGTGTTAAGCAAAATAGAACGACGTGTCAACGCCTTCGGCGTCAAAGAACCTATCATTCAACGACAGGGTGAGAACCGCATACTTGTGCAGCTTCCCGGTGAAAAAAATATCGACGAAGCCAAAAAGTTGATCGGTAAGGTGGCTTTGCTGGTGTTTAAAGAAACAATTCCTGATGCTTCTGGACAACCTACCAGGGATGAAAAGGGTGAGATCATCTGGCAGAATGCAACAGCGGTGGGCACTGATGGCAAAACAAAAGAATTGACCGGTCAATATCTGAAGCCCAATGCCAAGGTTGTGCTCAAGTCGGGCACTAATGAACCTGAAGTAGCTTTCGAATGGAATGATGAAGGAGCAGTCCTTTTTGAGCAGATAACCAAGCGGAATCTAGATAAACCGCTGGGTATTTTCCTTGATAATGAGCTTGTATCCGCTCCCACCGTTCGTGCGGTGATTAAGAACTCCGGTGTAATAACCGGAGTGGATATGAAGGAGGCACAGGCTCTGGCTATTCAACTAAATTCAGGGTCTCTGGATGTACCCTTGAAGATTATCCTTGAGCAGACGGTTGATGCTACCCTCGGGGCTGACTCGATAAAAAGAAGTATCGTGGCAGGTGCTATAGGCCTTATCCTGGTGATACTTTTTATGGTTCTGTACTACAGAATGTCAGGCGTGATTGCTACTCTGGCACTTCTAATCTACGGTGTGATTTTAACTGCGATTTTCAAGATGGTACCTGTGACCTTAACACTGGCCGGCATTGCCGCAGGTGTAGTCTCGGTTGGCATGGCGGTTGATGCGAATATCTTGATTTTTGAACGCATGAAAGAAGAATTAAGAGCAGGACGTACTTTAGGTGCCGCAGTAGAGGCAGGTTTCAAACGTGCATGGCTTGCTATTCGTGATAGCAATGTCACTACTTTCATAGCATGCATTGTACTATTCTGGTTCGGTGACACCTTCGGCGCTTTTGTTGTTAAAGGATTTGCGCTTACCCTCTTTATCGGTGTCTCTTTGAGCATGTTTACCGCCATTACAGTAAGTCGACTTCTGCTAACGATATCTGTGCTGATTATTAAGAATCGCTGGCTATATGGAGTTAAAGCATGATTGATATAGTAAATAAACGCAATTGGTTTTTTCTGATCTCACTGCTTTTAATCGTGCCGGGAATTCTCTCAATGATAATTTTCGGATTTAAACTCGGCATTGATTTCAGCAGTGGTACATTAATGACCCTGCACTTCAACCGGGCTGTTGAGCAAAGCGATCTCAGACAGCAAATGTCACAGCTCGGCTATGGGGATGCGAGTATTCAAAAGACCAGCCAGGGTGATTTTCTGGTTCGAACCAGAGAGATCGATGCTGAGCAGAAGCAAAAAATAATCGACGGTTTAAAAAGTGGCTTGAATGCCGAAGTTACAATTCTGGATTTCAGCAGTGTTTCCCCGATGGTCGCAGGAGAGGTGGCACGTAACGCAGTCATCGCAGTAGCTTTTGCCTCGGTTTTTATGATCCTTTATATTGCATTTGCCTTTCGTCATATGCCCAATCCATTTAAATGGGGTTTCAGCGCCGTAATAGCTTTACTGCATGACGCGCTGATTGTTTTGGGCATTTTTTCTATACTTGGTTGGATGGCAGGTTTTCAAGTAGATTCTATGTTTATTACAGCTATGCTGACCATAGTGGGCTATAGTATTAATAATACCTGTGTTATTTACGACCGGATCAGAGAAAATGTGCGTAAGGGCGTAAGCAAAGATTTTGCCCTCACAGTCAATGTTAGCATTTTGGAGACAATGGCACGCTGTATTAATACCAGCCTTACGGTTATTCTCGTGTGTCTTGCCATCTATCTTTTCGGCGGTGTAACCATACAGCAGTTTATTCTGGCACTGCTTGTAGGGGTTATCGTGGGTATCTATGATTCAATATTCGTAGCTGGTCCTCTGCTCGTTCTGTGGGAGCGAGGATTAAAAACTTCTAAATATGCAGCATAGGCGGCTATCGGTCGGACTATGTAAGACAGAAGTTTCAAGGAGTAAGGATGGATCGAAATTTATTTATCGGAATCTGGGCGTTACTGATGATCCCGATGGCGACATTTCTCGGGATTATAGGCATGATTGTTGGTGTGGCCGGCATACTGCTTATGGAGATAGGCAGTAAGGAGGGCTGACTAAAAACTCAGGGCAGAAAGCGGGTTTGGGGTATGCCAGCTTTTTGTTATTCGTTTAGTTATTCAGCTTGTGGATGTTCTGCAGCATGTTAATGAAGCCGTCGAAATCGGGTGGGGTGAAGCTGGAAGGTGGTTCTCCATAATGATCAAGGACGGATTCGTGACCGAGAAGTACTTCAAAGGTAGCAGCGACTGAAAAGGCAAGGGCTCCTCTATGATAGCCCCCTTCAAGAGCATAAACCATTTTGCCATCACATGATTCATCGGCGATATGTTTGATAATTTTTGTTAAGCGTGCATATCCGGTAGTGGAAAGATTGATACAGGAGATATCGTCTTTCCAGTGTGCATCATAGCCGGCCGAAACCAGTATCAATTCTGGCCGATAACGTCGGGCAAGCGGCGTAAGAACTTCATTGAAAATGCGCAGATATTCTTTATCGCCGGTTTCGGCTTCCATTGGCACGTTTACGTTGAAACCAGTGCCGGATCCTTCACCGGTTTCATCCGCCCTGCCGGTAAATGGATACCAGGGGTATTGATGGATTGAAAAATATAGTACATGCGGATCGGTGTAGAAGGCCTCCTGTGTGCCATTACCGTGATGTACGTCAAAATCGATGATCAGTATTTTCTTAATATCGAAATTTTTTAAAGCAAACCGTGCGGCAATAGCTACGTTATTGAAAAGGCAAAATCCCATCTGATGTGTGGGAACTGCATGATGCCCCGGAGGCCTAATCAGCGCAAAGGCGCTACTGTATTCTTTACGCATAACCGCATTAACAGCGTTAATCAGCCCCCCTGCTGCATATAGCGCTGCATCCCATGAACCTGTTGATACGTAGGTATCGGGATCGAGCCAGCCGCCACCGGCATCGATTTCCCGTTTTAAATCGTCTATGTAATCTCTGCTGTGTATTGTGGCAATTTCATCGATGCTTGCCGCACGGGGAGTTATAAGTTTCAGCTGTCCTTTAATACCGGTTTTCTCAAGCACGGCATCGATGTGTGTTAGCCTATCCTTACCTTCAACATGAGCGCCAGTATCGTGGAGCTGGTAGATATCGTCATACACATAGCCAACTGACATTATTCTGGATATCCTTTCAAGCTTCTATCGGATAATTGCCCGGGTAAAATGATAACACTGTATATCAATATGAGCAAAAGAAATATTATTTACCTGTATCCTGTATGATTGAATACAGCAGGGCCATTGATGTTGTACATCCTAAATAGTAACTTTTATGTGATATACTTAAATCTTGAAAAAACATGCCTCTTGATGTAAATCGTATTATCAGTCAAATAGATGCTCTGGTGGCAGAGGTAAAGTTACGACGGGGTGATTTCGTAAAAAAACTCGACCTTGCTACTAATCTTATGAATTCCTTGGATAAAAATACAGCCGATATTGTCCGTAAATTGGAGCAGGCAAGAACTACATGGCTGTTAGCCGGCATCAAAGGATGTATAAACCAGTCTAAAAAAGCAGGGTGCCTGCCTGCAGATTTTTGCGTGATAGGGAGTGATGGTTCTCATATCGATGTAGACAGGCACCATTCAGAACGTTTATTTGTATTGAATATGGCCGTAATATATTTACAGTATGGAAGCTATCCCCGGGCAGAATTTGTATCCAATCCAACTCTATATTTTGGTGATGAGAATCTAAATATCCGCGCATCAGATGGACGCCAGATTGCTATCGAAGGACCTCTGCTGGGTATGAAGCGGAGTGTAGAAGAATGCCGTTGCCTTGCAGATATGGTATGTGTTTCTACGGCTGATCTGCCGATTCTGGGTTTATTAGATGGATCTTTGATAATGTGGGGCCTGGTCAGCCAGCGTTACGATGATTTTGTGGTGAATGAGCTTCTGCAAAATGGAATGCTTCCACAATTCGATCGGTTTTACGATTGGGGAAAAGATAAAAGAGTAGCTTTAGCCAGCTATATCAGTTTTCCACGAAGCACCGATGTAATAAATCTTCTCCGTATGGCAATATGTCCTTTTACTCCGATTGACTGCGATAGACACTGTAAGGGAAAATTTGAAAATAGACCCTGCGATGATGTGGATGGTCTTACCGATAGGATTTTATTTAATAAGATCCTCAATAAAGATGAGAGATCTGCTGTTTTTATCAGTAGATCTTCGATAAACGATAGATACGGCAAACACCGTGTGTGTTTTTTCTATTTAAAGCTGGATGAGGAGGTTGCGAGGATAGAGATACCACAATGGGTTGCTGATCGATCTGAACTTCTTGATTTTGTACATTCTGCTATCCTCGATCAGTGTCAGAAGGGATTTGGCTATCCGGTATGCTTGAGTGAAGCCCATGAACTGGCAGTTATTACCGGCACTGATCGTGAACAGTTCTGGAATTTGCTGGATCAGGTTATGCAGACAGATCAACCGGGATTGCAGAGTTCACTTAAACAAAGGAGTAAGAAGTTAAGATGGATTTAGAACAGAAAATCGGCGAAGTTATTGAAACCAGCAATTCAGAGTTTCTGACCCAGTGCTATAAACTTGATGATGCACCATCTCTGGGAAGTATGGTTAAGACGCGTGCAAAAGAATATACGATATATGGGGTTGTTTATTATTCTGCTACTCACAGCATAGAGCCGGGACGACGTATTATAGCCAGGGGACGTTCGGCGGAAACAGAAGAGGAGGTTTATAAGGCTAACCCCCAGCTTGAAAGATTGCTCTGCACAGACTTTAGAGCCCTTGTTATTGGATATGCTCACGAAAGTGCTGTAAGGCAGCATCTTCCGCCTTTTCCTGCTTCGATTTATGCCTTTGTATATAATGCAAATCACGAAGAAGTTAAACGTTTAACACAGAGTTTAAATTTCCTTAATCTGTTGCTTGAAGGTCGTTTGCCGGTGATGACAGATGATGTCATTGCCGCTTTTCTGCGATGTGCCAGCCAGGCATACGAATCACCCCGTGATTTTCTTATTAAAGCGGGGAAAGAACTGGCGTGGTTGTTGAGTGATGATATACGCAGATTAGATAGTATTTTAAAGAGGATCAACTGATGAAGGAAAAGAATGATAGCTCAATACGTCTGGGCTCGGTCATTTCAGGTTCGTTGACCGGGGGTGTGCAGGTGAAAATGGATCCTTCTATTTCAGTAGAAGATATATCTGTCGGTCGTTATGTGGCCATTCGTGGTGAGAAAAAACGGTTTTTCGGAATGATTACCGATGTCAGTCTTGAGGCTATCAATCCGCGTGCATTAACTATGCCGCCGGATATATCCGATCCTTTTATTGCCAGTGTGGTATCGGGAACTACAACATATGTGAAGGTACATGTACTGCCGGCATTAACGCTCAGCAGCAAAGTCCGGGGTGACGATGAAGTCCCCCAGCCGGCTAAAACGATACCGTCGCATTTTTCAGAGGTAGAACTCGCTTCCCAGTATGATGTTGAGATGGTTTTTGGCAGAGAGGATAAAAGCAGGTTTTACATTGGGAATCCATTGGATATGGAAACGAAAGTCTGCATTGATATTGAAGAACTGGTTAAAAGATCTAACGGTGTCTTTGGCAAAAGCGGGACGGGTAAAACATTTCTTACCAGGCTGTTGTTGATAGGCATCATGCAAAAGAGCCACACATCAAATCTGATTTTTGATATGCACAACGAATACGGATGGGAAGGAACCAGTGAGAAAGAATTTAAGGTTAAAGGACTCAAACAGATTTTTCCCGGAAAAGTAGCAGTTTTTTCTCTTGATGAAAACTATGACCGTCATCGGAGAGTTAAATCCGATTGTGTGGTTAAAATAGGACGCGATGAGATCGAGCCTGAAGATATCGAATTGTTGAAGAACCTGCTAAATCTCACGGATGCCTCGGTGCAGGCAGTATATGATTTATCCAGAAGATTTGGAGAGAAAAACTGGCTGGATGAAACCTATAAACTGTTTGATTCAGATAGCGATGAGATCAAAAAAAACCTTCAGATACACGAAGGCACGTGGCGTAATTTGCGCCGTGGCTTGAGGACTTTACAGAGATTGCCATTCCTTGTTCCCCATGCTTCGAGCGATGCCGTCAAAACCATTTTGGATTATATCATTAGCGGTAAAAGCGTTGTGCTGCAGTTTGGCAGTTATGATGATATTGTGGCATATGTGCTGGTGGCCAATCTACTGACAAGGAGGATTTACAATTTATATAGGGAAAAAGTTGATGATGCCATTGCTTCAGATAAGCAAAAGCCATACCAGCTGGTGATTACCGTGGAGGAGGCTCATCGTTTTTTGAATTCTGAAATTTCTGCCCAGACGATCTTTGGCAGGATTGCCAGAGAGATGAGAAAATACAATGTAACAATGCTGGTTATAGACCAGCGCCCGAGCGGAATTGATGAGGAGATAATGTCTCAACTCGGCACCAAGATTATATGCCTGCTGGATAACGAGAAAGATGTCGATGCGGTACTTGCAGGAGTGCCGGGTAAAAGCGATTTAAAATCGGTGCTTTCCAAGTTAGAATCCAAACAGCAGGCACTAATACTGGGGCATGCCCTCCCCATGCCTGTAGTTATAAGAGTACGCGAATATGGTTCGGCCGGATCTTATAGAGATCTGGGTCCATTGCCCGGGACTGATGATGCAGGCGCCGGTGACCGCCTGAAAGACCTGTGGTAGATTTCTCTTATTAATTTTATACTCGTGGCCTGGGGCCGCGTCCTATAATAATCTGCCCTCGGTAATAGAGATCGTATATTTCTTTAATAGCCCTATTCCACTCCCGCATTCCCTTTATCTTCATAAATGTCAGACTATATGTTTTTAGATTATGTGGGATTTTATCCGCTCGATCAGCACAGGGCATCAGTTTGATACAGGGAAACTCACTACACTCGTGGCAGAATTCAACTTCTTTCTGGCGTGAACATATCCAGGTTGCGCACTGCTCACCTATTACCGGACAATAGCCGTCTACAGAGCGGCAACCTGTGCACGTGGCTTTTTCAGATGGCAGATTCAGTCTCTCAATCAATAATTTTTTAAGTTTCTCGTCATCGAGTGCTTTATATAAAAGACAAAATCCGCAGTACAGGCCGCAGGGAGCTATGAGTATATTTTCAGTAATCAAATAATTTGCCTCCCGATTTTATATTTGATCTGATTATCGATCCAGACTCACAAGGTAGAATCTGGGTACACCGAGCGGATCAATTGTGTATCCTTTTACTTCTGGGCTGACAAGCACGTAGTTTCTTCCAAACCATAAAGGCAATACAGGCGCCTGGTCAATTACCAGTTGCTCTGCCTGCTGATATATAGCCATTCGCCGCTCGTAGTTTTGTTCTGATGCAGCCTGCCTCAAAAGAGTGTCAAAATCCTTACTGGCGAAGTGGCTTATATTGTAATCCGATCCTGAGCTGAAAAGGGTATCGAGGAAATTCTGGGGATCAGGATAGTCAGCTATCCATCCCAGCACATACATTTCGTCTGCTTCTTCCATAAGGTTATAGTGGAAAGCATTCGGATCAAGGAGTCTGACCCTCACGCTAACACCGAGGTTATTTTTCCAATCGAGAATGGCTGCTCCCAGGTAATCTTCCACGTCAACACCTCCCCAGCCGGGGACCGTGATTGTTATTTCCGGCAGGTTGGCCGCAGATTTATATTTAGATTTAGCCAACAGGTCTCTGGCTTTTTGTGGATCGTATTGCAGTCCGGCAACATTGGGGTTGAATCCGGGCATCCCTTGGGGGATAATGCCGTTGGCTTCAGCACACATGCCCTTCTGCGTAATCTTGATGATGCGTTCTTTATTAACAGCATGACAGAAGGCCTGGCGAACATAAATATCATCAAAGGGTGGTTTACTGATATTAAAACCTATGTAATGCAGGCTGAATTCCGGAAATATATGCAGTTGATCGTGAAAGGGGCCTGCTTTGTCAGATACTCGATCGATATAGGATTTGGATACCTCGAGGACATCTATTTTGCCGGTCTCATAGAGTGACATGGGGATTCCCGATAATAAATGAAAGGCGACACGTACCTTGCCCATAGTGCCGTAAAAGTATTTATTAGGCTCGAGCAGGATAAGAGACCCTTCTTCCCATTTGGCCAGGCGGTAGGGCCCTGTTCCGTTGGGTTTTTTCCACCAATCGCGTCCGCTTTCAACGTTGTCTTTATCGACAACAAAAGCGGTTGGATAGGCCATTTTAGAAAGGAAATAGGCTTTTGGAGCATCGATATCAATTTGAATTGTATAATCATCTACGATTTTTATACCCTTTATATTACTCGCTTTGCCGGCAATAACTTCTTCAGCACCGACTATATCACCAAGGTAAGTGGAAGCTGTCTGTGAGCCTGTTGAGGGCTGGCACGCCCGTTCAAGGGAATATTTTATATCCTGTGCCTTTACCTTTCTACCATCCTGAAATTTAACATCTTTACGCAGATAAAAAGTATATGTTTTACCCTCATCGCTGATTTCCCATCTTTCAGCGATATCAGGGACAGGTTTTAGCTGGGAATCAAATTTAACCAGTCCACTGTATATCTGCATTACATATAGATGCGATGACATCTCGCTGGATATTGCAGGGTCCAGTGTCAGTGGACCACTATCCCACAGAGATAAGGTATTTTTATCTGTATAAGTGCTTTCTATTGTATTTTTTAAATTTGCACAGCTACTGGTAACAGGAAGAATTAAGGTCAGGATTACAAGTAATATGAGGAATTGATATGAATGTTTTTTAATCATCGGTTAACCTCAAATTAAATCTCTGGCTTTAAGGCTTATATAAGATTTATCGTTGACGATTATATGGTCAAGCACAGGAATGCCCAGCAACTGTCCGGCCTCAACCAGACGTCTGGTAAGGTGGATATCTTCCGGGGAAGGCTCGAGATCACCTGATGGATGATTATGCACGAAGATAACGGATGAGGCCAGAGAGGATATAGCTTCCTTGAAAACTTCCCGGGGATGAACGATGCTGCTATCCAGGTTGCCCATTGAGACCTGTTTTTTACTTCTGACATGGTTTCTGGTATCCAGACAGAGAATGTAAAAATATTCCTTTTTCTTGCCCTTTAATTTTTCCTGAACCGATTTAAAGGCCTGTTCTGGTGATTGTATGGCGGTATCATTTTTGCAATAGTCGGGATCTTCGATTCTTCTGCTGAGTTCGAAGGCAGCTTTTATCGTAGTGGCTCTGGCTATACCGATACCCTTAATTGTGGCAAGCTCCTGGATCGATGCCTGTGATAAATTATTTAGGTTACCAAAATGTGAGAGAAGTTTTTGTGCCGTAAGCAACACGGATTCGCCATGTGTGCCGCTTCCTATTAGAATCGCCATTAATTCGGTGGTCGAAAGCGCTTCGGCACCGTATTTTTGCATCCGCTCGCGAGGACGCTCCGAACAGGGCAGATCGTGAATTGTAAAAGTTTTTTCTATCGACATAGATAAAATTAACCTCCCCCGGCTGAAAGCACCGCGTGCATAACAGGCGAACAACAGCTAAATTCGAATGTTCGGAAAGGTTCACCCACTTTCGACTGTTCTAATTTTTCTTTTGTGGATAGCATATATTCGATCCATGCTTTATCTAGTCCCTGTAAATCAAAACCATATACCCTGTATAATGCCTCATTCATAGTATATCCTTCATTAAATGTAACCAGCAGCTGATTCATTTTGCTGTTGCCATATTTACTGATTAGAAATTCGACAACGCTCTGGCTCTGTGCATAGGCATAGTAGGCTGCCTCGGGGTCGGCAGGAAAAGGACTTGATAATGATTGGAGTGTGGCAATTTGGCCCTCTTTAATTGCTTTAAGCAGTGCTTTTACAGTAGCAGAGTTCTGCTCACCTTCGGCGTGCATGGCTAACCCCTCATCGAGCCATGGTGGTAAATCCGACCCGTAAGGACTCGTTGTAATTTGATGTGTAACCAGATGTCCCAGTTCATGTGCCACCGCTTTTTTACCCCAATCGAGATTGTTGGGAGAAATACCGATTGATATGGTATTAAAACCGGCATAGGCTACCCCACCAGTCCATTCCTCGGTTGCAACCAGAGAACCACGCAAATCTGCGTAGCTTGCATATATGTAAATGCTGGCTGGTTTATCAAGAGGTGCACCCGTGTCTTTGCCCAGCCTGTCAGCCGCCTCTACCGCTGCATTTAGCAATGTACTGGCAAAGTTAGTATCGCCTTTGTACCAGAAAAGCGATATTTTGCCTTGGTTGATTTTCTGCCATTTGTAGCGGGTATCGTTGAACTGAACCGTTTCTCGTTGCGAAGTCAGTTTATTTCCCGAGCTGTCTTCTATAACCCACCAGTATGTTATGCTGGCGCCGGGTGGAAGACTTCCTTTTCTCATATCCCAGACCCAGTTGGTACTTACAGAATTGGATGGTGTAAAAGCAGGCCAGAATTCGGCAAATGAAGGCGCATAAGTTGTCTTATCAACTTCATATCGCAGTCTTATCCTGGTAATATTCGTCGGGCTTTCTGCCTTTACGAAAAATGTTAATGCATTGGGGAAATCGGATTTTGTACTTGTTGATATCAGCTTAATGTCGTTTGCTGCCAGCGTGCTGGTAGGAAACAGGAAAGCGGGAATTAAAACAAGCAGAATAAATAAACTGATAAATAAATTTTTATTTTTAATCATTTTCTTCACCTACTCTGGAACGCAGATATGCCGTGATAAATTCATCGATGTATCCATCCAGTACCGCCGTAGTATCGCTGGTCTCGTACTCAGTCCTGTGATCTTTAACCATCTTATAAGGATGGAGAACGTAGCTTCTAATCTGATTGCCCCAGCCTGCATCAATACGTTTTCCTTTAATTTTTGCCCTTTCAGTACGCTGTTTCTCGATTTCAATTTCGAGTAACCTCGCATATAATACTTTTAAAGCGCTTTCTTTGTTTTGATGCTGGGAACGCTCGCTCTGGCAGGTTACCACAATGCCTGTGGGGATGTGTGTGATTCTAACAGCACTGCTGGTTTTCTGCATATGCTGTCCTCCCGGACCACTGGAGCGAAAGGTATCAATGCGAATGTCTTCAGATGCTATCTGGAGATCGATTTTTTCTTCGGCCTCCGGCATAACTTCAACTAAAGCAAATGAGGTGTGACGGGCGTGGTCGGCATCGAATGGAGAAAGCCTGACAAGCCTGTGAACTCCGTGTTCCGATTTAAGATTACCGTAGGCGAAATTTCCCCTGATTTCAATTGTGGCGCTTTTTATTCCTGCCTCATCTCCGGGTGAAGTATCGAGTATGTCTGCCTCAAACCTATGCCTTTCAGCCCATCGCAGGAACATGCGCATTAGCATCTGTGCCCAATCCTGAGACTCGGTGCCCCCGGCACCAGCGTGTATGGCCAGAATAGCATTTCTGCTATCGTAGGGTCCATTAAGCATTAGCTGTTTCTCCATCTCGTCGAAGTGTACAGAGAGCTTATGTAATTCATTTTCGATGTCGGATTTCAACGAAGTGTCATTTTCAGCCAGTGCAGCATTTATTAAGTCTTCAAGATCTGCAGCTTTCCTGGTTAAGTCGCGCCATTTTGCCACTGTTTCCCTTAAACTCACAATCTGCCGCATAGTAGCCTGTGCTTTTACAGGATCAGACCAGAAATCGGGTGCGAGAGTTTTTTCTTCAAGCAAGGAGAGTTGTTTTTCTTTACCCGCGATGTCAAAGATGCTCCATTATCGCATTAAGTCTGCGTCGAAGTTCATCGAGACGATTTTTTTCTTCCTGCATTTTATTTTAACTGTTCCTCTTTGTAACTGGGATAGCCTTTAATTTTCCTCCTGCTGCCATATGAGCTATTCTTATGGGTTCTGGTAATCTATACCCTTGACAGCATTTTAATATCGTGTTTATAGCGGTATTCAGGTCGATCTTGTGCCCTACTGAAATGTAAACGGGCTTGGTGCCCTTTCTGGTTCTCACAGCGGCTCCAATTGTATCGTTATTATCCCGTAGCAAAGTATAACTTCCGGTTTCGTCAGGCAACTCGTCATGAACGCCTATCAGTCTCGATTTAGCACACCCTATGCTCGGTATATCAAGGATTAAACCCAGATGCGACGCAATACCAAAGCGGCGTGGATGGGCTATGCCCTGCCCGTCCACTATTATGATATCTGGTTTACGTTTAATCTTTTGCCAGGCTTTTAAAATTAGTGGAGCTTCCCGAAAGGACAGTAAACCAGGGATATAGGGGAAACGAATTTTACCCTGATAAACGTTCATATCAATTAATTCCAGTGAAGGATAGCTCATAACGACGATGGCGGCAAATCCGTCGTCTTTTGTGAACTGTATAGAAACGTCAATACCTGCAACCGTTTGGCACTTTAATGATTGGCAGGAAGTTACTATAAGTGGTGAAAGCCGATTTTGAAGTTGTCTTGCATGTTCGGGTGTTAAATTCCAATTATGCAGGCGGCCTGATTTCATAAAGCTGATTATAACGGCTGATTATATTTAATGACAAGTATTATATTAAGCTTGCTCATATTCGAAGTGGATGTTAATACATATGAGATATCATTTATCTGCAGATGTTCTGGAAAGTGTAATCGTAATTATGGATCGTACCGGATCCCGGAAATACGGCTGGCATTTGTTTATATAGTTTTATAGGATTCTACACCGGTTGGGGAACATAACGGTCAGAAGGTTACAGGTTTTTATTGCCCCCTACATTGATGTCGAAAATTGAAAAATGATTGTGGTGGTTTTAAAATAGCACTAATTAAAGTTAAATAACGGATGGATCATTTTTGTTGATGAATGTGAAATGTTACAAATTTATTACCTGCGGTGTATTGGCGTTGTTGCTTTTAAGTGTTGCATGCGGTAGCGGTGGTGGAAGTGGTAAAAGAAGTACTAACGCTGTTATCAGCGACGGTGTAATGACGACGGCAGTTGATAACGATTCCAGACCAACTGGTAAAATTGCCACATCGTTTCCTTCGGATACTCCGGTATTATACTGCTCTTTTAAAGTGGTGGGGGTTGTACCTGAGGATATGATTAAAGCAAGTTGGTATTATGTTAAAGGCGAAGCGGGAGGAAGAGAAAACGAGTTGCTGAATGAGACTTTTACCATAGCTGAAAGCGATGCCAGTGAATACTTCCTTGCATTTTATCTGGATAAACCGGTTCAGGGCTGGTATAAAGGCGACTATAAAGTAGTAATTTCGGTAAACAGCATTGAAAAATTATCTGTGCCCTTTAAGATCGAATAAATTTCAACGGTTAATTGTATATTATCTATTTCTCACCTCTGCATATCTTGCAAGTGCCTGAAGTGCCCGTGCACATTGTTCGGGTGTATCATAGACGGGTATGCCCGATTTTATAAGTACTTCTTCAAATGGGTCTTTTTTACTTCCCCTATGCCATCGCACACAAACGACAGGTTTATTATAAATCGAAGGCAACCTGCACAGATATTTTGTGCCATCGTCTGCTATTTTCATGGCCTGTTCCATGAGGCTGCTATCTGAAACGCGGTCGAAGCGTATGCCCCAAACTGTAGGATTAACCGGGACATTGGTTATTACAGAATCGATATAATCAAGCTTCATCAGCATTTCCACTGCTTTTGCTTCATCCATCGCAGTCCTGTATCCGCCTGCAAAATCCACCGGATTTTTTGGGAGGGGAGCATGGGTTGGTAGCATCTTCATAATCTCCATAGCAGAATTTTCATCGAGTTCCGGGATTTCCAAACCCAGTTTCTGACAGGCATCAATAGCCACTACACCCTGGCCGCCAGTTCCAACGATACCTACACGTCGTCCCCGAGGAAGAGGCTGGTTTAGCATGGCTATTGCGATTTCAAATGTTTGAAATGCTTCCTGTGTTCGAATAAGTCCAATCTGCTGGCAGGCGGATTGGAAGACGATCTCAGAGCCAGCGATTGAGGCAGTATGCGACATGGCGGCTCGAGCACCTGCTGAAGTAGCACCGCCTTTGTAAATAATAATGGGTTTTGTTTTCAGTGTTTCTTTGCAAACTTCCATAAACCTGCGGCCGTCCTTGACCCCTTCCATATAAATTATAATTGCTCTGGTTTTTTCATCGTAGGAAAGATATTCGATATAATCTGCGACTGTTAAATCGGTCTGGTTCCCAATGCTTATAAACATGCGCAAACCGTAGCCTTGTGATCTGGCAACCTCCGCCATATAACCGCCGAAAGTGCCGCTTTGAGAGATGAATGCTATATGTCCGGCAGGCGGTGAGTCATCAAAGGCAAGGTTTAAATTACCCGCTGCGCTCCAGATACCCATTCCGTTGGGACCCACGAATCTGATGCCGCTTTTCCGTGCTATTTTGAGTATTTTCTGCTCGATCGCTTTGCCGGCATCGCCTGTTTCACCAAATCCCGCGGATATGAGAACGATGCCTCTTACCCCTTTTTCTGAGCATTCTTCCATCACTCTGACAACCTGATTTATAGGGGTAGTAATAACGGCCAGATCAACCTGAGCGGGGATCTCTTTAACAGAAGGAAAGCAGGTTAACCCCAGTATCCTATCGGCCTGGGCATTTACAGGGTAGATTTTCCCCGGGAATCCTGTGCGCAAAGGCCTTTCTACCATCAGGTAACCCCATTTGGCTATATTCTCGGAAGCTCCTATTACTGCGATTGTGTTCGGTTTAAATATGTGATCGAGCTGCTTAACTATATCAGACAATTATTACCTCCAGGGGGAAAGTATATAGATTATAAATCATCCTGATAAAATGGTTTAACTGTATACAGTCCTGTACGTTTATTCTGGGGATGATTATAGCCAGGATATTGTTGACAGGTACGTTGGCTTAGTGCATAATAACCTGCAAAAACGGAGTGATTAAGAAAAAACAATAAAATGGTAAAAATCAGATTACGACGAATGGGTGCCAGGCACAATCCTTTTTACAGAGTGGTAGTGGCGGATAGTGAGTCCCCCAGAGATGGTGCCTTTATTGAAATTATAGGAACATATAACCCTTTAGTTGATCCAGAAGATATTAAAATAGAGGAATCTAAAGCAATGAAATGGCTTGAGCAGGGTGCCCAGCCTACAGTAACTGCCTATAGATTGCTGGAGAAAACAGGGGTAATAGAAAAGTTTAAAAATGTACATCCCGATAGGAAATTCAGGCAGGCATTCAGGAAAACGAGCCAAAAACAGAAGAAAAAAACTAAAGCTACCAGCTAAATCTACAACCGAGGTGAAGTCATAATGAAGGAGTTAGTCGAATACATTGCCAAGTCCATCGTCAGCGCGCCCAATGATGTTAAAGTTAGTGAGGAGACTGACTCAGGAGGCGTGGTCATTAAACTCGAAGTAAATGCAGAAGACAAAGGCAGAGTGATCGGTAAGCAGGGAAGGGTTGCTGAAGCAATGCGCACTTTGTTACGTGTCGTTGCGACAAAAGAGGGTACGAGAGTAAGGCTCGAGATTATTTAAGTCACGCGTTCGTAATTTTAAGGGGTTGGTGGAACGGGCATTCCATCAAGCGTTATTAATAGTAGCAGTCATAGCCTTATTATGGTTCCTGTTTAGCTTCTAAACAATACATCAAATTAGGGCTGGCTTAATCTGCTGTCAAATTTGATAAAAAATAAGAAGGCCAAATCTGCTGAGCAGAAAATTGGCCTTCTTGAAATCAACTCTGGATCGGTGGTTGTTGAATGTTGGGTCTAAAACCGGCGGCTTTTCTGCGCTTTTCTACAACACGCAGTCGAGCGAGAGAGCGTCTAAGGGCAGCTTCAGCTCTTGACTGATCTATATCTGGTGTACGTTGCTTTAGTCTTTCTTCGGCTCTACGTTTGGCTGCCTCTGCACGCTCTATATCTATCTCATCATATCTTTCGCAGGCATCGGCCAGAATAACGATTTTATCCGGCCTAACTTCGACGAAACCGCCGGTTATGACCATGTACATTTCATCTCCGTCTTTGCGGATTATCAGCTCACCGGGGTTTAGCATTGTGACCAACGGGGCATGTTTGGGTAAAATGGTCATCTGTCCCTCAGATCCCTCGAGAATCACGGTGTTCACATCACCGGAAAAGATCTGCCGTTCTGCAGTAACAATCTCCAAATTCATTGTCGGCATAATTAAGCCCCTAATTTTTTAGCTTTTTCAACAGCTTCGTCGATGGTGCCAACCATCATGAATGCCAGCTCGGGCAGGTGATCCCATTTTCCTTCCAGGATTTCTTTAAAGCCGCGGACGGTTTCTTTAACTGGTACATATTTGCCGGGCAACCCTGTAAAAGGTTCAGCCACAAACATGGGTTGTGAGAGGAACCTCTCAATACGACGTGCCCTGTTTACAATGATTTTATCTTCTTCACTTAGCTCTTCCATGCCGAGGATAGCGATCACATCCTGAAGGTCTTTATAACGCTGAAGGACTTTTTGCACACCTCGAGCAGTCTGATAATGCTCTTCACCGACGACATTAGGGTCGAGAATACGCGATGTCGAGGCAAGTGGATCAACTGCAGGGTAGATGCCGCGGGCAGCAATCGAGCGCTCCAAAGATATGACGCCATCAAGATGGCCGAAGGTAGTGACGATGCCGGGGTCGGTGTAGTCGTCTGCCGGTACGTAGATAGCTTGGAATGAGGTAATTGAACCTTTTTTAGTGGAGGTAATACGATCTTCCATTTCAGCCACATCGGTGCCGAGAGTGGGTTGGTATCCTACCGCTGAAGGCATGCGACCGAGAAGGGCTGATACCTCCATATTTGCCAGAATGTGGCGGTAAATATTATCTACAAAGAGTAATACATCCTGTCCCTCGGCATCCCGGAAATATTCGGCAAGCGTGACACCGGTCAAGGCAACACGTGCACGTACTCCAGGCGGTTCATTCATCTGTCCGAAGACCATCATAGTCTTATCTATTACTCCGGATTCCTTCATTTCGCGCCAGAGATCGTTTCCCTCTCTCGATCGCTCGCCAACACCAGCGAAAACTGAAAAGCCTCCGTGTTTGGTAGCAATATTATGAATTAGCTCGGTAATAACCACTGTCTTGCCCACTCCGGCGCCACCATAGGCCCCGATTTTACCGCCACGTGTAAACGGGGTGATAAAATCAATGACTTTTATACCGGTCTCGAGCATCTGGATAGAGGTATCCTGTTCTTCCAGCTTGGGGGGGTCTCTATGGATTGGCAGGCGATGTTCGCTGTTTACGGGGCCAAGGTTGTCCAGGGGTTCGCCGAATACGTTAAAAAGTCTTCCCAGCGTGGCTCTGCCAACAGGTACGGAAATAGCGGCGCCGGTATCTATTGCTTCAGCGCCTCGCTCGAGACCCTCGGTAGGGCAGAGGGCTAAACAGCGAACCCAATTGTTACCAATATGCTGAACGGCTTCCATAACCATTTTCTGTCCGTCCTGCATGACTTCAATGGCATTATAAATAGCCGGCAGATTTTCCTGTGGGAACTCAATGTCCACCACAGTACCGATGATCTGTACTACTTTACCTTTTGCCAAATTGCACCTCCTATTTGAGACTTTCAACGCCTCCGGTAATATCGAGCAGCTCTTTGGTAATCATCTCCTGACGCGCCTTATTCAATGTAAGGGTGAGTTCGGCGATAACCTCATTGGCATTGTCGGTGGCGTTGCGCATGGCCATCATACGGGCTGATTGCTCGCTGGCAATGGCCTCCAGAACTGCATGATATACCTGCATCTCGACAAACCTTGGCAGCAGTTCGCCGAGAACTTTCAGGCTATTGGGTTCAAAAATATAATCGGGACTTTCTGATTTGGGCAGTTGGGCCGGTAAAACCGGCAATATCTGCTCAATAGTGGGTTTTTGATTCATCACATTGACAAATTTTGAATAGGCGATAAAGACCTGATCAACCACGCCGTTAATATAGTCATCTATAATAATATGGGAAATGGGCATGGTATCGTCCATCCTGGGGCGGTCGCTCAATTTGATGAATTCGGCTCGTATCTCGCGCATTGCGCGGCGCATAAAATCACGGCCTTTGGTACCGACAGTGATAACCGTGACCGGTACTTTTTGATCGAGAATAAAATTACCTACCAGTTTATTAAGGTTGGTATTCAGACCGCCGCATAATCCCCTGTCAGTGGAGATATGTACAATGGCTATCTTTTTAATCTCGCGCGATTGCAGAAGGGGATGGGTTGCTCCACCGGCGGCTGCCTGGGCGGCCAGATCAGCAATAACCTGAGTGATTTTATTACTGTACGGCCTGCCTGCAAGAGCTGCATCCTGGGCTTTTTTCATTTTTGCAGTGGCGATCATTTCCATAGCACGTGTTATCTTCGCCGTGCTCTGGACACTGCGTATACGACGTCTTATCTGCCGTGGACTAACCATTTAATCGCCTCAATATGCTGAACTTTGTTTGAATTCAGCCACTGCCTTCTTAAGTTTCGTTTCTGTTTCAGGTGAAATAGCTTTCTCGGTTGCTATGCTTTTGCCTACATCGGGGTGGTTGTTTGCCATAAATTTATAGAAAGCACTTTCGAAAGCAGCAACCTTATCGACCGGCACATCATCGAGATAACCGTTGGTAACCGCCCATAGGATCATCACTTCATTTTCAAGGGTGATGGGTGAAAATTGTGGTTGTTTGAGGATTTCAGTCATACGTTGCCCACGCTCGAGCTGCGCTCTGGTAGCTTTATCCAGGTCGGAGGCTCCGAACTGAGCAAAAGCTGCCAGCTCGGCATACTGTGCCATTTCGATCTTCAGTTTTCCGGCTACCTGGCGCATAGCTTTGGACTGAGCATTGCCACCAACACGCGAGACCGATAGACCGATATTCAGTGCAGGCCTTATACCTGCATTGAACAGATCGGTTTCCACATAAATCTGGCCATCGGTAATGGAGATAACGTTGGTAGGTATGTAGGCTGACAGGTCACCGGCCTGAACTTCGATAATCGGGAGAGCAGTAAGGGAACCTCCGCCCTTTTCGGCGGATAGCCGGGCGGCACGCTCAAGTAATCTGCTATGCAGATAAAACACGTCGCCCGGATAGGCCTCGCGGCCGGGTGGTCTTCTTAATATCAATGAAATCTGGCGGTATGCCCAAGCGTGCTTTGACAGATCATCGTAAATAATCAAAGCATCTTTTCCCTGTTCCATGAATTCTTCGCCCATGGCGCAGCCCGCATAGGGAGCGAGATATTGCATGGCTGCCGGATCAGAAGAGTTGGCCGCCACTACGATGGTGTAATCCATAGCTCCATATTTTCTCAATGTATCTATAACATTGGCCACCTTGGCTGTTTTTTGACCGATAGCTACATAGATACATATCAGGTCGCCGCCTTTCTGGGCTATGATCGTATCGATGGCGATGGCCGATTTGCCGATAGAACGGTCACCGATAATCAACTCACGCTGACCGCGTCCTATGGGAACCAGGGCATCGATGCATTTAATACCGGTATGTACCGGCGTATTTACCTGCTGTCTGTCAACCACATTGGGCGCAATTCGTTCAACAGGTCTGGTTTTCGAAGTTTTTATCGGGCCCAACCCATCTATGGGCTCACCCAGTGTATTCACTACACGCCCGATTAGTTCTGGCCCCACCGGTACTTCGACAACGCGTCCCGTGCAGCGGACTTCGTCACCTTCTTTAATATGTGAGTAGTCACCAAGGATGACTGCTGCCACGGTGTCCTCTTCAAGATTCAATGCCAGACCCATAATACCACCGGGGAAGGCGAGTAACTCGTTGTTCTTGGCTTTACGCAGACCCTGCATGCGAGCAACGCCGTCGCCGACTTCCACTACTGTACCTACATCGGTCATGGTAGCAGAAGCTCCGAAATGCTCAATCTGGTCTTTTATTACCGATACAATATCTTTTTCTTGGGATTTCAATCTGCTCACCCCCTGATAATTTACTTTGCTGCCTGTACCAGGTCTTTTCTCAGCATTTCCAGCTTATTGCGGACGCTGCCATCGATCTGGGTATCCTGAATCCTTGCGATGATTCCGCCCAGAATTGCAGGATTGACCTGGAGTTTTATGGAAACTTTCTTTCCTGTTATTTTTTCCAGTTGACTGGCTATTTTTTGTTTTTCAGCATCATCTATTGGTACCGCCGTAGTAATCAGGGCATGGATTATGCCTTTGTAATCATCAAGCAGACCTTCATATTCATCAGATATTTGCCCTATATTCTTTAGTTTACCTTTGGAGATCAATAGATAGCACAGATTAAGGACGAGCTGGTCCGCTTTACCAATCTTTTGCCTGATAAGGTCAGCTTTCAAATTGAATGGGACCTTGGGATTATCCATCAGATCCATAATCTGCTGGTCTTTAACTATTTCCGAAATCCTTTTTAACTCTTTTCCCCATTCATCCAGGTTGTTGTTTTCCCTGGCGATCCGGAAGATCGCCTGAGCATAACGCCTGGCAGAAACTGTCGATATCATTTATTTTTCCTGATTTAATTTTGTTTAAATGACTTGCTCTGCTCTAATACTTCGTTGATTAACTTCCTGTGCTTCTGTGCATCCAACGATTCTTTGATAACCTTTTCGGCTGCAAGTATGGTCAGATTGGCAAATTCGGCACGTAATTCCCCGATTGACTTATCACGTTCAAGCTTGATTTCATCTTTAGCTTTTTTGATGATTATCTCGGCTTCTTTGCGTGCGTTATCTTTAGCCTCTTCCTTTATTTTTTCGGCTATCTGTGAAGCCTGGGCTATTATAGACTGCCCTTCTTTGCGGGCAGCCTCCACAGCGGCTTTTATCTGCTCTTCGCTACGGCTTGCCTGCTCCTTGATTTTTTCTGCCTGTTCGAGGCTTTCCTTTATCCTTGCCGATCTCTGGTCTAGCATTCTGAGGACCGGCTTATACAGGATTGCGGTGAGAAGGCCGAACAAAACCAGGAAGTTGACCAGAAAAGCAACCAGCAATTGCCAATTGATGCCGATACTTTCCATATTTACCTCAAACTTCCATCAGTATATTTTCTCTCGATAATCGCAGTTAACATTTACATCGACTTCAGGGGCACGTATTTCAATACGTACCTTCCTGCCTTTTTCCTTTTTAGACTACCATGGCCAGAAGGATGGCGACGATAAGTGCGTAAATGCCCACTGCTTCTGCAAGAGCACCTATAAGAATCATGTTGGTAAGAATTGCACCTCTGGCTTCGGGATTGCGGCCCAGAGCCTGCATGGCACCGAGACCGATAAGTCCAAGCCCGATGCCCGGTCCTACCATTCCGAGGCCAGCAGCGAGACCCGCACCCAGCATTTTCATAGTTTGAGCGTCCATTTAAGATCCTCCTTATAAATTTGACTGATATTATAATTAATGATGTTCAGCACCCTCTTCGTGGTGCGGAGTTAATGCCACTAAACCGAAAACAAGGGTCAGTCCGGCGAAAATCAGAGCCTGCAGTATTCCAAACAATGTTTCAGCACCGTAAAATATCGATGGAATTATCAGTGCTACCAGGAAGGTCATAACACCTATCAGGATTTCACCTGCTGTCATGTTGCCAAATAGACGGAAGGTAAAACTGACTATCCTGATAAGATGGCTGAGTATTTCAAGTAATCCTACATAAATATTGATAAATCCGAATGCCAGACCACTTATAAACGATTTGACGTTTCCTTTAAACAGGTCTGCAAATGCCTTTCCCAGTGCTCTAAACTGGAAGAAAGAATCAATATAATTAGATGCTCCTAACTTGGTAAAGCCGAGGTATTCGATAAAGAAGAAAGCTACCAGAGCTATGGAAAGTGTAAGGTTAACATCAGTGTTGGCCGCGCGGAGGAATGGTACAATAACGGTAGCTGAATGCGCACCTTCATGTATTTCTTCAACCGGACCCCATGTTCCCCACAATGGTACCAGAGCCAGCAAAGCATTGGTTAGAACATATATAAATATTGTCGCAACAATAGGGAAAAACGTCCGTGTATGTTTCTCACCTGCTACACCTTCGATAGCTTTATAGATGCCCTCAACAACTGCTTCGGCAAACCCCTGAAATCTGCCAGGAATAAGTTTCATTTTTCTGGTGGCAAAGAAAAACGTCAGACAGAGCACCAGAATAGTTATCCATGAAGAAATCAGGGTGTTGGTGATCTTAAATCCGCCGATATTGAACATCGGTTCAGACGGTAGAACGACGTGGGGTTTGTTTATTTGAAGTTCATTTGGTACCTGGATACCAAATAGTTTGGATCCTATAGGCCCGAAGGTAAATGCAGCCAATCCAAGGGCTAAAAACAGTATAATCAGTATTGCCATCAGTTTGCTGGAGCAACCGAGTTTACTCACTGTCCTGCTCCTTTTTTAAGTTCGTTTTTGCTGCTGACTCTTTGTTTTCATTTACAAATTGCTTTAGCATTTTATAAAGTCCGTAACCGGCGGTCGTAGCACCCAAAATAAATCCTGTTAGCGTGCATAATGGTCTGCTGTTAAATCTCTCGGGAGCATCCAACCACAGACCAATTGCTGTTGGCACGACAAGGCTTAATGCTACAAACCAACCTACATTAAAAAGAAACCAGAGGCCTTTTAGCAGCAACCTTTTTTCCGGTTTCTCTTCCTTATCCTGCTTGAGCATAGGCATTATAACAAGTACTATTTTACCGCGTCAACGGAATTTACAGTGATTTTAAAATTTGTTCGATAAGTGTTAGCCATTACGCATTTTAAGCAATGCTACCAATTACAATAGTAAACATGGACAGGACGAGAAATTATTTCATGAAGTCAATTCAGGATTTTCTTTTACCGAAATCGTCCAGATCGAGAGTGTTTATGAAATCGTAAATCGCCTGATATTTCTTTAATTCCTGCTCGTCAAATTTGTCCTGTTGTAAAGTATTACTATCTGTAGTTTTGGCCTGAGTGGAGATTTTGCCTGATTCTGAATCGAGTATAATACCTGCTTTATCAAGTACCGACTCTTCGGCGTAAATAGGAGCTGTTACCCTAACTGCCAGAGCTATAGCATCGCTTGGTCTTGAATCGAGCTTCAATCTGGTCAGTAACCAGCGTTTGTTGAGTTCATCGAAAAAGACTTCGAAGATCCATCCTTCACCACTGTCGATTTCCATAAAGCGCTTATTATTCTCTTCCCATTTGCGCATAATAGTAGATGCAAAAGCCCTTCCCTGCCATTTCAGAAAAAGGCTGACATCTTTATCAAATTCTCGGGTGGGATGGGCTTTATTTCTCGGTTCGAGTTCGACTATAGGAGGTCCCTCAACGAATTCAAATATTATCTGGGCATAAAAGGTGTCGGAACGTAGATCATTAACGACAACCCTGCTTATGCTCGTGCCTGACAGGGACTCGAGTGCGAAAATTGTGTTTTTCAGCAGGTCATGTGTCATGGGCCGGGCTACATCAACGTTTTGCAATTTCATTGAGATAGCGTCGGCCTCTGCTGGTCCTATCCAAATAGGCAGATAACGGTCAGTGTGCCTTTCTTTGAGAATTACTACGTGCTGATAATTCATAAGGCTGACCCGTATGCTGTCTATTTGCATTTCTCTCATGGAAGTCCTCCTAAGCAGACGGCTCACTTGTGATTTTAACCCAAGTATCAGAGTTAGTCAATTTACTGTAACCCTGCTCGCCTGATTATTAGTTTGGTCGGTGTAATTTAGCTATGCTACAATCCTTAAAGTTGTGACGTATGTAATTCATGGCTGCTAAGTGTTGATTGAGATGAACATATTTTTTTTGACCGACATTCTTAAGGATAAAGGCGCCTTTAGAGATATCATCGGCCTTTTAAAAAAGGATGTAGTTTCCAGAATATCTCTACGCATGGAAGAACAGGCATATGGTTATTTTGCAGCGGCAGTTCATGAAGTGATGAATTACCCGTCTTTATTGGTCACGGCTCGGCCGGAACTGGCCCAAAAATATCTCGAGCAGTTGAAAACATGGCTAAGGAATTCCGATAATCTATATCTGTTTCCGGAGATCGATTTATTGAGCAGTAATGGGAAATTGGACTCTTATGTGTGTTCTGAAAGGATAAAAATCCTATCCTCACTGATCAATGACCAGGACAATCAGGGAAACTGTAACAGTATGCGGCCTTTTATAGTAACCAGTATTCTGGCTTCAGCCAGCAGGTCTATGGAAATTAATGATTTTAAATTTCACACCATCTATATTCGATTGGGGCAGGAATTAAAACAAGCAGATTTGATAGGCAAACTGGAATCTGCGGCATATCAGTACGATACACCTGTTGAATTGCCGGGTACATTTGTAATCAGAGGTGGTATTATCGATGTTTTCCCTTCTGGAAGGGAGAATCCGGTGAGAATCGAGTATTTCGGTGATAAAGTAGAAAGTATCAGGGAATATGATGCCAGAACACAGCTTTCGAAAGGTCAACTGGCTTCGGTTACAATACCGCCTGCAAAAGAGTTACCCGCAGAAAGGGGTAGCACTATATTTGACTATCTGCCGTTTAGCTCGATTATTTTTATGGATGACCCAGCCAGAATTGCGGAAGAGCTGGATAAACTTGGTAAGGAATTTGCAGAGTCGGATTGTCGGGAAGAAAGCCGAGCAGATACCAGATTGAAGTCTATACTTGAGTGGACTGTCATCAATCAGAAAATAGATTCTGTCCAGAATGTAATTAGACTGAGCCCCTGGTCTGCTGCCGAAACAATTGATATAGGGGATATTTCTCTAAAAGGTGCTCCGAATTTTGCCGGCAGATTCTCGGTTTTTGTGGAGAACCTTCCTGCCCTGAAGCATGAAATCGAACGGATTGTTATAGTCAGCCAGCAGGCGGATCGAATAAAAGAATTATTGCTCGAGTGGGGTGTGGAGACTGAAAAAATTACTTCGCTAGAAGCCGTTCCTCAAAAATCTTCGTTTACACTGGTACAGGGCGCGGTAGATGGCGGATGGCAGCTCGGCAATGAATTGCTGCTTCTCACAGATAGAGAACTTTTTGGAATTGTTAAACAGCGGAGATCCATTAAAAAAAGGCCTTTTCGTTATCACTGGTTCTTGGATGATATAAATACTGGGGACTTGGTCGTACATATGGAGCATGGCATCGGCCGATTTGCCGGGACTGTGAAAAGAACCGACTCGGGTATAGAAAAGGAATACATGGTACTGGAATATGCCGGCGGCGATGTACTTTATGTCCCTGTTGATCAGGTGGATAGGATAAGCCTTTATATTGGTGGGGGTGAACGGCCACCTTCTCTCAGTCGTCTCGGCAGCCAGGAGTGGAATAGATCGAGACAGAAGGTTAAAGAATCCGTGGCTAATATAGCTAGGGAGTTGATAGAGATTTATGCAGGCCGACAGGCAAACAGGGGGATTAAATATTCGCGTGATACATTGTGGCAAATGGAATTGGAAGCTTCATTTCCATATGTAGAAACACCCGATCAGCTTGAAGCCGTTGCGGCAGTAAAACAGGATATGGAATCCGATAAGCCGATGGATAGATTGGTCTGTGGAGACGTGGGCTATGGTAAAACGGAAATTGCCATTCGTGCCGCGTTTAAAGCCGTGATGGAAGGTAAACAGGTGGCGATGCTGGTACCGACTACCATACTGGTGCAGCAGCATATGAATACTTTTAAGGAACGCATTGGCATTTTCCCGGTTAAAATTGCTGCGCTCAGCAGGTTCTGTTCCGCAAAGGAAGAAACTGATATTATCCGCAGGCTGGCAATTGGGGATATCGATATCTGCATAGGTACACACAGGCTATTACAGAAAGATGTCCAGTTCAAAGATCTGGGTTTGGTTATTATTGATGAGGAACAGCGTTTTGGCGTTATTCACAAGGAGTATTTTAAAAAAATCCGCAAATATGTTGATGTTCTTACGTTAAGTGCTACTCCTATTCCGAGGACGATGCATATGGCCTTGTCCGGTATCAGAGATATGAGCACTATAGAAACGCCACCGGAGAACCGCATGCCTGTAGCTACATTTGTGGGCGAGTTTAATAACCGTCTGGTGCGGGAGGCTATATTAAGGGAACTTGAAAGGGATGGTCAGGTCTTTGTGGTCCATAATAGGGTTAGCAGTATAAGGGAAATAGCCTTCAAGATAAAAGAGCTTGTACCCGAAGCGAAGATCGAAATTGCCCACGGTCAAATGGATGAAGCCGAACTTGAGAGGATAATGACGGATTTTGTTGAAGGAAGGGCAAATGTCCTTGTATCAACCACTATAATTGAATCAGGGCTGGATATCCCCAATGTCAATACTCTTATAGTTGACGGGGCGGACAGACTTGGATTAACACAGCTTTACCAGTTGCGTGGCAGGGTTGGACGAGGAACAAATCTGGCATATGCCTATTTCCTTTTTGATTCTGATAGAAAATTGACCGATCAGGCCAGAGAACGTTTAAAAACTATTGCGCAGGCTACCGAATTGGGGTCAGGTTTCGCTATTGCAATGAAGGATTTGGAGATAAGGGGTGCAGGTAATCTGCTGGGTGTTGAGCAGAGTGGCAATATTGCTGCAGTAGGGTTTAATTATTACTGTCAACTGTTAGCCGAAGCTGTTGAAGAGATAAAAGCGGGGCGAAGCGGAATAGAAATCAGAGAAAAACCCGAACAGCCACAAGTATCCATTGACCTGAAATTAAGCGCTTATATACCCGAAGGTTATATCGAAAATACGAGGACAAGATTCAATTTCTATCAACGGCTGGCGAAATGTGATACTCTGCAATATGTTCAAACTTTAAGGGAAGAAATGATAGATAGGTTTGGCCCTCTGCCCGAGGAAGTAGTTAATCTTTTATTTATAGTTGAGATGAAGATAATGGCAATAAAAACTGGCGTTGAATTTATATACAGGGATGATAATGAGCTTGTAATTTCATACAAAGAAGATTTGAAATATGGAGATATATCCCTGCCATCTTCGACGAAAAGTGTTTATAAAATCGGGAATAAACAAATAAGAATCGACCTGGATAAAGCAGCTGATAGATGGCAGGATTTATTGCGGCTGTTACTTGAAAATGTAAGCAGAGTCCCCGCCTGATAAATGAAGTCGGTGTTTAATCGTCGATACCTTTATCCTGTAGATATTCGATCATATCCTGTACATTAACTATATTGTCCGATTCATCATCGGGTATTTCGAACTTATTGCCGGGCGTGCTAAATCTATCTTCTATAATGGTAAAGAATTCGGCCAGATCGTCGGCATCCATGTTCAGGTCATCAGTAAATGAAGACGATGGCTGGATGATGGCTTCATCCACATCAAACTCGTCTATCAGGATTTTTTTTATCTTATCAAATAGTCCGGCCATTTTTAAGCTGTCTCAATTATACGATGTTAAAGAAAAATCTATCAATTAATCTGTCTTATTGCTTTGACTTATATTGTTCATTACCGATCCCAGAACGCCGTTTACAAATTTGGGTGATGTTTCAGAGCCGAATTCTTTTGCAAGTTCTATAGCTTCGTTAATAGCCACCTTTGGCGGTACCGTTTTATACAGGTAGATTTCATAGAGAGCCATGCGCAGTATATTACGATCCGTAGGTGCCAGCATAGATACAGGGAATGCGGGTGCAAATTTACCGATAATACTATCAAGGAATTCTTTATTGGCTATAACGCCTGTTACAATATCTTCAGCGAATTGCGAAGCACTTTCGCTCAGTTCTTTCTGCTGGGTTGTACGCTCCACAACGTTTTTGGGCGGCTTGGCTACAAATTCCAGCTCAAATAATATTTGCAATGCAGCAATCCTGGCGCGATGCCGTAGACCTTTTGGCATATTATCGGTAATTAATGATCTATATTTGAGAAACTTTAGAGTTTGTTATCTTCCACCTTTACGCCATCTGATTATTTCACCAGTGGTCTGTGCATTGCTTATGTTAAAGGTGAGCGCTCCCGGGCTAATGCGCTTTATGTATTTACTGAGATTATCGCCCGGCCCCACTTCGAAGAAAGTAGTGATGCCTCTGGCAAGCATGGTCTCAACCGATTGCTGCCATTTGATGCAGTGAATGATCTGGCTGATTAACTCCTCTTTAACAGCTTCAACAGTATTCATAGGCTGAGCGGTAACATTAGCTATTATAGGGATGCGGGGTGTCTGGTAAGTGAATTGTGAAACGGCATTGATCATGCCTTCGAGCGCCGGCTCCATAAGCGATGAATAGAAGGCGCCACTTACTTTCAGAGGGACCATTCTACGCGCACCTTTAACCTGAGCAAGCCGCTTAGCTTTTGCCAGCCTGTCATTATCGCCGCTTACAACTATATAATCGGGAGCATTTATTGAGGAAATCTCAACACCGGTGGTTATGCAGATGTCATCCATCGTATCCTTATTGATATCCAGGATGGCCAGCATTCCGCCGGGTTTTCGTCGTCCCGCTTCATTCATTAACCTCCCCCGTTCGCGGATTAGGCGTACAGCATCCCCGAGTTGCATCACACCGGCAGCTACCAGGGCGGCGTATTCGCCCGACCCGTGACCGGCCACTAATGCCGGCTGGGGTAATGTGCCTTCGCTTATTTCTTCTGCCGCTTTAAGACATGCGATGCTAACGGTCAACACAGCCGCCTGTACATTGATTGTCTGCGAAAGATCTTCATCGGGACCCTCGAAGCAAAGGCGGGACAGCGGAAAGCCAAGAGTTCTATCGACCTCGTCAAAAACTTCTCTGGCAGAATTATAATGGACGTAAAGGTCAAGGCCCATTCCTACCTGCTTTGATTCCTGCCCCGGGAAAACATAGGCCACTTTAACATCTTCGACCATTTACTTCCCTCCTTGATTTTCCAAATGGAAATATTTTAAACAACCTTATTTCTTTTTCTTTTTGGTGGGACTCTTGATTTCTAGAACTTCTCTGTCATCATATGTTCCACAGGAAGGACAAACCTGATGGGATAATTTAGGGCTATGACATCGGGGGCAATCCATAAGTGCTGCAGCCGATTTGGCTAAGTGACTGCGTCTCTTGCCCTGACGTGCTTTGGGATACTTCTTTTTAGGTAATGGTGCCATTTATATTTTATTCTCCTTTTCTAATTGAATTAATCTGTCCCAGCGGTGGTCATAAGTCATATTTTTATGCTGGCAATTCCCTGTTGCCATATCTTTTCCGCAAATGGGACATATCCCCTGACAATCCGGTTTACACAGCATCTTTGTTGGCGTCGCTGTTATTATATATTGTCTTAGTGCCTCATCTAAGTCAAGAACATTATCCTCGCCTATCATAAACTCATCCGGTAGTACCGGTAACTGTAAACCAGTGTGGATATCAATGTGCGGAAAATATTCATCTTCCATATAAAAGGTTACCGATAAATGCGCCGGTTTTAGGCATCGGGAGCATTGCCCGTTTATATCAGTTGCAATGTTACCCGTAACCAGTATACCACGATTAGTGCGGATAAGTTTTACCTCTCCTAAAACGTGATTTTCATCATTCTCGCCGGCAAATTCATCAATTTTATATCTACGCTTAGCCCCGACCGGCTCTTTCAGGAGCTGTGCAACGTTGATTTGCATTTAACCAGATTGAATATGAATTTGGCTCATTATAAGTTGACACGAATTTAATGTCAAGAAAAAGTACTTACCAGCCAAGATAGTGTATAATACAGCTTATTTACCGTATTTCATAACCGGAGTATCCAATGCAGAATAAAAGGATAGAGCTGTTTCCGATTACTGCGAGCGTTAATAGCAAAGATCATTTATCTATCGGAGGGTGCGATTGTGTTGATCTGATAAAACGCTACGGTTCACCGTTATATGTTTTCGATGAGGATACTATACGTGCCCGATGCCGCGAGTTCAATCGGGAATTCAGGGGTCGTTACGATAATACAGTCGTGGCTTATGCCTGTAAGGCGTTTATCAGCAAACCAATTGCAGCAATAATGGATCAAGAGGGGATGGGACTCGATGTGGTATCAGGTGGGGAACTAAGCGTTGCCCGCTCAGTAGATTTCCCTCCAAATAGGATCTATTTTCATGGCAATAATAAATCAATGGAAGAACTGAGGATGGCCACAGAATATGGAGTTGGTCGAATAATAGTGGACAATTTCTATGAATTAAGACTATTAAATGAGATTGCTGGCCAGAAGAAGGTTAAAATAGATATTTTGCTCAGATTGAATCCGGGTGTTGATCCACATACTCACAGGTATACCACCACTGGCAAACTTGACAGTAAGTTTGGATTTCCGGTAACCACCGGTCAGGCAGAGCAGGCGGTGAAAATATCTCTGTCTTCGAAATTACTGAGACTTAGAGGATTGCATTTTCACCTAGGTTCGCCCATAAGTGAGACCGATCCGTATGTGCGGGGACTGGAAGTAATTATGGATTTTGCCCGTGGTATGAAGAAAATTTATGGGTTTCAAATGGAAGAATTAAGCCCTGGAGGTGGCTTTCCGGTAAAGTACATCTCTTCTACCGAACTACCTTCAACTGCAAACTATGCAGAAGTAATTGTGAATAACCTTGTTACCATGGCCGATGGTTTTAATCTGGCCCGACCCAGATTGATAATTGAACCAGGGCGCAGCATTATTGCCAGAGCAGGTGTAGCTATTTATACTGTGGGAGCCGTTAAAGATATCCCCGGGATAAGGACGTATGTGTGTGTAGATGGAGGAATGGGTGATAATATCAGACCAGCCCTGTATGAGGCAAAATATGAGGCAGTGGTTGCAAACAGGGCCAATGCTTCGAATACTAAAAAAGTTACTATAGCGGGTAGATTCTGTGAATCTGGAGACATCCTTATAAGGGATATAGAATTGCCCGAAATTGAATCGGGTGATTTGCTGGCGGTTCCAGTTTGTGGAGCTTATTGTATACCCATGGCAAGCAATTATAATATGGTGCCATTACCAGCAATTGTAATGGTTAACGAAGGACATGCCAGAATTATCCGCCGCCGGCAAAAGTATGCAGATTTGATTAAATACGATTTAATGTCCAGAGCTTAAATGTGGCAAACCATCGGGCAAGATCATATTATTGCTTTTTTAAAAGATGCGATAAACCATGCAGCCCTGTCGCATGCATATCTTTTTGTTGGTCCTCCGCATGTTGGTAAAATGACGCTGGCGTTGGATCTGGCCAGGGCATTAAACTGCAGCAGCAGCGAACCTCCTTGCGGAACGTGCCGTATCTGTGAACGTATTTCAGAAGGCAAATATAGTGATGTGGTAGTCATTGATAAGAACACCGGGCGGGATTCCAAAGATAGGAAAAAAGCTTCCGAAATCGGTATAGATGCAATCAGGGAATATCTGCAGAAAAACTCGAGTTTGCCACCGTATGAAGGCAAATGTAAGGTATATATTATCGATGAAGCCCATATGATGTCGATTGAAGCTTCCAACTGCCTGTTGAAGACGTTGGAAGAGCCTTCGCCAAATGTGGTAATTATCCTTCTCACAGCCGAAGAGAAGATGCTTTTACCAACTGTCATATCTCGGTGTCAGCGTTTAGAGCTTAAACCGGTAAAGATAATTCAAATTGAAGAAAGACTCTCGCGCAACCGCGATTTATCTCCTGAGAAAGTTAGTCTTCTGGCAAGGCTGTCGGGTGGATGTATTGGTTGGGCTATATCAGCCTCTGGTGATGATACTTCTCTGCAATTGCGTAAGGCAAGGCTTGAATCATTTAATTCGCTAATTTATCAGGGTTGGTATGAAAGGTTGAACTTTATTCAGCAAATGCCTTCAGATCGTAATTCAGTGGCAGATATGATTCGGCTGTGGACATCATGGTATCGGGATGTTATGCTGGTAAAATATGGATGTGAATCTCTGGTGATCAATATCGATTATATCCCGGAATTAAAATCTCACGCTGACATATTGACTATATCGGAAATAACCGATTTTCTCGGATGCATGAATGATGCGATGATTAATCTGAATTATAACGTCAATCTCCATCTTCAACTGGAACTGTTAATGCTGGATATGCCTAAAAAGGAGAAGAAGGCGGGTGTGATGTTTTCCGCTGTATAATATATAACATGACAAAAGTTGTTGGCGTCAGATTTACGCAGGCCGGCAAAATATACGATTTTGAAACTGCCGGACTTGATATTAAAGTTAATGATCTCGTAGTTGTGGAGACCAGCAGAGGTATCGAACTGGGCAGAGTGGTTATAGGAGCTCGTGAGGTTACACCGGCGGAAAATGCCGAACCTTTTAAACCTGTAATTCGCTTGGCGACATCTGAGGATATTCAGCAGGCGCAGCATCAGAGGGAGCGTGCCCGAAAAGCACTGGCAAAAAGCAGGGAATTCATCACAAGCCTGAATTTACCGATGAAGGCTATCTATGCACAGTATAACCTTGATGGCAGCCATCTAATAGTCTATTTTTATGCCGATAAACGCGTTGATTTTCGTGAACTGGTACGTAAAATCAGTCACGAGTTGCACACTCATGTTGAACTGCGCCAGATAGGTGCAAGAGATGAAGCCAAATTGGTTGGTGGTGTCGGCAAATGCGGATGTCAGCTATGCTGCATAACATTTCTGAATGAATTCATGCCTGTTTCGATAAAAATGGCAAAAGAGCAGGAAATAGCTCTTAACCCCATGAAAACATCGGGGTTGTGTGGAAGGCTTTTATGCTGTCTCGGATATGAATACGAGCAGTACCATGATATGAAGGGAAAACTCCCGGACATTGGACAGGATATTATTACTAAAATAGGAAAAGCCAGGATAGTAGGACGTAATGTAATCAAAGAGACCTTAATCGCAGAGCTTGAATCGGGTGTTACACTTGAAGTACCTGTTAGAGATGTCGTAATTGTGAACACACGCAAAGCATCGGAGTAGCGATTTACCGCGTATGCGGCAGATACTTTTGCCATTCTTTTCTGGTACGCAGGAATTGGTGGGGTATGTAGAAGCCTATATTACCGGGTGCTCGGGGTTGCCTTAACAGCGGCATACCGGCTTCTGCCGGTGTTCTTCCCGCTTTTTTTCTATTGCAGGGGATGCAAGCCGTTACTACATTTTCCCACGTATGCTGGCCGTTTCTGTGTCTGGGTATAACGTGGTCAAGTGTCAAGTCTTTAACCTCTTTTCCACAATACTGACAGGTAAATTTGTCCCGGTTAAATATTTCAAGCTTGGTCATCTTACGGGGCTGGTATTTTTTGTGTACCAGATAAACCAGCCGGATTACCGAAGGTATCTCGAATTCGCCATTAGCTGATAACACATAGCCTCTGCCATTTTCTATTACCTCGGCTTTTCCGATTAACACCAGCACCACTGCCCTGCGCACTTTGCATATATTTAGAGGCAGGTAGTTCTCATTTAATACTAATACAGGTTCGTTAATAATGGAACTATTCACGGCTCAATTAAAACTTATTTTATCAGGAAAAATCATGTGTCTCAAAATATTTATGCTGAAATCGGCTATCATCTGGAAAAACACCCATCTGCAGATATGGTTGTAAAATAGCTTTTTCAACAATTATCGTGGATTATATGAGATTGTTTATCAGTAAGTGCCTCTATTACTGATTACGATAAATGATAAATTTTATATAATTGTTATTTCTGGAAAATATCTTTCTTATCATGGCTTTTTATGTTGGCGATAATCATGTTTTTTTGCTTTTAATTTGGGATGGTGTTGGGCGAATTGACTTTACATCTCCCCTGTAGTCAGGTGCAATAATATTGAAATTCAGACTTATGCTGGGATCGACCATGCGCGAACTTATGCTATTGTCGATTTCATCAAGAGACAGACATGTGGTAATTACCGTAGCGAGGCGCGCATTATAGCGGTAATTGATTAGCTGATATAACTTTTCCTGTGCCCATGGCGTTGCCGAATGCTCACCGAAATCGTCAAGTACCAGTACGGGCACTTTCTTCACCCTTTCGAATAATGCATCGTAAGAGACCCTGCTTTCGGGACTGAAAGAGGAACGTAAATGGTCGAGTAAATCCGATACAACAATAAATAAAACGTCTTTGCCTTCTTCCCTCAGGCTGTTAGCGATAGCGGCAGCAAGATGGGTTTTACCACAGCCGTTAAGCCCTTGAAAAATCAACCATCCCTGTGGTGATCTGGCAAATTCGCGTGCATTATGCAGCGCCTGCGCAAGGTTTTCTCTTACATTACTGGGTAAATTGAGACGTTTTACATCAAAGTTTTCAAACCTCATATTTTTCAGTAATTCGAGATCGAGGCTATCAAGGCTTTGCAAACTCGAAAAATTTTTATTCAATATCAATATATGGCTGATATCCGGATCGTTAATATGACCGGCATAGTCTGAACTGAACTCCTCCACCGGAGTACTGGTTGTGATAAGGGTTGGTAATCTGCTGTTGAATCTATATTCCAGTAATTGATCCAGCTTGCTCTTAGACCATGCGGTAGTACCCGAGTAGCTTAAATTATCGAGTATTAAGAGCCTGGTTTCTTTGATCTGCTCGAACAGTTCATCGTATTCTATTTCGCTTGCAGGATTGAACGAAGCCCTGAGATGATCGAGAAGCTCTGCAACTGAAATATAGAAAGCGGGGTACCCCTGATGAATGCGGTAATTTGCTACCGCACATGCAAGGTGTGTTTTTCCACTGCCCACAGGACCAACGAGTACTAACCAGCCCTGAGGATTTTCGGCAAACTTTTTACACTGCTGATATGCTTCATAAAATAGTTTTTGTGATGCAGGATCGTAGCGCCTCCCTTCGGGTAGTAGATTATCAAAGGTTAGATTTGTCAGGTTACCCAGATTGCTTATCGATTGCAGGCGGTAAATATGACGTCTTTCAAGTGTGGGGCTACTGCATCTGCAGGGAACCAGGCGACTGTAATCCGGTGCACCGGAGGGCAACAGTGGATGCACAAATCCTGCACCGTGGCATATCGGGCAGGGCCTTTCCTGATCGTTCATATCTGATTCGGTGATGTCATCTTTGAACCAGATGTCCGTATTTTCCTTTGATGTAGGCATTTGGGTCTCGTTCTTTTTTAAAATATCTGACAGGTTCTCCACTTTTCTTACCCTCTCTTTCCCAGCGCTTGAGTATCCCGTGTACATACTTCCAGTTTCTCACATTTGATCTAAGTGCAATACGAAAGGCCTCTTGAATCCAGTCTGCCGGATATTTATGCTCAGCCTCCTGGAGCTCCTCGGCCAGGATAGGAGTAAGCATACCGATATTTTTTTCGTATAGGCTGTAGATATCCGGTATTTGCTCTGCCGGTAATTCCTCCTGAGTGCGCACCATCATGCTCGGCAACTTAAGTTCTCCGGAGATGATCCTTGTGATAATATCCCTTTCAGATTCATTATTTAACAAATAGATGTCGTCGGATATACCATCTTTTTCTACCGGTATATGTATAATGATGCCGGTTTTTACTGCTTCCTGAAGTGAACCACGCAGTATATCTTCTATTTTTTCTGCCTGGTTGGATAGACTTTTCAATATCACAGGATCATTTAAAAGCTCTCTAAAGCTGACAAAACGCGGATACCCCTTTCTTCTGCTAAGAAGAAAAAATATATGCAGTACGACCTTTATTTCACTGGCATTGCTCATGCGTGGTAATAGGTCACTGAAAAATATATTGGGTAGAGGTGTAACCTCTGACCTTGATGGGAAGCCTTTAAAATGGGTTTCAGTCATTGAACCACCTTATTTATAAACTGTAGTGACTTCAATTGGGCTGTTTTCAAATTTAGTTAATTCCTGTATAAATCTCAGCTGGACTTCACCGGTTGGCCCGTTGCGGTTTTTGGCTATAATAATCTCCGCCAGTCCTCTGGGGTAGGGCACCATATCGCCGAACTCCCTGATCCAATCCTCTTCAGTAGGATAGATTTTATCCCACCGATGGATGAACATGACCACATCGGCGTCCTGCTCGATACTTCCACTATCTCTTAAATCTGATAGCTGTGGCTTAACAAGCTGTTTTTGTCTTTTGCTCTCCTGCCTGTGTTCGATATTGCGGCTTAGCTGAGAAAGGGCCAGAATAGGAGCATCTAGCTCTCGTGCCAGAGCTTTAAGCGATTGAGTAATTTCAGTAAGTTCCTGCACGCGGTTATCATTTCTGGTATCACCTCTTACAAGCTGGATGTAATCCAGGATAACCAGATCTATACTATGCTTGAGATGCAGGCGTTTGGCCTTACTTCTTATTTCGCTGATTCGCATATTCGGTGTATCATCGATATATATGGATGTATCCGCCAGGCGGGGTATTATCTCCCTCTGTAATAGCTTTTCTTCCAGATCTGAAAAGCGCCCCATTTTAAAGTGTTCTGATCTTATGTTGGCTTCGCTGGAAAGCATTCTTTGAACTATCTCGCGTCTGGACATTTCGAGGCTGAAGATGGCAACACAGGCTTTTTGCTGGACGGCTGCATTTCGTGCAATATTTAATGCCAGGCTCGTTTTACCTATGCTGGTACGTGCCGCAAGTATAACCAGTTCCGAACGCTGGAGCCCTCCAAGCGCATTATCGATAGCCATAAATCCGGTCTTGATGCTTTGCAGGTCCTGCCCGTAGTCAGTCTTACCGCTTTCTTCAAAGTAAATGTTAAGCGCCTCATTAATAGGTATGAACTCACCCTTGCCCTGCCTGCTTCGAAGCTTGAAAATAATATCTTCTGCTCTTGTCAGAGCGAGGTCGACGTCCGGATCGGCTTTATAGCCGATGGCCTCGATTTGACCGGCTGCGCTGATTAAACGACGCATTACAGAAAGCCTGTAAACTATTTCTGCATAATGCCGTACATGCAGAGATGTGGGTACAATTGCGACCAGATGGCTTAAATAAGCGGCACCGCCAGCTTCATCCAGCTTACCCAACCGGACGAGTTCCTGGGCAACGGTAATTTGATTGATAGCTTCATCCCGGTTAAATAAGTTCTGGCAGGCGCCGAAGACATACTGATTCTGCTCTATAAAGAAATCTTCAGCACCGATAATTGTTACTATCTCATTGATAGCTTCGCTATCAATCAGAAGTGACCCCAGCACCGCTTCTTCGGCATCCTGGTCATAGGGTGGCAGAGTATCCTTTACCAACTCAAACCTTTGCCTCTTCTATAGTAACCTTTATTTTGGCAACAGCATCTTTTGCCAGCGCAACATCAACATCATAAGTGCCAACTTTATGTAGCGAACTCTTTAATGCTATTTTCCTTTTGTCTATTTCGGCATTTACCATATCAGATAATCTGGCAGCAATATCGGCAGACGTAATTGATCCGTGCAATGTTCCTTTGGGGCTGGCTTTGCTTTGAAACTTCAGTTCTGTACCATCGATCTGCCGGGCCATCTCGAGATATTCATCATGCTGCCGTTTTCTTTTTCTCTCTCTTATCTCGGCTATTTTTTGGGCTGATTTCACTGCTCCTTCAGTGGCTACGATTGCCAGGCCTCGAGGAATTAAATAGTTCTTGGCATATCCATCAGCCACCTCTTTAATATCACCTTTTTTTTCTTTAGCTGAAACGTCTTGTAGAAATACCACTTTCATAGCTGGAAATACGTCTCCTTTATATTTTATACCCGTCTCTTATATTATACCCAAATAAACTGGGTTAAGCGTCTTTCTATCCGCGTAGGAGTTATATTTTGCTTTATTGGCCGGTGATTTGAAAGTACTATTATTTATTAATGGCCCTGGGGAATTTAGAAACGGTATAGATTATATTCCCATACAGCCGGGTGCGCAATTAGCAATGAGTGCAAATAATTCAGCATAGCTAAGATATTATTCTTGAATTAAGCACAACGCTATTTTAGAATAGAAGCACGCAGATATGAGAAAGGGTAGTGGAGTGAGGTAATTTGCCGGTATTGAATTTGTATTTCAGCAAAGATAGTAACAGCTTATTATATTTGAAGTTGGTGATGCCAGGAGGTGTAATATGTCGAATAAAAAGGCTTATGTTCTGATCCAGGTGCAGACAGGCAAAGCGGAGGCCGTCGCAAATGCTCTTAAAGGAAGACCGGGAATCGTTGCAGCTGACCTTGTTGCCGGGCCGCATGACGTCATAGCAGTTTTGCAGGGATCGGATGCCGATGCTATTGCCAGGATTGTGGTTAATGAGATTCAGGCTGTAAAGGGTATACAGCACACAATTACATATATGGTCATTGGAGATTGATGAATATTGATAAAATTTAATTAAACATTTGAATCGTATTTTTTAGTATTGTATTATTTGTTGAATTTTATCTGTTTAACTTTAAATCTGTTTGTATAATAGTTTATAAAACCAGATAATTGGGTATGATAAAAAATAGAACATTAATAAGCGGATTGAAGCTTCTTGTCTCTATTGGAGTTTGCGTGGGGGCGGGGTTAATTGGATCGATCTTTACGCGAGGATCAATAACAAGTTGGTACGCTTTCCTGCAAAAACCGGCATTCACCCCTCCGGCATGGCTGTTTGCACCGGTCTGGTTCTTTCTTTATATCCTTATGGGAATAGCAGTCTTTGTGGTCTGGCAGAAGGGCATTAAACAATTCAACGTCCGCGAGGGCGTTATTATTTTCGTTATACAGCTTGTATTAAATATTTTATGGTCATTTGCCTTCTTCGGGCTTCGTTCGCCCATTTCTGGGCTGCTGATAATAGTACCGTTATGGACAGCCATTTTACTAACAATTATTTATTTCTATCGGGTTTCGAGGATTGCCTCAATTCTTCTAATTCCTTATATAATATGGGTCAGTTTTGCCACTGTGCTTAACTTATCTATCTATATTATGAATCCGTCATGATAACCCGATCGCCTGTCTAAAGCAAATCTTAGTATGATGAATCTATGATGGACATAGAAAGATACTGGCCTCAAATTGAAGAAGTTGTGCATAACGCACTGGATGAGGATCTAAAAGACGGTGACATAACAACTGAGGTGCTTTTTCATTCACGTGTTCAATGTAGCGCGGCACTCATTTGTAAGGCAAACGGAATTCTAGCGGGAATAAATGTAGCCTCCCTCGTGTTCCACAAAGTCGACCCATTTCTTAAATTCAACGCATCAACAAACGACGGGTGTGAAATAAATCACGGTGATATTTTGGCTACCATAGAAGGCGATATACGCGGTATCCTGAAGGCAGAACGGACAGCGTTGAATTTTTTACAGCATTTGTGCGGCATAGCCACATTGACTTCAAAATATGTAAATTCAGTTAAAGACCTGCCGGTCAAGATTTTAGATACCCGCAAAACTATTCCGGGCATGCGTATTCTTGAGAAATATGCTGTATCTGCCGGGGGTGGAACCAATCACCGGTTAAACCTCGGTGACCTGATATTGATAAAAGATAATCATATATCGGCGATGCGACATAATGGCTGTGACATACGGGATATCCTTCGTATTGCACGAAAAAAGTGCCCGGCGGGAATGCTTATTGAGGTTGAGACTTCATCGATACAGGATGCACTGGAAGCTGCCAGGGCCGGCGCGGATATTGTCATGCTCGATAATATGAATCTATATGATATGCGGCAGGCAGTTGAATTGATTAATCACAGGTGTATTGTTGAAGCGTCCGGCGGAGTCAATCTGAACACAGTCAGACAGATCGCAGAAACCGGTGTTGACTGGATATCTGTTGGATCGCTCACACACTCTTCAACTTCTCTAGATATAAGTTTGAAGCTTCTGTAATATCCTTTTCCGGATCATATTATTGCCATAATACCTTTATTTAGTTTACCTATGTATTTGCTCGTAAAAAGGGAGGGGCGGCTGAGTGCCGCCCCTCCCGTGGTTATCGGGGAGCGTACCTGAGATTACACCCTGCGGGTCTTGAAGATGAGGATGAGGGTGACGATCACCAGGATGGCGCCGATGGCGATGATGACCCAGCCCCACAGCGGGGTGGCCGGTACGGGCTCGGTCTGGAAGCTGAAGGTGGCCGACCAGTCGGACGGGATGTTCTGGCCGTTGACCTCAAGCGCCTTTACGCGCCAGAAGTAGTTGGTGCTGTAGTCCAGCGTGTCGTTGTACTCGTAGCCGGTGGTGGTGGCGGCGGTTACGACCAGCTGCTTGAACTCGGGGTCTTTGGCCAGGTCGAACTGGTACCTGGTAGCCTCTTTCCATTGCCAAATCCTTTGAATAGATGAACATCAAGTTTTCCTTTATAAAAGTCCGTGTGCATCCAGTAACGACCTGTCCCCCATTATCTCTTCTGCATTGCTATCCGCGACGACGGAACCTTTATCCAGGATTATTATCCGGTTACATATCTTTTTAACCAGTTCAAGGTCGTGTGAGGCGACAATTCTGGTAACCGGCAGTTCCTGTATAACACTTATCAGAAATGATTTGCCACGTGGATCAAGACTGCTGGACGGTTCATCAAGCACCAGAATTTCAGGATCCATGGATAGAACCGTTGCGATTGCAACTCGTTTTTTCTCTCCGATGCTCAGGTGATGTGAAGATCTTTTCTCATATCCAGACATACCAACCCTGGCAAGGGCTGAAGATACCTTCCGGGTTACCTCTTCATCCGACCATCCCAAATTGAGAGGGCCAAAGGCGACATCGTCAAATACGTTCAATGAGAACAGCTGGTCTTCTGGATCCTGGAAGACCATGCCAACCATTTTGCGTATCTTCCGAATATTTTTATCCTCAACCTTTAATCCGCGTATGTAAATCTCTCCTGTTCCACGAAGAATGCCGTTCAGATGCAATAGAAGAGTTGATTTACCCGCACCGTTGGGTCCGATAAGTCCCACGCTTTCACCACAGTAAATATTAAGAGTAATATCTTTTAATCCGCATTGTCCATCCGGATAATTGAAAGTCACCTTTTTCATTTCAACAGCCATTTCAGATTGACTCACACTTACCACCATAGAACAGCCGGGAAAATAATTAATACTGCCAGAGCGGAGGCAAAGCAAACGTCGGGGAGTCTATACCGCAGTTTATTAACCGCTGGTATTTCACTGTTATATCCGCGGGATAGCATGGCAACATAAATACGTTCTCCCCGTTCATAGCTACGAATGAACAGCATCCCGATTATATTGCCCATTGTTTTAAGTATCAGTTTTCGATTTGAGCCGAAATTTCGGCTGTCTCTTGCCATTTGCATTCGCATAGCTTGATCGACCAGTACGAATAGGTACCGGTACATAAAGGATAATATCTGTACAAACACTGCGGGCACCTTTAACAGGTACATCCCCTTTAACATGTCGGTGAATTTGGTGGTGGATGTTAGTATCGTCAGACAGATCATGCTCAGCCAGGCCCTGATAACTACGTTTATGAGCACGTTCAGACCCTGATAGGTTACGACGATATGCCACATTCCTATATTGCCGCTCCAGGCTTCCTGACCATGTTTAAAGAACGGGACAAATACCGCAATTATGAACACAAATGGCACTATAAGCAGCGACCTTTTAAGAACGTAGCTGAACGGCAGACGCGATAGATATACCAGAGCCAGCAGGGTGATCAGGTATATAGCATACACCTTCCAGTTACTGGCCGGTGTCATTACGATGGCAATTATAAAGGCGAGGCTGGATATTAACTTGGTGCGTGGATCCAGTTTATGAACCAGGCTATCCAGCCCGCTGTATTTATCGATAAAACTATGCTTCATGCTTCGACTTTAAAATATATGCAAGGCCAAAGCCGAGTCCGGTCACCAAAATAGTTCCCAGTACGCCGGCAATTATAGTCGCTATTGCTTCGTTTTCAATGCCCGGAAATGTATAATCGGGAATTACTTGAAATGGCGCTTCAGCGGCTTTTTCGATAAACCCATGGTCTTCAGCTACCCTTTCCAGCCCGTCAGGAAACTTCGATGCAATGGGCGATAATAAAGCGAGCAGAAAGGCAACAACCAGTCCTGTAATCCACCATCTGGCTTTCATTTAAGCTAAATCCTCCTTAAGTAATCTGCAATTTTAAAAGGTCCGAGCGCACAGCCATGATCAGGCCCAATACGGTAGCAGTTATAAGCCCCTCACCAACTCCGATTATCATATGTACACCGCCCATAGCAGGTATTGCTACCTCCCAGGGTGATGTACCTGAAATGGCAAGCTCTGCCGCACAGGCAAGAGCTGCAGCCACTACACCAAACCAGGAGCCGGCAAACGAGCCTATCATGATGCCAGTCCGCCCATGTTTGAAAAGGATGTCTATACCTTTATATATATAATAACCGACGAAACCCGATATTATGCCCATATTGGTTATATTAGCCCCCAGCGCCAGCAGTCCGCCATCCTGGAATATCAGACATTGAACGATCAGAACACTGCTCATTATCAATATGGCGGCCCAGGGACCAAGCAATATGGCAGCCAGTGCCGCGCCGACAAAATGGCCTGATGTGCCACCCGCCACCGGAAAATTTAACATCTGTGCTGCAAAGATGAAGGCTGCCAGTACACCCATCATCGGAACCTGTTTATCACCGATTTTTTTGTTGGTTACCTTGACAGCTACCGCCACCGCCGCAACAGCAACAGCTCCTGTTGTTACAGCTACGGGAACATTGATAAAACCATCGGGAATATGCATAAAAACCTCCTTTCTATTTATGGTTGGTTTTTGTGTTAATCTATTTTATTTTTTGCACTTGGAACAAGTGCCGAAAATAGCCAGATGCTTGATATCGGCTTTAAATCCGTAATCATCCTCGATGATTCTTCTTAAAGGGGTCAGCTCCTGATCGGGCAGGTCGACAACTTTTCCGCAGATCGTGCAGATCAGGTGATGGTGTCTGCTATTCTCGAGTGCATGATAACGCGTAATGCCATCACCGACATCGATTTCGGCAGCCAGGCCCTGCTCCTTCAGCAGTTCCAGGGTGCGGTAAACCGTTGATATATTTGCAAACGGATATTTTTCACGGACGAGTTTGAAAATTTCTTCGGCACTGATATGCTCATTGGCACTGTGCAGGGCTTCAACAATCATTATTCGCTGGGGAGTTAAACGGAAACCCCTGGACTGCAATACGGTTGTGCATGTCATAGTACATATTATTGCATACCTTTTGTTTTATTGCAACTAATTGCAAGTAATAACGATTGCATTTATTTTGAACTTTCTCTGCTGTCGAGCATGATGGTGACAGGGCCGTCGTTTAAAATATTTACCAGCATATGGGCTGCGAAGATGCCGGTCGCCACTTTCAACCCTGATTCTTTCAGCCTTTTAACAAAATACTCATAATAGCCCTTGGCCACATCCGGAGTTGCCGCATCGGTAAAGCTGGGACGTCGGCCTTTGCGTGCATCTGCCAGAAGGGTAAACTGGCTGATTACAAGCAGTTCGCCTTTTACCTGTAGTAGCGACAGGTTGAATTTGTTATCGTCATCGCTAAATATACGTAAATTGATGATCTTTTCTACCAGATAATCAGCATCGCTTTCTTCATCACCGGCTGCAATGCCCACAAGAACGACCATCCCCCTGGATATCCGGCCCACAACTTCGCCGCCTACAGATACCGAAGCTTCTTTAACCCTCTGCAATAATGCCTTCAAAATAATTAACCTCTTCAGTGATTTCCCATATTCTATTTAAAACTATATCTATAAACAAACTTGATTGGGTGTAAGTGTATGTATATTTTTCAGGTTATTGATAATATAATACTTTTGTTCGATTGTATTAAAATAGTTGGTGGTATTAAAGAAAATCTGTATGTTGCATATTGGTTGCTAACAAATTATTCACAGGACGGGTCAA
>DAOTVU010000019.1:0-21826 GCA_034436215.1 Dehalococcoidia bacterium
AATATCCGTCGTCTATCTGCCATTCATGCAGATCGCATTCAGCACAGTACCTCTGGGAATTGACAAGTGGTGCATTGCCATTGCTTCCGGAGCTCTGCTGTTCAGTATAGAGGAATTGCGCAAATTGGCTTTCCCGAGATTGTTCTCACTGGGGAAATGGCAACCCGTCAGGAATATATGATATTTCCCAATTGCTCAAAATTAAATGACGTTTGATATAATCTGATATTTATTATTCCAGGGGCATGCCTCTTCATAAGCCGCAGCCACACCCAGGACACCTTTATCGTCAAAGCGATGCCCGATTATCTGCAGTCCCACAGGAAGGCCTTGCATATCCCAGCCGCAGGGGATTGACACTGCCGGATGACCGGTCATATTAAACGGATATGTAAATGCCATCCAGGCAAGGGGCGAAACTTTTCTGCCCTCGATTTCCCTCGGTCCGTAGCCGCCACTGGTGAAAGGCAGCACGGCAACCGTTGGTGTGAGCATATAATCATATTTTTCAAAGATAACCCGGTTGATTTCTCCATACCACTTCACCATTTCCCACCGTGATTCCAGGTACTCCCTGGCAGTCCTGCTTTTGTTCGCCTGTATAAACAGCGCCAGCAGCGGATCAATTTTATCACCCCATTCACCCATATAGTCCTCAAGCAAAGCAGATAGCCTTGTACCCACATGCACAGAAAATGCCGATTCAGGGCTGGGCAGATGCGGATTGACTTCCTCGATCGCAGCACCCAGACTATCAAATATCCGGGCGGCCTGATTACATATAGCAGCCACCATACTCTCAATTCTTGTATAGCCTAAATCCGGTACCCATGCGATCTTGCAACGTTTTAAATTAAAATTCAGATAATCGCGGTATTTTTGATGTCTTTCGGGCAAAGAAAATATATCTCTGTCATCTCTGCCGGCGATAACCTCCATAGCAAAAGCCGCATCTCTGACATTGCGGGTAATCGGCCCGACATGTGCTACAGTTTCCCAGCCAGGAAAACCAGGTCCCACAGGCACACGTCCATAGGATGGCTTGAAACCACATACACCGCAGAATGAGGCGGGTATTCGGATCGATCCACCACCGTCGCTTCCAATAGCCAGCGGCCCCATTCCCAGCGCAACGGCTGCTGCCGCACCACCGCTTGACCCGCCGGGGCTGAGCGATAGCTTCCATGGATTTAGAGTAGGGCCGAAAAGCCGATTATGTGTAATGGCGGCCCAGCCGAACTCGGATGTATTTGTCTTGCCTATAATAATAGCCCCCGCACTCTCAAGCCTTTCGACCACCACGTCATTTTCCTCGGGAATAAAATTCTCAAATATCATTGAGCCTCCGGTGGTTCGAATTCCTTTGGTGAATATCAAATCTTTGATAGAGACTGGCACACCGTGTAGCAGACCGAGGTCCTTTTTTTCTATAATCGCATTCTCAGCCTCTCTGGCTTTTTGCCTGGCATAATCAAAGGTTGGCGTGCAGAAGGCATTCACTCTGGGATTCAACCTTTCTATCCGTTGGATAACAGTGTCAACCAGTTCCACCGGAGAAACCTCTTTCCGTCTTATTGCCTGAGCCATATCAAACAGCGACATATAACAGATATCAAAGTCACCCATAATGACCCCCTTAAAGTCGAGATTTAACCCGCTTATTATACATGCTCCTGAGGTCTGCATTTTAATTGTTTAAATTAGCAGCGAGATCAAGCATTGGTGTCCGCGAAATATAAGCTAATCGCGATGGTCGGAAATATTTGACGAGAAAACTATTAAGATATAAATTTGGCTATAAAATTTTTAACAGCAGGAGGTAACATGGCTTTCAATTTTAAGTATATCCTTTACGAGAAAAAAGGAAGGATAGCCTACATCACCATCAACCGTCCGGAGGTAATGAATGCGGTTCATCCGCCAGCACATGCGGAGCTGTGGCAGGCATGGACGGATTTCCGCGACGATCCGGAGGTCTGGGTAGCAATTCTTACCGGTGCCGGTGATAAGGCTTTTTCGGCGGGAAACGACCTTAAATATCAGGCGGAACATTCTGGTGATCCCAAGGCAATGACCATCAAGGACCCAGGAGGTTTTGGTGGAACTACTAACAGGTTTGAATGCAATAAACCCATGATAGCAGCAGTTAACGGCTTTGCGCTGGGCGGCGGTCTGGAAATGGCTCTGGTCTGTGATATCATCATCGCTGCCGACCATGCCAAACTCGGTCTGCCAGAGCCGACAGTGGGTCTGATGGCAGGAGCAGGTGGCGTACACAGGCTGCCAAGGCAAATACCACTAAAGTTGGCCATGGGCATGATTCTCACTGCCAGACCCATTACCGCACAGGAAGCCTATCGAATCGGGCTGGTTAATGAAGTTGTTCCTTTAAAAGATCTCATGCCAACCGCCGAGAAATGGGCCAATGATATCCTTCGCTGTTCACCTCTTTCTATCAGGGCAAGTAAAGAAGCCGCCATGAAAGGCCTTGATTTGCCGTTGGAAGTGGCTCTTAATACTATGTTCTGGGGCCAGCAAGTATTGAGAGAGTCTGAGGATTACATCGAGGGTCCAAAAGCTTTTAAAGAAAAACGCCCACCTCAGTGGAAGGGTCGTTAAACCACCACAGTGCTAATTTAATGAGGAATCAGGTATGGTGATTGTATCATACGATCGCCATACCTACTACCTCAATAAAAACGGACGAGAATCCAGTATTTGCTCGGCGCCGGTAATTATCCCCTGTATAAGCTCCTGCATCGTAGGAATACGATCTATTACGCCGGCCGTAAACGAAATGACCTGGCTCCAGTCGATCATCTTTGGATCAGCGGGGGCACTGTCTTCTTTAGAATAGCGGACTGCGGTCATTACGCGTTTTCGCAGTTCGGCATCATCCGGATTCAACTTCAGAATTGCTTCTTTGGTTTTCTCATCGAGTGGTGATTCTTTAGTCGCCAGAAATGCACTGCCCATCATAATCCCTTCAGCTCCCATTACCAGTGCCGCCAGGAAGCCGCGGGCATCGCCTATTCCGCCTGCGGCAATGATGGGAACGGATAACCTCTTTTTTCCCCATAATATAGTTGTCATTGTCGGCAACTGCTCGGGATTTTTAATTCCCGCACCCTCTAAACCTACCAGTATAATTGCATCTGCCCCCAGCTCCTGTGCATGCACTGCATCCCTTATACGGGCCGATTTATGAACCCATTGCAATCCCGATTGTTTTATCCTCGGAGCCAGTGCATCGGGCTTGAACACTGAGGTCTCAACCGGCACCCTTTCATCTATGCATACTTCCAGCATCTCCTCTACCCGCGGACAAAGGCCGATGCTGAGATTTACGCTGAACGTGCCTTCGGTAGCCTCCCTGCATTTCCTGATATCATTACGTAAATTTTCAGGGGTTTTTGATATCGAGGCAGTAATTACACCGTGGGCACCGGTGCTGGCCACATTTGCCGCCATACGCCAGTCACCCCACCATTCCATCGCACCCTGCAATATAGGATATCTGCACCCCAGCAGTTGTGTAATCCTTGTCTTCCATTCCATTTCATTACCCTCGCTTTAAAATTTCTTAAGGCCGAATTTTATTGTTCTTATCGAACCTCACTGCCTCTATATCTGGCTCAGCGTCGGTACGTAATGGCCGGGCAATAGCCAGCAGCCTTTCTCTCGCGCCGCTCTTTATTATCCTTCCTCTTACCTCAACGGGAATTCGCACACCATCCCTACGCAGAGCGGCAGAGGTATATCTTGCTTCTTTATGTACCGAATACTGCCTCATCCTGATATCAAACCGTTTCCGCAGTTCTGGAGCGGTGATATCGAGAATATGCATTTTTAGAAGCTCATCTCGCGTATACTGGCACAGCTCACAAAGTGCCTCGTTAACATACACGATTTTGCCTGACATCTCCATTAAAAATACGCAGTCAGATACCGCATCAAGCATTTCAGCCCGCATTTTGAGATCATCGATCATCTTCTTCTGATCGCTCATGTCATAAAAAAACACCAGAACCGCCGACTTTCCCATGTATTTCACTCGATATGCAAATACATTCACATAAAGTTTGGTCCTATCGGCCCGTAAAATCTGCCATTCCTGCGGAAAGGTTAACCTATCTCCGGCCAGCGTCATTTTCATTCTGGCGAGCATCTTATCTCTCAAAGCCGGTACCACGAAGTCTGCTATGTCTTTCCCGATAATCTCATCACTTTCATATCCGCTCATGGTGATCGCTGCCCTGTTTACCCATACAAGCTTATAATCCTGAACAAGGGCGCATCCTTCACAGCAGTTTTCGGCAAAAGTGTTGATCATATCCAGCAACTCACTTAAACCCATATCCAGCAGCTTGATTCGTTCAACAATACCTTCAAGTACCTCAATCTGCTTATTGATTAATCTGATATTTTCCGAAATGTAATTCTGATTACCCGTCATACGTTTCTTTAAAATCCTATAGTCCCATAGATAGAATTGTCTAAAATATTTTATGTCAATTAATCATCCTGCGTTTCCAGTTCACAATACGCGATATTGCCAGAGCCGCCTTTTCAATGGAATGGAATACCGGCACACCCGCCCTAACAAACGTATCCCGTACTTTGAGCATCTCCTCCATGCCCGGTTTATCCGAGGCCGGTCCCAGAGCCATCAATACCGGTTTTCCGTTTTCTCTGCTGGCTCTCAGTATATTCTCAACTGCCGGCTTGAGAAACATGTCGCTGCTTATCAAACCTTCACCCCATCTGGTTACCGGATGGAAACCCAGATGATACATCATAAAATCTATATCCGGCGACTCAGCCAGTACTTTAAGTGTACGGTAGATTATCTCCGGATTAACCAGGTTGGTTGCATCCAGCGGGTTGCTGTAGATAGCACCGGCCGGCGGAAGAAATGCACGTAACTTAATGTTTATCTCCTCTGAAAGTGGAGTCAGGGTCAGGCCGGCCTTTTCCATCTGATCGCTGGCCTGGACGCTGGGTCCTCCTCCCTGACCGAGCACTGCAATACCCTTGCCTTTGGGATACGGTCTGGCAAAAGATAAAGCCACCAGAATGTCAATTAATTCCTGTATATCATCAACCTGAATAGCGTTAAACTGATGGCATAGCGATTGAAAAACCTTCACCGAGGATGTAATGCTGGCTGTATGGCTGTGTGCCGTTCGCAGACCTGCCTCGGTGATACCGCCTTTATAAATTACAACCGGCTTTACCATGCATGCTTTTCTCAGCAATTCACGAAAATGCCTCCCGTTCCTGACACCCTCAATGTACATTGCGATAACCCGTGTTTCAGTATCACCGACGAAATATTCCAGTAACTCACATTCATCAATATCAAGCGCATTACCATAGCTGATGACCTTGCTGAATCTCACACCTCTCTGCCCTGCATGTAACGGCAATTCCTGTGCATGACCGCCGCTTTGCGACATAAATGCAACATCCCCTGGTTCCATAGGTAAACGGGTTGCAGGTGCAAATCGTGCTCTGGGTATGAAAAGTCCTGTACTGTTAGGGCCGATTATCCTGAAGCCGCCTGTGCGGGCTTTTTCCAACATGATCCGTTCAAGTTCAATGCGTTCTTTTTCACCGCTTTCACTGAAGCCGGCTGAAAAGAAATGTACCGAGTTTACACCCTTTCGCGCACAGTCATCCAGCACTTCCAGAGATTTCTCGGCGGGTATGGCCACGACAACATGATCCACCTTGCCGGGGATCGATGATACCGACGGGTAACACTTTAAGCCAAAAGCTTCTCGATGTTTTGGATTAACCGGATAAACAACTGGAAAACGCGTATCCTTCAGAGCATCAATAAGAAAACCGGGAAATGAAAGGGGGTTATCCGGCGAAGCTCCGACTATGGCTACACTGGTCGGTGAAAAAACTATATTAAGATCTGGTATACGGCCTGCGGACATTTACGTTATGATAACAATATACTTTATTAATTTCAATTTTACACCGCATTATAATATTCTTATCCGATATATTGACAAATTGGAAGTGTACCATTAGACTGCATGCGGCTTTTTTATATTTAATGACAAGCTGATACTGATAAATGAATATTCTGGTTACAGGTGCTACCGGCCATGTCGGCATCAATCTGGTTAGAGCTCTTATCAACAAAGGTTATCGGGTAAAAGTCCTGGTACACCGCAGCGAACGCGGACTGGAAGGTCTGGATGTGGAAAAGGTCAGGGGTGATATCCTCGATATCAACTCTCTTTGCAGAGCCTGCACCGGCGTTGATCAGATATATCATCTTGCCGCCCACATATCCTTATCGGGCCGCAATCGGGCCCTCTGCTACGAAATCAATGTAAAAGGAACCAGTAATGTGATCACAGTCTGCAGGAGGAAGGATATTAAACGCCTTATCCATTTCAGCTCAATCCACTCGCTCGAGCAGGAGCCTCTGGACAAACCCGTGGATGAATCCAGACCCCTGATAAATCATCGCAGGGCCACCGATTACGATCGCTCCAAATCGGAAGGCGAAAAACTTGTACGCAACGCCATCCAAGATGGTTTAAATGCAGTTATCATCAATCCCACGGCAATAATAGGCCCCTACGATTATCAACCTTCATATGCCGGGCAGGCCATTATCCTGATTGCTAAAGGTCATCTGCCTGTTATTGTCGAAGGAGGGTTTGATTGGGTTGATGCAAGGGATGTTTCCAATGGTGCCATAACAGCAGCTGAATCAGCACCACCGGGCTCCAGATATCTTCTTTCGGGTCACTGGGTCTCACTAAAGGAACTGGCAGAAATGGTCTGTTCTATAAGCGGCAGCAGACCGCCTCTATGGGTATGTCCAATGCCTGTCGCCAGGGCGTGTGCCCCTCTTCTTACACTGTCTTCTTATATATCAGGCACAAGACCCCTGTACACAACCGCCTCATTACAGGCGGTTAATAGCAACCACAATATCAGCCATCATAAGGCTTCGACCGAGCTAAAATATCATCCACGCCCGATTTTACAAACTTTAAAAGACACACTACGATGGTTCAGGGAAAATGGATATCTGTGAGGCATTTTATGAGTATGGTGCTTTATAACTTTACACTCACGATCTGGATAATTCTATCAGCGGTGATATTTGTCTTCCTGTTATTTATACCGGCACCATACGGTCGCCATGTGCAATCTGGCTGGGGTCCGATTATAAACAATAAACTGGGATGGATCATAATGGAATTATGGTCACCTGTAATCATGTTCTTATGTTTTTTATCAGGTGTGGCTCCTATTTCCATCACTTCCATAATCCTTCTTATCCTCTGGGAAGCACACTATCTGCACCGTGCTTTCATTTATCCTTTCAGTATAAAAACTTCTAATCGGAGCATGCCCTTCTCAGTAGTTTTATCGGGCATTTTCTTTAATTTTGTAAACGCGTCATTGAACGGCTATTATATATTCAATCTATCCGGTGGCTATCCTCAAAGTTGGTTAAGCGACCCGCGTTTTATCGTGGGTGTATCGATTTTCGCGATGGGTTTTATCATCAACCGGCATTCAGACTATATACTTTCACATCTACGTCAACCCGGCGAATCTGGCTATAAAATACCTTACGGAGGGCTATTCAACGCGGTCTCCTGCCCGAATTACCTCGGTGAAATATTGATATGGTGCGGATGGGCCATTGCAACATGGTCTCTCGCAGGATTGAGCTTTGCTATATGGACAATAGCCAACCTGGCGCCGCGGGCCAGAGCCCATTACAGATGGTATCATGAAAATTTTCCGGATTATCCTGCCAAGCGTAAAATTTTATTGCCCGGTATCTGGTAATCCGTATTCTAATCGAGAATCTCGGCAAATATCCTGTTTGATATCAGCACTTTTTCATCCGGCAAAAGATAATTTAATTCCCGTCGAACCAATTTTCCTTCCTCTACCATCGCATCCAGTCTTCGCATCAGGTTATCTATTACAATAGTATCATACCTGTTTTGAAATGCTGAAAGATCGACACCTTCAGTCAGTAACCTCAATTTCAAAATCGTTTCTTCACTTATTTTTTGTAAACTCGCCAAAACATCATATTCGATCTCGATCTTTAACGGGTCGATTAAATACGCTTCCAGATCAGATGCATTTTTCCAACGTTTGCGATTTAAATGGGAAGCGGCGGCCACACCCAACCCGATATAGTCACCCCCACGCCAGTAATTTATATTATGCATACACTGGAATCCCGGTCTGGCAAAATTGGATATCTCATAATGTGCAAAACCGCTACCGGTCAGGACTTGCTCTACCATCTGGTACATCTCAGCCTGAAAATCATCATCCGGCATATCAGCCGGGATTTTTGTGGCAAACGGTGTACCCTCCTCAATAGAAAGGCAGTAGGCGGATATATGATTCACCCCTTCTTCCAGAAGAATATGTAAAGTTTCTCTGAGGCTATATTCTGTCTGTCCGGGCAAGCCTATGATTATATCAGCAGATACATTATTGAAGCCACATTTAAGTGCATTTTCAATACAGTTTTTGGCCTGATCGGCGGTGTGAACCCTCCCCGATTTTCTCAATTCAGCATCATTCATGGACTGCACGCCTATTGATATCCGGTTAAAACCGGACTGTAACGCCGCTTTCAGCAACGGTACATCAGCAGAATCAGGATTAACCTCAATCGATGATTCAAAAAGGCCATGCAGGTCGAATATCTGATTGAGACCATCGATAAGAGCAGTCAATCGGCCAGCACCCAGCAGACTTGGAGTACCACCACCCATGTAAAACGTTTCAAACGGCATACCCGCATATTTTGATGCCTCGCCTAATATAGAATTAATATAAGCATCCAGCAAATCAAGCCTGCCAGCCAGTGAAAAGAAATCGCAGTAATTGCATTTTCTCACACAGAAGGGTATGTGTATATACAAACCCTGCATAATTAACAGCTATTCCTCTATTTTCATAAGGGAAAGGAAGGCTTCCTGCGGCACCTCAACCGATCCGACCATTTTCATTTTTTTCTTACCTTCCTTTTGTTTTTCCAATAATTTGCGTTTTCTGGTGATATCGCCCCCATAGCATTTAGCCAAAACATCTTTGCGCAATGGGTAGATATCAGCACGCGCTATAACCTGAGATCCTATCACCGCCTGCAAGGGTATTTTAAACAGGTGTTTGGGTATGAGTTTACTCAGCTTCTGTATTAACGCGCGGCCTTTGACAGCAGCCTTCTCCCTGGGCGATATATATGATAAAGCATCAACCTGGCTGTTATTCACCAGAATATCCACCTTTACCAGATCTCCTGCTCGATAACCGCTGAAAACATAGTCCATACTGGCATAACCTCTGCTAACGCTTTTTAATTTATCGTAAAAATCGGTGATCATCTCTGACATCGGTAGGTTATATATGAGGACCGCTTTTCTATCATCAGGGTGCTCGATGGCTACCAGCATCCCACGCTTATTTTCAGCCAGCTCCATGCACGAACCCACAAATTCCGGAGGAATAATTATCCTGGCTTTTATTACAGGCTCCTCAATATGGTCTATCTGACCCGCAGGGGGAAATTTAGATGGATTATCAAGCATCAGTATATCGCCATTTTTACATACGACTTTATATATTACGGAAGGCATCGTTGCTATAATATCCTGCTCATATTCCCGTTTTAACCGTTCCAGCACAATCTCCATATGCAGTAAACCTAAGAATCCTATACGATATCCATATCCCAGAGCTGCTGAGCTTTCCTTCTCAAATACAATAGAAGAATCATTCAATTTATATTTTTCAAGAGCCGCTCCTAACCGGGCATAATCGCTGGTTAAAACCGGGTAAATGCCGCAATACACCATGGGCTGGGACATTCTGAATCCGGGTATGACATCTATATCCTGATGCTCTGCTGATACAACGGTATCGCCCACATGAATTTCACCCGCATTTCTAATAAGTGCAATTATATAGCCAACCTCCCCCGCCATCAGTTTATCAGTAGTCATCAATCCCGGTTTAAAATAACCTACTTCTTCAACTTCAAATGATTTACCGCTGGATTTTAGCACTATCCTATCTCCCCTGGTGACTGTTCCAGAAAAAACCCTGATGTGCGGAACTACACCCCGGTATGGATCAAAGAAGGAATCAAATATCAGGCACTTCAGTGGTCCTTCTGGATCGCCTCTCGGGGGAGGAACCCTGTTAACAATTGCTTCTAATAACTCGGGTACGCCCGTGCCATCCTTGGCGGAGACAAGTAAAATATCCTCAATACGCATCCCCAGCATACTGTAAAGTTGAAGACTGCAGTCGTCGATCATAGCGCCCGGAAGATCGATTTTATTGATAACAGGTATTATTTTTAAACCGGCGTCGAGAGCTAAATTGGCATTTGCTACAGTCTGGGCTTCTACACCCTGAGTGGCATCCACCAGAAGAACTGCTCCTTCACAGGCTTCCAAACTGCGTGATACCTCATAGTTGAAATCAACATGACCGGGTGTATCTATCAGATTCAATACATACTCGATACCGCTTTTTGAGACGTAAGGAATTCTGACCGATTTAGCTTTAATTGTTATACCCCTCTCACGCTCCAGCTCCATGCTGTCCAGCATCTGATCCATGCTGGCTTTCCTCACCATTCCGGTAACCTCCAGAATCCTATCGGCCAGTGTTGACTTACCGTGATCTATATGCGCAATAATACAGAAGTTACGGATATTATTCATGTTTTAAAAATTGCCCACAGATTTTTTTAATATACATGTCAAAATATTGTACTTTTAAATGCACCGCATGAAAAAAGGAAACTAAATAATAGTAGCAGGATAAACCCGTGATGTCGGTTATCCTGCTACCTGCGCTCAAATAATCTATCGAAAATACTTTTCTATTCTTTTAAATTTGTATGCCTCGCCATTCTAAGCAGAATACGCTTTTCAGCAGCAGCTATATTGTGTCTGGTACGTTCAATTACATCCGGATTAACCGAGACAGATGTAATTCCCCACTCCACCAGCTTTTCTGCATAGTCCGGATAGTTAGAAGGAGCCTGACCGCATATAGAGCACGTAATCCCTATGCTCCGACAGGTAGTGATAATCAGTCTAATAGCTTCAAGCACCGCCTTATCTCTTTCATCATATAAAGGCGAACATACTTCACTATCGCGATCTACTCCGAGTACAAGCTGTGTAAGATCGTTAGAACCTATAGACACACCACTGATCCCCGCCCGCGCATAGTCTTCCAATCTCCAGACCACAGACGGCACCTCCGCCATCACCCAAAGCTCCATTTCTCTATCTTTGCCAAGTTCACTGTCATCTATGATCTTTTTACATGCTTGAAATTCCCAAAGTGTACGAACAAAAGGTATCATGAGATGTAAATTCTTATCCTGCTCCCTGACTTTCTGGATAACTTTAAGCTCCAGCTCGAATAGGTCGGGATTTAAAACATAACGATAACAGCCCCTGAAACCAATCATAGGATTTTGTTCTATAGCTTCATATTTTTCTCCACCTCTAAGGTTGCGGAACTCATTAGTTCGAAAATCGATCGCCCGGTAAATAACAGGCCGTGGATAAAATGCCCGGGTAAAAATGCGCAATTTCCTGACCATGGCATCGATAAATTGGTTGCTTTTACCTTCTTCGATCAACATGCGTGGATGCACGCCGTCACAGGCGTCTATCACCATGAACTCGGCCCGGAGCAATCCCACTCCATCAACATCCTCTTTGGCAATCCTCTCAGCCTCATGGGGCATAGCCAGATTAACATACAGTTTGGTTGCCGTAATCACAGGAGCCATTCTCATTACAGCAGGACCGCTTTCTTCTGCAGTCTTCTTAACCTCCTTTAATTGTCCTTCATATACGATACCATGTGTACCATCAACCGTTACCAGCATTCCATCTTTGAGCACTCTGGTAGCATTGCGTGTTCCTACGACACAGGGTAGGCCCATCTCTCTGGACACGATAGCGGCATGGCACGTCATTCCGCCGCCATCCGTGACAATGGCAGAAGCTTTTTTCATCAACGGCACCCAGTCTGGAGTTGTCATCTCGGCAACCAACACATCACCGCTTTCGAAACCGTTATCCTGATCGGGTGAGACAAGCACACGAACCTCACCACTACCCCTTCCCGGACTTGCTCCCAGACCTCTGATCAACTCTTTACTTTCTTCTTCCGCTTTCTCCACTTTTACTTCAGCGGCCTTTACCAGAGTTGTAATGGGTCTTGACTGCACCATATATATTTTGTCACCTTCGATAGCCCATTCGGTATCCTGCGGGCTTCCATAGTGTTTTTCAATCTTTAATCCCAGCTCGGTGAGTTTCCGAACCTCATCATCCGAGAGAACAGACTGATTAGCTTCTTTATCCGTAAGATTTACCTGTTTGTTGTTTCCGTTTTCGTCACGGATGATCTTGAAATTTTTATGGGAAATACGTTTTTCTCTGATCTTCAATGTTTCTTTATCAACTTCATAATAATCCGGGGCAACAAGCCCTCCCACCACCACTTCACCAAGACCGAAAGCTCCCTCGATCACAAGACTTGATAAATTACTGTTACTGGGATTGGCCGTGAACATTACACCCGCTTTATCGGAATTTACCATTTTCTGTACTACCACTGCTATAACCGGTTCTTCCAGAAACTCCTTTTTAGCTCTATAGAAAATCACCCTTGCACCATACAGTGATGCCCAGCATTCCTTTACTTTTTTTATCAGTTCATCCTTTCCCTTCACATTAAGAAAGGTGGCATTCATACCTGCAAAAGAGGCCTGCTCGGAATCTTCCATGGTGGCCGATGACCTTACGGCAACAAACTGTGCTTTTACCCCATCTCGCTGTGAAAGAAGGTCGTATGCTTTAATTATTTCGTTCTTAATGTTTGACGGCATATCAGTGCTTACGATCATCTGCTGGATTTCTTTAGCCCTTGTTTGCAGCTCAAAAGTATCATCTACATTCAACCCCTCCATCGCACTGGCAATTCTTTGCGATAGGCCACTCGCAGTTGTAAATAGCTGATAAGCTTGAGCTGTTACCACAAAACCGGGTGGAACCGGTAACCCTGCCGAAGTAAGCTCTCCCAGATTGGCGCCTTTGCCGCCAGCCTTGCTTACATCGGATTTTCCTATTTCCTCAAACCATTTAACAATTTCCACGTATTATCCTCCTGACAATATTGCTTTATTATCTGCGTATCGATAGAGATGCAATCTCAGAGATTTCAAAATCGGATAAAAATACGCTATGAAAGTTCTGAATCTGTAATCCTTATATCGAAAGGACGGGTAAAAACTTAAAATATCGCTCATCTATCTTCTTTTTATTTTCCCATGTTTCTTTGAAAGGTGTATAAACGAGTTCGTTCTTAATCTCACCCACTGCATGCCCGGCTTTGCCATTTAATAAACCCTCGACGGCAGCTATGCCCAGTGTGCTTGCCAGAATCCTGTCATTTGCAGACGGCGATCCTCCACGTTGAATATGGCCGAGTGTACAAACGCGACATTCGACTTTCAATCTCATCTCCACATATTTGGCGATATTGATGGTATCCTCCATCTGATTACCTTCCGCCACAACAATGATACTGCTCTTTTTACCCCGTCTGAAGCTCTCACGCAGATTCTGGCACAGATCCTCGATATCCATCTTTATCTCAGGAACTATAATCTGCTCGGCACCGCCGGCAAGGCCGACTTCCAGTGCTATAAATCCCGATTTTCTCCCCATCACCTCAACAAAAAATATGCGATCGAATGCACTGGCAGTATCTCTTATCCTGTCTATAGCATCCAGAGCAGTATTTACAGCCGTATTGAATCCGATAGTATAATCGGTCCCCCATATGTCATTATCGATAGTACCCGGGACACCGATAAAATCGACATCGCTTTCTTCAGAAAGCGCTGCTGCGCCTTTAAAAGATCCCTCACCACCTATTACCACACAGGCATCTATACCCTCTTCTTTCATAGCATCTATTGCTTTTTTCCTGCCTTCTACGGTAAACATCTCACTGCACCGGGATGTCTCCAGAAATGTACCGCCTTTTTGAATAATATTTGCGACCGAACGTCTGTTCAATCTGATAAATTCCCCGTTAATGAGGCCGGCAAACCCGCGTTTGATTCCTATAACATCGATATCATGATAGCTTGCACACCTTACTATTGCCCTGATAGCAGCATTCATGCCGGGCGCATCTCCGCCACTTGTTAAGACACCCAGTTTCTTAATCGTACGTTTCATTGCAAGTTATAAATTATCAGATTTATCGGATAAAGACAATCCGTATTCAAACAGATTTTAATAAATATTTTCTTTTTTATTTTCGTAACCCTTGTATAGCCCGGATATAATATCTTTCTGCATATTCTCTGGTCATACGTCGAGTATTAAAAAACGGCATATTGGTGCGTATGGATTCCTTCATCATACCTATCCAGCGATGCGGTATGCCATTTATATCCCTGTCATAATAAAGTGGTATTACTTTTTCCTCAAGGATATTAAATATGGCATTTGCTGTCAGCCTATCCTGTTCTTCATAATTTGATGGATTGGCCTGTTCTTCAATACCCCAACCGTTGTCTCCATTAAAACCTTCATACCACCATCCATCAAGCACACTCAGATGGATGACCCCGTTAGCCGATGCTTTCTGGCCGCTCGTTCCACTTGCCTCCATTAAAAAGCGCGGGGTATTTAACCATACATCGACACCACTTACGAGATCCCTAGCCATATGCATATCATAATCCTCAACAAAAGCGATTCTCCCCCCAAATTCCGGATCTTTGGCGAAATTATAAACTTGCTGGATCAGACGTTTGCCATTTTCATCATTGGGATGTGCTTTCCCGGCAAATATTATCTGCACCGGTTGCAGATCTCTGCTCAGTATTTTCTTCAACCTATCAACATCCTTAAAAATAAGTGTAGGCCGCTTATAGTCGGTAAAGCGTCTGCAGAAGCCGATGGTAAGAGCTTCGGTATCAAGTAATGCCCCCATTGCCAGCGGCTGGATAGGAGATACTTTATCTTTAGACCACCGCTGGCGGGCACGATCGAGAATGGTGCTGATTAGTTTAACCTTCCGCCATCTGTGGAAATTCCACAATACATCGTCAGGTATATCCTTAACCTTTTCCCATATCAGGGGATCATCCTGCCTTTCCAGCCAGTCTTCACCTATATACGACCTGAATATAAACTGCAGCTGTGGAGAAACCCATGTTGCCAGATGCACACCGTTGGTTATATGATCTATAGGCACTTTATCCTCAGGCACCTCCGGAAAAGCGGATTGCCACATCCTGCGGCATACCTGACCGTGCAGTTTACTAACACCGTTCCTGAAATCAGCAAGATGTAATCCCAGAACGGTCATATTAAATGAATTTCTATCATTTTCCAGCGTACCAAAGTTTATGAATTCCTCGCGACTTATTCCCAGTTGCCCCCAGTAGTTATGGAAATATTTATCGATTAAATCCAGCGAAAAAACATCGTTGCCTGCAGGTACAGGTGTGTGGGTGGTAAAAACCGTAGTGGCCTTCACTTCATCTACAGCCTGTTTTATGGTTTTTCCCTTTTCTACAAGTTCACGTACCCTTTCTATCATCATAAAAGTAGTATGCCCTTCATTAGCATGCCAAATTACAGGATTGATACCAATGGCTCTGAGTATTCTTACGCCTCCTATCCCAATTACCAGCTCTTGCAACAGGCGCATTTCCCGGTCACCGCCATACAACCTGGCCGAGAGACCCCTATATACGGGAGGATTCTCATTAAGATTGGTATCCAGGAGATATAGTTTTACTCTGCCGAGATTAAGCACCCACGCCGACACGTTTATCTGTACATTATCCAGCGGTACTTTCACCATCAACAAATTGCCTTCTTTACCCAGTATCCTTGAGATGGCAAGTTCATTAAAATTAACCTGATCATATACCTCGCTCTGCCAGCCATCCTGCGAAATCTGTTGATGAAAATAACCCTGCGGATACATAAATCCAACACCAACCATGGGTAAACCCAAATCACTTGCTTCCTTGCAGTAATCCCCTGCCAATACGCCAAGGCCCCCGGCATATAAAGGTAAAGAATTATGAACGGCAAACTCAAGTGAAAAATACGCAATAACATCCTTAGAATATTCCGGATATTTTTTTTCATACCATGAATCCGGATTGAGCATGGCCTGTTTAAAAGCTGTAATCACGCTATCATACGTATTCAGATAGGAAGGGTCTTTAGAGCTTGCCACAAGCTGATAATATGGTATGATCTGTAACAGCTTCACGGGGTTATGACCGCTAGACTTCCAGACCGATCTGTTCAAGCTCTTGAACATATTGCGCGCCTGTGGATGCCAGCTCCACCACAGGTTATATGCCAGATCCCGCAGTCCTTCAACCCGCTCAGGAATGTTTATCTTGCCTGTTTGATCCATACATTGCCCGCGACTTTAAGTTCATTACATATCGATCTAATTTTATTGAATATTTGCTAATTATAAGGAAATATGTAATCACTTACAACCGGCCTCTATATGTCTGGCACATGGCACACAATATATATTTAATGTATAATTTGGATTGCCATAGATATAATTCAGCAGGCTTAAGTCAGGGAGGTATTTTCCAGTGAAGATAAACGTAATGCAGGATGTTTTACAGGCCAATGATAAAATAGCAGAGGACAACAGGCAGATCTTTCGTAAAAACCGTAACTTTGTTATAAACCTTATGAGCTCACCGGGAGCCGGTAAAACCTTGCTTCTCGAAAAAACGGCGGAAATGCTTGCAGGAAAATTGAGACTAGGCGTAATTGTGGGGGATGTCGAGACCACGCGTGATGCCGATCGAATAAGCAAATTCGGGATACCCACCATCCAGTTAACTACAGGCAACGCCTGCCATCTCGATGCCAACATGGTCGCCCACGCACTTCCACATCTAAAACTCGATGAGATAGATATACTGGTAGTTGAAAATGTGGGCAACCTGGTATGTCCTGCCGAATTTATCATCGGCGAAGATCATAAAGTCATGATTCTCAGCGTTACCGAAGGTGATGAAAAGCCGTTGAAATACCCTTTGATGTTCCATGAATCAAAGCTTATGCTTATCAATAAGATAGATCTGATTCAATATACCAACTTCAATCTGGATGAAGCAAAAGCCAATGCGCGCAAGATCAACCCGGACATAGATATCATTGAAATCTCATGCATCAACGGTACAGGACTCGATAGGTGGATTTCATGGTTAACCGACCACTATCAGCTTAAGCAGAAAGGATTATCTAATGCATGAGATGGGCATTGCCCAGAATATACTTGATATCGTTGTAGCCACTGCTCAAAAAGAAGGTGCTACCCGTATAACACGTATAAATCTTTTAGCAGGAGAATTACGCGCTATCGAGCCGCTCCAGCTGACATTTTGCTTTGCCATAGTGGCCAAGGATACTATAGCCGACGGTGCTTTTTTAAATATCGAACAGATACCGGTAAGAGGCCACTGTAAAGATTGTAATGCTGACTTTCCAATTGAAGACTACATTTATGTCTGTCCGGAATGTTCAAGCTCTAAAATCGAGATTACCGGTGGCAACGAACTGAAATTACAGGATATCGAGGTAGAGTAATTAACTGCAATCAGTTTAATCTAGATACAGCACTTTCTCTACCTTTGAGTACCTCCTTCAGATATCGTCCGGTGGCAGAGCTTTCTACCTGAGCTACCTCTTCCGGCGTTCCTTCGGCTACAATGTATCCTCCTTCATCGCCAGCCCCCGGCCCCAGATCGATGATATAGTCTGCATTCTTGATAACATCAAGATGATGCTCAATTATGACAACCGTATTGCCAGCATCAACCAGACGTTGCAATACCCTCAGCAGACAATCGATATCGGCAAAAGAAAGCCCCGTCGTGGGTTCATCAAGGATATAGACCGTTTTACCGGTTGATCTGCGGGACAGTTCGGCAGCCAGCTTTACCCGCTGAGCCTCGCCTCCAGAGAGGGTTGGTGCAGGCTGACCAAGCTTCATATAACCCAGACCGACATCTTTTAGGGTTGCGAGTTTATTTTTGACTTTGGGAAAATTTTCAAAAAAACGCGTAGCTTCATCGACGGTCATATCCAGCACTTCGGCTATATTCTTACCTTTAAACCTTATTTCCAGAGCCTCTCTGTTATACCGTTTGCCTTTACATACCTCGCAGGGCACGGTTACATCCGGTAGAAACTGCATTTCTATCTCAATATATCCTTCACCCTGACACGATTCACAGCGGCCGCCTTTTACATTGAATGAAAAACGCCCAGGAGTATATCCGCGAACCTTTGCTTCCGGCACCATAGCAAACAATTCCCGGATAGGTGTAAAAACTCCAGTATAAGTTGCCGGATTGCTTCGCGGCGTCCGGCCTATGGGCGATTGATCGATGTTGATAACTTTATCTATGTTTTCTATTCCATTTATGGCATCACATTTGCCCGGTTTCTCCTTGGCATTATAAAAAAACTGGGCAAGCCTTTTGTACAGGATTTCATTCATAAGTGTGCTTTTACCGCTACCCGATACCCCACTAATACATACCAGCTTACCCAGGGGTATTTCAACATCTATATTTTTTAGATTATTTTCTCGTGCTCCCCTGATAGTAATATACTTTCCATTACCCCCTCTCCGCTTTTCCGGGATGGGTATAATTCGTTTTCCACTCAAATACTGACCTGTAACTGATCCGGGATTTTGCATGATATCATCTACAGTTCCGGCGGCAACCACATTACCTCCGTTCTCACCAGCCCCAGGACCAAGATCTACTATGAAATCAGCCGCCCGCATCATCGCTTCATCATGCTCTACACTGATCACCGTGTTCCCGAGATCTCTCAGCTTTTTTAATGTATTAATCAGACGATGGATGTCAGCTGGGTGCAGCCCTATAGTAGGCTCGTCACAAATATAAAGCACACCCATCAGCCCGCTGCCGATCATGGTTGCCAGTCTGATCCGTTGAGCCTCGCCACCGCTGAGTGTTGCAGAAGGACGATCAAGCGTAAGATATCCCAGACCGATATCTTTAAGAAAACCTAATCTCGAATCAATCTCTTTTACTATCTGGGAAGCGATTATTTTTTCACTATCCGATAAAGCAGATTTTTTATCTCCATCCGCCATAATGCCTCTGATCCAGCTGCTTGCCTCTACTGCTGTGAAGGCGGTTACATCCATGATATTCAATCCGTCTATCTTAACAGACAATGCTTCGGGTTTTAATCGTTTTCCCTGGCAGACAGCGCATGGAGATGCAGACATATAGCGTTCTATTTCAATCCGGCGGTTTTCAGATTCCGTTTCCCTGTAGAGCCTCTCCAGGTTGGGAATAACACCTTCGAATCCTATTGCATATTCCCGCAATCTCCCGAAACGATAACGATACCTGTGACGATCCGGATTCTCTCCATACAATACCAGCTTCAAATGCTCCTGATTTAGATTTTTCACCGGCATATTCAATGAAAAACCATAACGATCGGCTAAATCTTCTAACTGGCTCATATACCATGTATAAGTAGACCATGGTTTAATAGCTCCATCAGCAATACTCAAATTTCGATTGGGTATAACCAGATCTGGATCTATTTCAAGTTTAAATCCGAGTCCGGTGCAGGCAGGACATGCGCCATGGGGACTGTTGAAACTGAATGAGCGCGGTGCAATCTCCCCAAGACTGATCCCGCAATTTACACACGCGAAATGCTCTGAAAACAGCATTTCTGCGCCATCTGAAATCGAGATGATAACAACCCCGCTTCCCAGCTTAAGAGCAGTTTCAACCGAATCAGCTATTCTTACTCTATTGCTCGAATCTCCGGTAATCAGGCGGTCTACTACAGCCTCTATGGTATGCTTTTTATTCTTATCCAGATTAAATTCTTCAGATAGATCACGGACATAGCTATCTACCCTAACCCTCACAAACCCCGCTCTGCGAAGGTCATCAAATATTTGTAAATGCTCGCCCTTTCTATCCCTGATTACAGGGGCCAGAATCATAATGCGTTTTCCCGGCTCGATGCCCAATACAGCATCAACAATTTGCTGTACTGTCTGACGTTCGATTGGACGGCCACATTCCGGACAGAAAGGCCGGCCAACACGGGCAAAAAGCAGCCTCAGATAATCATAGATTTCGGTCACCGTCCCCACCGTTGATCTGGGGTTATGTGATGGGCCTTTTTGATCTATGGATATCGCCGGGCTCAGGCCTTCAATATAATCGACATCAGGTTTGTCCATTCTTCCCAGAAACTGACGTGCATATGCCGACAGGGACTCTATATACCTTCTTTGCCCTTCAGCATATATGGTGTCGAACGCCAGTGAGCTTTTGCCTGAACCGGAAACCCCAGTAATAACTACCAGTTTATCACGTGGTATTGAGAGATTTATATTCTTTAGATTGTGTTCACGTGCGCCCCGAACTTCTATAGTTGAGTACATTTCACTTAATAATTTCCATCAACATTAACCGGTTTTAATTGTAGCATCAGTACTGGCGATAATATAAATCGCTTATCGACAGATCTAAAAATAAAAAAGGCCGGCTTCGAAGCCGGCCTTTTTAAACTTCGATAAATTTATTTCTTTATCGGTTTCAGTAGAGATACCGATATGATAATAGCAATAACTGCCAGTACAGCGGTTATTACAAAGGAAATATTATAATTACCGAACAGGTCTCTGGACTGGCCCGATATTAAACCTCCGAGTATGGCACCTATACCATAAGAAAGGAAAACAACACCGTAGTTCTTGGAATAATTCTTAGCACCGAAGAAGGTTGTAGTGGCAGTCGGTGCAATTGCAAGCCACCCACCCAGACACATCCACAGAAGGCAGAAGCAGACAGCATAGAGAACTACGCTCCCCACTGTGGCAGTCAGCATCAGCAGAGATGCAAATACGATGATGATAAGATTGATAGTAGCTGACCATCTCGGGGTTATCCTATCGGTAAGCCATCCGAAAAGCGGCCTACCCAAACCGTTGAAAATAGCAAAAACGCCTACCAGCACCGCTGCGGCCGCTGCATCGAGCTTTACCACTTCCTGGCCAACAGGGCTTGATATACCGATGGCTCCCAAACCGGCAAGACAGCCTATAGTATATGCAAGGAATAGACCCCAGAACGTGGGAGTTTTTATCATGGTGGAGGTATCGAGTTCGACTATTGAGGCCACTGCCGAAGCCTTGGGCTGCCATCCGGAAGGTTTCCATCCTGACACCGGAAATTTCATCGGTAATGAAAGCAATATAACGATGAAAAGAAATGCTATACCCATATAAAGAAAGGTATCAAGTGGACCACTCTGTTTGATCAAAGCACTGGCAACATTGGCACTTATAAATGGGGAACCACCGAAACCGGCCAGAGTTAAACCAACAGCCAGCCCCTTCTTATCCGGAAACCAGCGGGTAGCTACAGCCAGTGGCCCGCCATAGGCCAGACCGACACCCGCACCGGCTATAACACCGTAAGTTAATACAATAGTCCAGATGCTGGGTATAACTTTGGGCAGCAACCCGGCGAGTATCCATCCTAGGCCAACCAGCACACCCCCTACAATGCCTAATTTACGTGGTCCCAGCTTATCCAGTACACGGCCGCCAAAAAGCATTAATAAAGCAAAGAAAGCCAAAAATATCATGAAGGGCAAATTGCCTTCGGTAGAGCCGACTT
>DAOTVU010000020.1:0-19271 GCA_034436215.1 Dehalococcoidia bacterium
CCGGGATTAATCATATTACTGGTAGAAATTGAAAGTATATCAGATGATAAGGGTTTCTGTTAAAAATTAAAACCTGTCCCTTACTGTGACAGATTTGTCGGTTTTGATGCTTGTGTTGAAAGACATAATCATGTACAATAACCGCAAAATTATAAAAAAGGAGATTAAGCTATGAAATTAGCCCGTGATGTTGTGCTTGTAGATTATCTTCGTTCTCCGTTTTCAAGATCTCGCCCCAAGGAGCCGACCAAGGATCTGTTGCATGAATGGAGGATGGACGAAGTCCTGGGTATGCTCTGGAAGGAGATTGTAAAAAGAAACAATCTGGATCCAAAATTAATAGATGAAGCCATAGTCGGAACTGCAACGCCGGTCCTTGAGCAATTCACCTATGGCGGAAAGATCCCCACATGGTTTGCCGATCTACCATTTGAGCTTTCTGCACATCAGATAGATCAGCAGTGCGGATCGGCATTGTGCGCCGTAAGAACCGGCGCAATGTCAATTGCCTCTGGTTTTGCCGATGTGATTCTTTGCGGTGGTATTGAGCATATGACCAGGGTTCCAATGGGTGGTGGCGGTGCCATAAAGCTCCCAGAAAAGATGATTAATGATCCCCATTACAAAAGGGTTGATTTGATGTTTTCCATGAATATGGGCTTTACTGCTCAGAAGCTGCAGGAAATGGCCGGCTATAGCAGGGAAGATATGGATAAATTTGCCCTCAGGTCTCACAAGCTGGCGGCTGCTTCAAGGGAATGGCTGAAGGGCGAGATCTTGCCCGTAGAGATAACGCTTGAAGATGGCACCAAAAAAATGTTAGATTACGATGCCTCTGTTAGAGGAGATACCACGATGGAACAGCTGGCGGCGCTTAAGCCGGCTTACAAGCCGGATGGCACAATAACTGCCGGCAATGCCTCGCCGCTGAATGCGGGTGCAACTGCCTGTTTGATAATGTCCAGAGATAAAGCCAAGCAGCTCGGCCTGAAGCCGATGGCCTCCTTCGTATCCTTTGGCGTTGCAGGAGTTGATCCCACTATTATGGGTGCAGGCCCTGTTCCTTCTTCCAAGAAGGCACTCGCCTATGCCGGTATGAAACCAGATGATATCGATTACTGGGAAATCAACGAGGCATTTGCTGTAGTAACCATGTACTGCATGAAAGAATTGAAGATCCCCGAGGAGAAGGTTAATATACACGGCGGTGCCATGGCTATAGGTCATCCTCTCGGCGCCAGCGGTATAAGATTGATTGGAACGCTTGCCAGGATTTTGAAAGAAAAGAAAGGCAAATACGGACTGGCAACCATGTGTGAGGGTGGCGGTCAGGGTATTGCCTGTATAATCAAGCGAGAAGATTAAACTTACAGAAGTGGCAATATTAAAAGAGGGCGGCTTATTAAGCCGCCCTCTTTTTTAGTACTATTAAGATCATGTCTTTTTGCATCCCTTCTTATCTATCTTTAAGAGGAAATATTCCATGCTGTCATACAGAGCCAGCCAGCTTGCTTCGATGATGTTGGTGGAGCTGCCAACAGTCCTCCACTGCACTTTGCCGTTGCTCGATTCGATGAAGACGCGCACCAGCGAACCGGTGCCCCGATTGCCCTCAAGTATGCGGACTTTATAATCGATGAGGTCCACTTTTGTCAGCCCAGGATAAAACTCGAGCAGTGCTTTACGCAGGGCGTGGTCGAGGGCATTAACGGGGCCGTTTCCCTCGGAGGCTGTATGAATGATTTTGTTATCAACCTTGACTTTAATAGTCGCTTCAGCCAGCAGCTGTGAACCGATCTCGTAAATAGAGGGCAACCGACGATGCCTTTCCACCACAACCATGTAATCCACCAGTTCAAAGGGCGGTTTGTAGTCATCCTGAGATCTGATGATAAGCAGTTCAAAAGAAGCATCTGCATTTTCATATTGAAACCCCAGACTCTCGAGGTATTTGATCTGTTCGAGTATTTTGCGGGCTTCTTTGCCATGCGGCTGAATTGGTATGCCCAATTCTTTTGCCCTGTAAACGATATTGCTTTTTCCCGAAAGCTCGGATATGACTACGCGTGGATTATTCCCTATCAAAGATGGGTTTATATGCTGGTAGCTGTCGGGCCACTTTGAAAGGGCCGAAACATGCAGACCCGCCTTGTGTACGAAAGCGTTACTGCCGACATATGGAAGGTGGGAAAGCGGGGGCAGGTTGGCTACCTCGGCTACAAAGCGGGATGTCTCTGTAAGCTTCGAAAGCTGTTTTTCAGTCAAACATCTAATGCCCAGTTTTAGCTGCAGGGCGGGTATGATTGAACATAGGTTAGCGTTTCCGCAGCGTTCGCCGTATCCATTAATGGTGCCTTCTACATGGCAGGCCCCTTCCTCAACGGCTGCCAGCGAGTTGGCTACAGCCAGTTCGCTATCGTTGTGGGCGTGGATGCCCAGCGGACAGTTAATTTTTGTGCGAACCTGCTTAATTATTTCGGTGATCGCTGAAGGGAGAGTGCCTCCGTTAGTGTCGCAGAGTACGAGGCAATCAGCTCCACCACTTACAGCGGCCTGAAGCGCTTTAATTGAGTAGGACGGATTGGACTTAAACCCATCGAAGAAATGCTCGGCATCAAAGAAAACTGTAAGGCCTTTTGACTTGAGATAAGCGATTGAATCTCTGAGAACGTGAAGGTTGTTTTCGAGTGTGGTCTCAAGTACATGGATAACCTGCCGGTCTGATGTTTTCCCCACGATATTGACAACTTTTGTACCGGCCTCTATCAGCGCCTTTAGACCTTGATCCTGTTCTGCTGTGGTATCCAGTCGGCGGGTACTGCCGAAAGCTACCAGTACCGCATTTTTGAATTTTAGGTTATGTGCTTTCTTAAAGAATTCCGTATCTTTTGGATTGGATCCGGGCCAGCCTCCTTCAATATAGTTGATGCCGAGATCATCAAGTTTCTGAGCAATCTTAAGCTTGTCGGATACTGTGAAGGATATACCTTCCTGCTGTGCTCCATCCCGGAGCGTAGTATCGTAAATATCTATGTGCCTCATGTAATAATTATAATAGTTTTATTATTCGGTGCATGGAGTCCGGTTGGAGTTTATCCTATCTGCGATGCAATCAACTTGCCCATCTCGATTGTGCCGACCTTCTTCATGCCGGGAGTCATGATATCACTGGTACGATAGCCATTTTCCAGTATGCTGATGACCGCCATTTCAATTGCCTTTGCTTCTCTGGGTATATCGAATGAATAAGTGAGCATCATGGAGGCGCTCAGTATGGAGGCTATGGGGTTAGCGATATCTTTACCAACGATATCGGGTGCACTGCCGTGGATGGGTTCATACAGACCGAAGGCATGTTTTCCGGGGCCGGGCATTTCCGCCAGACTGGCAGATGGAAGCATGCCCATAGAACCGGCCAGCATGGAGGCCTCATCGGTAAGTATATCGCCGAAGGTGTTTTCGGTTACAATCACATCGAAATACGATGGATTCTGTATCAATTTCATAGCACAGGTATCAACCAGCATGTTATCCATTGCGACCTGTGGATATTCCCGTGCTATTTCTGTAGCTATCTGGCGCCACAGGCGCGACGACTCCAGCACATTGGCCTTATCCACCGAGGTGAGCTTCTTTCTACGTGTCATGGCCAGCTCAAAGCCGACCTTCAGGATACGTACGATCTCTTTCTCAGTGTAGAGCATGGTATCCACACTGCGCCTGCCGCGTGAGGTGGCCCATCTTTTCTTGGGTTTGCCAAAATACAGCCCTCCTGTCAGCTCGCGAATTACCATTAAATTGACGTTTCGTACGATTTCGGGTTTAAGCGTGGTGGAATTTTCGAGGGCAGGGTACATTTTAACCGGTCTCAAGTTGGCAAACAGCTTGAGTTCTTTGCGTATGGCCAGCAGGCCGTCTTCCGGTCTTACAGGAGCCGAGGGGTTATCCCATTTAGGCCCTCCTACGGCACCCAGCAGTATGGCATCGCTTTTGCGGCAGAGTTTAAGTGTTTCCTGGGTAAGTGCCTGTCCGAATTTGTCTATGGAAATACCGCCGATAAACCCCGATGTGAAATCAAATCGATGTCCGAAGCGTTTGCCTACGGCTTCGAGGACACGCTGTGCTTCCAGAGTGACCGAGGGCCCTATACCGTCACCGGGTAGTACGGCTATGTTAAAATTCAATCTATTTTTCTCCTGATAGTCTCTGTTTCGTATATTCCACCAAACCACCGGCTTTAACGATCTGCATCATAAAATCAGGATATGGCTTAGCTTTAAAGGTCTGTCCGGTGGTCAGGTTGGTTATGTTTCCTGAAGCAAGGTCTGCTTCAATCAGATCGCCGGATTTGATATTATCCGGTGCCTGCTCGCATTCCAGCAAAGGCAGGCCGATATTTATGGCATTACGGAAAAAGATGCGCGCGAAACTTTTGGCAACTACACATGAAATGCCCGCCGATTTAATAGCCAGGGGAGCATGCTCCCGCGATGATCCGCAGCCGAAGTTGAAATCGGCCACAATGAAGTCACCTTTTTCAACCTTTTTTATAAAATCGAGGTCGATGTCCTCCATGCAGTGCGCGGCCAGTTCTTCCGGCTGATGCAGATTCAAATAACGCGCCGGGATGATGGCATCTGTATCGACATTGGATCCGTATTTAAAGGCTTTTCCTTTAAGTTTCATGCTGCTAACTCCTGCGGATCTGCGATCCTTCCCATTATTGCGGTGGCGGCGGCCACGGCCGGATTGGCCAGGTAAACTTCCGAAGATGGGTGCCCCATCCTGCCGACGAAATTGCGATTGGTGGTGGAGAGGCATCTCTCGCCTGCGGCCAGGACTCCCATATAACCTCCAAGACATGGCCCGCAGGTTGGCGTGCTGACCACTGCACCCGCTTTTATAAAGATCTCGATAAGTCCTTCCTTCAATGCATCCATATATATTTGCTGTGAGCCCGGAATTATTATACATCTAACACCGGCGTATACCTTTCTATCCTTGAGCAAGGAAGCGGCCAGTCTCAGGTCATCGAGTCTGCCGTTGGTACAGCTGCCGATTACGACCTGGTCTATTTTTATATTACCTGCGCGGCTAACAGGCCTTGTGTTTGAGGGGAGGTGTGGAAATGCTATCTGTGGCTCTATTGCTGTGGCGTCGTATTCAATAACACGGGCATATTCTGCATTTGTATCTGCAGTGTATTCAATATAGTTACGGCTGGCTCTGCCTTTAAGGTAACGACGGGTTTTTGCATCTACATGGAAGATACCTGCTTTTGCCCCGGCTTCAATAGCCATGTTAGCCATGGTAAATCGTCCGTCCATGGGTAGCGAATCTACGGCATCCCCGTGGAATTCCATAGCGGAATAAAGTGCCCCATCCACACCTATCTGCCCAATGGTGTACAGGATAAGGTCTTTGCCGCCAACCCATTTTCCGGTCTTTCCATGGAAAATAAACTTGATAGAAGGGGGCACTTTCATCCATATTTCGCCGGTAGCCATGGCAACGGCTATATCGGTGGAACCCATTCCCGTTGCAAATGCTCCCAGTGCCCCGTAAGTGCAGGTATGGGAATCCGCACCTACGACGACATCGCCCGGTAAAACGAGGCCCTTTTCCGGCAGAATTACATGCTCGATCCCCATCTGGCCAATTTCGAAATAAACGATTTTGTGTTTAAGGGCAAACTCGCGCATCATTTTAGCCTGTTCTGCAGACTGGATATCTTTATTGGGGCAGAAGTGATCCGGCACCATAACCACCCGGGTGGGATCAAATACAGAAGCTACACCAAGGCGGTTGAATTCTTTAATGGCTATTGGTGCGGTGATATCGTTGGAAAGCACCAGATCGACTTTAACATTGATAAATTCCCCGGGACTGACTTTTTCCCTGCCTGTATGTGCTGCGAGTATCTTTTCTGAAAGGGTCATGTTGTTTTCTCCTGTAGCTGACTTTGATGTCAGAGTTGATTGTAATCAGCCTTTGGCGGTGGGTATAAGAAGAACGAGGACGGCTATAACCGCTGCAACCGTTCCTATAATATACATTCCGCAACCGGCGGCTATACCGATAGCAGCTGTAACCCATACACTGGCCGCCGTAGTGAGCCCTACCACCTTATCACCACGCATACCGCGGAAGATAACGCCTGCGCCGATGAAACCAATACCGGTGACAACCCCGGCCGCTACCCTTGCCGGGTCCACATTTCCGCCGAATCCATAGATAGAAACCAGGGTAAACAATGCAGAACCCATACAGATAAGTATATGGGTACGCAGGCCGGCAGGTTTATGCAAACGTTCTCTTTCCAGGCCGATGATGGCACCTAGGACGGCCGACAGCAGCAGGCGTAATCCGGCTTCTATCTCAGGATTCATTTTCTTCCTTTGCCTGGCCGATGCGTTTGGCTAACAGAAGTCTGTTTAAAGCATTCATATAAGCCTTGGCACTGGCAACTATAATGTCGGTATCGGAACCACGACCGGAATATGTGACTCCGTCACTTTCTATTCTGATGAGGACTTCGCCCAGAGCGTCTATACCTTCCGTGACCGATTTGACGGTAAATTCGGTAAGTACGTTGGGTACGCGCACGATGCGGTTTATCGCTTTGTAAACGGCGTCTACCGGTCCCGTACCGAGTGCAGCATCTGCCAGCACCTCTTTGTTGGGACCGATCAGTCGGACTGTAGCTGTAGGAATACTGTTGTTGCCACAGGATACACCGACATGGTCCAGATGATATACTTCCGACAACGTGCGCATTTCCTCGCCGATAAGTGATTCTATGTCTCGGTCTGTAACATCTTTCTTCTTATCAGCCAGATCTTTAAATGCTTTAAATGCATGGTTGAGCGCTGCCTCATCAAGAGAATAGCCTAGTTCAAGCAATCGTTCCTTAAAGGCATGTCTGCCGCTGAGTTTGCCCAGTACCAGAGCACTGGAGGGGATTCCTACCGATTTCGGATCCATTATTTCATAGGTGCTGGCTTTTTTAATCACGCCATCCTGGTGAATGCCTGACTGGTGACGGAAGGCGTTGGCACCTACGATAGCCTTATTCTGGGGAACTATAAACCCGGTTAGCTCACTGACCATGCGGCTGGTCTTATATATCTGTTCTGTTTTTATGCCGGTCTGAATATGAAATTGATCGTATCGCGTCTTTAGAGCCATAACTATCTCTTCAAGGGCCGCATTGCCGGCCCTCTCTCCAATACCGTTTACCGTGCATTCGATCTGGCGCGCTCCTTTACGCACAGCTTCAAGACTGTTAGCAACGGCAAGCCCGAGATCGTTATGGCAGTGTACACTTACCACCGCCCTCGAGATATTGGGCACATTCTTAAAAATGCCTTCGATCAATTTACCGAACTCTGAAGGAATAGCATAGCCGACGGTATCCGGTATATTAACCGTAGTAGCACCGGCATCGATTACAGCTTCAATAACCTGATAGAGGAATTTAACCTCTGTTCTGGTTGCATCCATGGGAGAAAACTCGATATCGTCGCATAGCTTGCGTGCACGGGCTACCGCCCTTCTGGACATGTCAAGTATATCCTCCTGGCTTTTTTTAAGCTGATAATCCAGATGTACATTTGAAGTGGAAAGAAAAATATGTATCCTGCCTCTTTTAGCATGTTTGATTGCTTCCCAGGCGCGGTCGATGGCTTCTTCGTTGGCATGGCTGAGTGCGCAGATAACAGGATTTTTAACTTCCTTGGCTATCAGCCTTACCGCATCGAAATCACCCTGTGATGTAATGGGGAAGCCGGCTTCGATAATATCAACTCCGAGGTTTTCAAGCTGTCTGGCGATATCGAGCTTCTCCTGAACGTTAAGGCTGGTACCGGCAGCCTGTTCCCCATCCCTCAAAGTAGTATCAAAAATCAGAACACGTTCATCTTTCATAATTTTCAGCCCCCGCAGACTTAATTTTAAGGAACGATGTATCCTGTTTATTTAAGCCAGGGCATCATCGCACGTAATTTTTTGCCTACGACTTCAATCTGATGTTCTGCTGCCCTGCGTTTAAGAGCATTATAAACGGGGCGGTTAGCCTGGTTTTCAAGGATCCATTCCCTGGCAAAACTGCCATCCTGAACTTCTTCCAGAATTGCACGCATTTCTTCTTTAACCATTTCATTGATGATTCTGGGGCCGCGGGTGTAATCGCCGTATTCTGCTGTATCGCTGACCGAGTAGCGCATAAAAGACATTCCGCCACGGTAGATAAGGTCAACAATCAGTTTTAATTCATGGAGACACTCAAAATATGCGATTTCGGGTTGATAACCTGCTTCAACCAGGGTTTCAAACCCTGCGGTTATCAGTGATGTAACACCGCCACACAGCACAGCCTGTTCACCGAAAAGATCTGTCTCGGTTTCCTCGGCAAAAGTTGTCTCTATTACTCCTGCTCTGGCACAGCCTATGCCTTTAGCATAGGCAAGTGCCTGTTCCTTAGCTTTGCCCGAAGCGTTCTGGTAAACGGCTATGATAGCAGGCGGGCCGCTTTTCTCGGTATAAAGCTGACGAACCATGTGTCCCGGACACTTGGGTGCTATCATGCTTACGTCGATATCAGATGGCGGGACTATCTGGCCAAAATGGATATTAAACCCGTGGGCAAACATAAGAGTTTTGCCTTTTGTCATCTTATCAGCGATTGATTCTTTATAGACTCTGGCCTGAAGCTGATCCGGTACGAGCATCATGACAACATCAGACTTTTTAGCTGCTTCGGCGGCATCTATCACCTCGAAGCCCGCTTTTTTGGCAGCCTTATATCCCTCGCTGCCCCTGGCTTCGGCTACGATAACAGAAAGGCCGCTGTCGCGCAGGTTTTGTGCATGCGCATGCCCCTGGCTGCCGTAGCCGATAATACCGATCACCTTATTCTTTAACAACGCCAGATCCGCGTCTTTTTCATAATATATTTTTGCCATAGTAAACCTCCTATATTTTTAATTATTCAAACTGGATGCTTTACCAGTTGGGTAAGTTTTCTTCTTCAGGGGCAACGTGTTCAACCACGTGGCGGAGCGGTTTATTTTCTTCAATGGTGAGGGGTCCGGCGCCTCCTCGTGGGAGAGCTATTGTCCCCGTCCGTGACATTTCACGTATACCAAAACCGCGTAAAAGCTCGATCAAAGTATCGACTTTTTCTTCATCGCCGGTTACCACGATAATCAGCGAATCTGCTGAAACATCAACTATATTGGCTCGGAATATATCCACCACCTGTATGATTTCGCCGCGTGTAGATGGTGTAGCCTTGACTTTGATCATGGCCATTTCTCTGGCAACAGGATTGTCATTGGTTATATCGGAAATACGGATAACTTCAATCAGTCTGTCAAGCTGTTTTCGAACCTGCTCAACTTTATTATCATCAGCCTCGACAACAATGGTCATTCGGGACAGATTGGGTATTTCGATATGTCCGACGGCTATGCTTTCGATATTGAAGTTGCGTCTCCTGAGCGTGCTGGCAATACGGTTCAATACGCCCGGGCGGTCTTCTACAAGAGCTACCAGAATATGTTTCCTGATCAATTTGCCATCTCCCTGTTCATGTGGCACATTGCTTATTTTTTTAAGTTTACAGTGGGCCTGGGCATTTCGAGGAATTCGACCAGCGTTTTACCCGGCGGTACAAACGGGTAAACATTTTCTTCCGGCTCAACCAAAAACTCTATTACAAATGGCCCTCTATGAGCCATAGATTCTTCTATTGCAGGTCTTACATCTATTTTTCTGGTTACCCGTCGGCCTTTAATGCCATAAGCCTCAGCTATCTTAACGAAATCGGGATTATATAGCTTGGTGCCGAAATAGCGTTTTTCGTAAATCAACTCCTGCCACTGGCGGACCATGCCAAGCCATCCATTGTTAAAGATGGCTATGTTGATATCAAGGTCTTCCTGTGCCATGGTGGCGAGTTCCTGAACAGTCATCTGGAATCCACCGTCACCACAGATGCACCATACTGTTTCATCGGGAGCACCGACTTTGGCACCCATGGAAGCGGGGAGCCCGAAGCCCATTGTACCCAGACCACCCGATGAGACCAGGCTATTCGGCTTATCATAAAAGAAATATTGTCCCGCCCACATTTGGTGTTGCCCTACATCGGTGACTATGATCGCATCGCCCCCCGTTACTTCATGTATCTGTTTTATTACGTATTGTGGCAACAGGCCTTCATGATCCCTGACCTCTAAAGCTGGATGGATCGAGCGTAATTCATCGAGCTGGGTTAGCCAGGCGATGTGATCGCGTTTGACTATCTGTTTATTCATTACCTGGAGTATGTTCTTAATGTCTCCTACGATAGGCACATCCACCGTAAGGTTTTTCCCTATCTCAGCCGGATCTATGTCTATGTGTATGATACGTGCATTGGGAGCAAAGGAACTCACCACACCGGTAGCCCTGTCATCAAATCGCATACCTATGGCGATGACGAGGTCTGAATTGTAAACCGCCTTGTTGGCATAGCCCATCCCATGCATTCCCAGCCATCCGTAGCTGAGTACGTGCGATTCAGGGAAACAGCCGATTCCGAGGAATGTGGTCACGACAGGGATTTGCGATTTTTCAGCAAGTTCTTTCAATTCGCTGAAGGCTTTAGATATATTAACACCCCTTCCCGCAATAATAACAGGCCGTTCAGCCGAATTTATCAATTCGGCCGCCTTCTTAATCTGAGCCGGGTGGCCATACAGTCTGGGTTTATAACCCGGAAGGTCGACCTTATCTGGAAAAATAAACTCAGTGCGTCCCTGTAATATATCACGGGGAATATCCAGCAGGACCGGGCCCGGCCTTCCGGCCTGAGCTATGTATAAAGCCTCCCTGACAGCTGTGGCAAGTTCAGCGGTATCCAGCACCAGATGGTTATATTTGGTTATGGGGACTGTGATTCCGGTAATATCCACTTCCTGGAAAGCATCTTTGCCGATAAAAAAGGTGGGGACCTGCCCGGTTATCGCCAGCATCGGTACGGAATCCAGGTGAGCAGTGGCGATACCGGTAACTAGATTGGTAGCGCCGGGGCCTGACGTAGCCAGGCAAACGCCGACTTTGCCGGTGACTCTGGCATAACCATCGGCGGCGTGTGCTGCACCCTGTTCATGGCGTACAAGTATGTGCCTGAGTTGAGGATATTTGGGTAATGTGTCGTAAAGGGGTAGAAGCACACCGCCGGGAAATCCGAAGATAACTTCAACACCCTCTTTTACCAGACATTCACATAAAATCTCAGCACCGGTTTTTATCATTTGCCAGATTAACTCCTAATCTTTGAAAACCGCACCTTCGCTGGCGGGACCAACCTTTTCGATATAGCGTTTCAGATATCCGCTTTTGATGGGAGATGTGAATGGGGCAAGTTTTTTCAGTCTTCGCCCTACTTCCGTATTGCTTAATTTAACCTCAAGCTTACGCGCCGGTATATCAATACTGATTATATCGCCATTTTCAACCACGGCAATCGGGCCACGATCAGCTGCCTCGGGGACAACGTGTCCGATGGCAGCACCGCTGGTACCACCAGAAAATCGGCCGTCAGTTATCAGGGCAACCCGGCTCTCAAGTCCCATGCCTGAAAGAAGTGATGTAGGTGTTAGCATTTCCCTCATGCCGGGTCCTCCCCGCGGTCCTTCATATCTAATGACCACAACATCTCCTTCCTTGATCTGTCCCCCCATAATTCCACGCGTTGCGTCTTCTTCATTTTCAAAAACGCGCGCAGGTCCCTGATGCACAAGCATCTCGGTTGCCACAGCACCGCTTTTTACCACCGCACCACCCGGAGCAAGATTTCCGAATAAAATGGCCAGACCACCGGTTTTGGAGAACGGTTTGTTAAAACGTCTGATTACTTTATGATCCCTTACGACAGCATTTTTATAAATGCTTGAGAGAGGCTTCAGCGTTACAGTAATGGTCTGACCGTTGAGTAGATGGGAAATCTCATGCATTATGGCTGGTATCCCGCCGGCCATGTCGAGATCTTCGATGTGAACATCGCTGGCCGGGCTAATCTTACTGATGTGGGGTGTGTGTTCGCTTATTTCATTAATTAAGGAAAGCGGGAACTTTATGCCTGCCTCATGCGCAATGGCGGTAAGATGGAGTACGGAATTGGTGCTACCGCCCAATGCCATATCAACAGTAAATGCATTGGCAATTGCTTCTTTGGTAATAATATCCCGCGGGCGGAGATTCTTTTTTAAAATAGCCACGATCTGATGTCCTGCACGCCTTGCAAGATGCATCCTGCGGGAATCTACAGCAGGGATGGTTCCATTTCCGGGAAGCGCCATCCCGAGTGCTTCACACAGACAGTTCATGGTATTGGCAGTAAACATACCGGAACAACTTCCGCATCCGGGACAGGCGGCTATCTCGATCTCCTCAAGTTCGGTTGCTGTCATACTGCCTTTGCTTACACCGCCGACAGCCCTGAACACCGATATAAGATCAACCGTTTGACATTTGCCGTCCCTGATTAAGCGGCCGGCCAGCATCGGACCACCGCTGACAATAATGGCGGGAATATTTAAACGCAAAGCAGCCATAAGCATGCCGGGTACGATTTTATCGCAATTGGTTATAAACACCAGAGCATCAAACTGATGTGCTTCGGCCATTATTTCTATAGAATCCGCTATCAGCTCACGGCTGGGCAGGCTATATTTCATTCCGGGATGATTCATGGCGATACCATCACATACTCCGATGGTATTGAATTCGAAAGGCATGCCGCCTGCTTCACGGACGCCGGCTTTGACCTCATTGCAGATGAGGTTTAAATGCATATGGCCGGGTATTATCTCGTTGAAGCTGTTGACGATTCCTATGAACGGTTTGTTAAAATCGCCGCTCTGGACGCCGAGTGCGCGTAGTAAAGCTCTATGCGGAGCCCTTTCAGTGCCCTGTTTTATGTTGTTACTTCTCATAAGAAAAGATCCTTTCCGACTAATTTCCCAGAATTATAAGCCGGGTAAACTAAAACTTGAGGTGATTGTAGTAAACTATCACATATATTTATTTATTGTCAAGCAGTCTGGCCTCGATTTTTGATATTTTATCCAGGCGGTTCTGGTGCCTGCCTCCCTCGAAGTACGTATTAATAAACGTATATGTGATTTCCAATGCAGATGGGATATCTAATATGTCTGCACCCAGGCACAGGATGTTAGCATCATTATGCATTCTGGCTCTGCGTGCCATTTCAACATTACAGCAGAGTGCTGCACGTATCCCAGCATACTTATTGGCGGTTATGCTCATGCCTATTCCCGAGCCGCAGATCAAAATACCGTAATCTGCTTTTTTACCAAGCACAGCCTCGGCCACTCTGGTAGCATAGTCGGGATAATCTACTTTGCCGTCCCCATTGTAACCAAAGTCAAATGTCGTATATCCACGAGATGCCAGGAATTCGGCTATTGATTTTTTAAGAAGATTGCCCCTGTGATCATTACCCAAAGCGATATTCATTCTGCTATTCCCTTATAAGGTTGTATTATTTGCTCGATCTCCTGTTTGGATATAATGCCGTAACGTATTATAGCCGGTGGGTCAACTGTTATATCAATAATGGTTGATTCGATAGACCGGGGAGATCTGCCTCCATCGATAATAAAATCGACTGAATTGCCGAGTTGTTCTTTTACCTCCTGTGCGCTTAAAGCTATTTCCCTATTATGAAGGTTTGCACTCGTGCCAGTGATGGGAGTGCCTGACATAAGGATCAATAATCTCGTTATATCGTGTGCGGGTAATCGTATTCCGATCTTTTTAGTTCCACCTGTTACGGGGCTGGATAAAGATAGCAAACTACGGAAAATAATCGTCAGGCCTCCGGGCCAGAATGATTTCATAAGTTTTTGGGCGATTTCAGAATCGATTTCAGCTAATAACCGGGCATCCTCAGTTCTGGCTATCAATACAGGCACAGGCATTGTGTGAGGACGCTTTTTAATCAGAAATACTCTTCGAACCGACTCTTCATTATAGATATCTGCGCCGAGACCGTAGACAGTATCTGTTGGAAAGGCGACAACACCGCCCGAACGTATTATCTCAGCCGCCTGCTCTATTTGAGCGATGATCTGAGATGGCAATCCTGTGATTAAATTCCTTTTCACTATATTATACCTATAAACGCCATATAAAATTGTACCTTAAAATCAAGTGATATTTAAATACGGTCAGGTTAGAAGGTAAAACATGTATATGCTATACTTGATAAAATGGCAACAGGCAAGAAGAATAGAAACAGAATCGCCAGTCATCGGGTAGCTACCAGCGACGACATTGAAGTATCGACTTATCTTGAAATTGCAAAAGAAATAGAGGGCGTGCAGGCCGCTCCTGGTCCCGGTGAGCTTAAGCTCAGCTCAAGAGAAGCCATAGCTATTATTGATTTCGGCTCTCAGTACAGCCATCTCATTGCCCGTCGCGTCAGAGAATGTAATGTTTATTGCGAGCTTTTTCATTATGAGATGCCACTGAAGAAGATTATGGAAATCAAACCCCGAGGCTTCATTCTTTCCGGTGGCCCTGCCAGCGTTTATGATAGAAATGCTCCATTGACACCTGTGGGAGTATATGAGAGCCATTTACCGGTACTGGGTATATGCTATGGAATGCAGTTGATAACACATCAGCTTGGTGGGACTGTGGCGCCCGGCCATAAGCGGGAATATGGGCAGGCAGTCCTGCATATCAGCGATCTCGAATCTCCGCTTTTTCAGGGACTCGATGAGTCGCTGACTGTCTGGATGAGCCATGGAGACCTTGTCATGGATATGCCACCGGGTTTCAAGTCACTGGCATATACCGAAAATTCACCCAATGCGGTAATAACTGATGGTAGTAAAATTTTCGGCCTGCAGTTCCATCCCGAGGTCGTCCACACACCTCAGGGCAAAACCATAATCAGGAATTTTCTGTACAGGATTTGCGGCTGTCATGGAACATGGACTCCGGGAAATTTTATAAATGAGAGCATTCAATCTATACAAAAACAGGTGGGTAGCGGAAAGGTGATCTGCGCCCTGTCAGGAGGTGTCGATTCTGCCGTTGCCGCCAAACTAGTTCATGCTGCCATCGGCGATCAGCTTACCTGTATATTCGTTAATAATGGCTTGCTGAGGCGGGAAGAACCCGAAAGGGCACTCAATACATTCCGCAAAAATCTTCATATGAACGTGGTATATGTGGACGCAGTTGATCGGTTTCTGGAACAGTTGAAGGGAGTAACCGACCCCGAGCTCAAGCGCAAACGAATCGGTGAGGAGTTTATCAGGGTTTTTGAAGAAGAGGCCAGAAAACTCGGTAAGATAGATTTTCTGGTTCAGGGTACACTTTATCCCGACGTTATTGAAAGCGCCCCATCAGAAACCAGAGCCGCTGCCAAAATCAAAACCCACCATAATGTTGGAGGATTACCTGCGCGTATGGCACTTACCCTGATTGAGCCTTTGAGGTACCTGTTTAAAGATGAAGTACGTGAAGTAGGCCTTAAGTTGGGTTTGCCTGAGGATATGGTATGGAGGCAACCATTCCCCGGGCCTGGACTGGCCATTCGAATAATTGGCGAAGTCACCAGAGAGAAGCTGGATATTTTAAGAGGCGCTGACTGGATAGTTATGAATGAGATAAAGAAGGCAAAGCTTTACCGCCAAATGTGGCAGACATTTGCCATACTCACAGATGTGCGCAGTGTTGGTGTTATGGGTGACTTCAGAACTTACGGATATCTGGTTGCTGTAAGGGCGGTAACCAGCCTCGATGCAATGACAGCGGACTGGGCGAGATTGCCATATAACCTGCTGGCTGCTATTTCCAGTCGTATAGTTAATGAAGTACCCGGTGTCAATCGTGTTGTATATGATATTACCAGCAAGCCACCGTCCACCATAGAGTGGGAGTGAGTTACAGTTTGGCCAAATTTGAGTTGACAAAAGCATTCGGTATAAATATACTTATAGAGCATGTTAAAAAACAGAATAGATAGTTGATTTAAGTTTTTTTGTGGTGTATACTCTTTAAGCTTGGGTAACACCAAGCTTTTTTGCTCTTTAAAAAGTGAATAGTGGCAAAAAATAAAGTGTCTTGATGTTCAAGTTGCCGGTGTGCAGCAAGAGACATGGACCAAACGGTCTTGTGTTCATGCTGCTGTAGGTCAAAGATAATAAGGGCACAGGGCGGATGCCTTGGCGTTAACAGCCGATGACGGGCGCGGCAAGACTGCGAAAAGCCTCGATGAGATGTCTAGCTATCTTAAGTCGAGGATACCCTAATGGGGTAACCCACCCGGTCAAAAGCCGGGTACTCTGAAAGGAGGGGGAACCAGGGGAACTGAAACATCTTAGTACCCTGAGGAAAAGAAATCGAATGAGATTCCCTTAGTAGTGGCGAACGAAAGGGGAAGAGCCTAAACCTTTCCAGCTCAGTGGACTTGAGTCCTATGCTGGAAGGGGGTTGCAAGGTGCAGCGGACAGCGCTCAAGAGCTGTCGCAGAGTGAAAAACTTTTTACCTAGTCGAAGGTCTCTGGAAAGGGCAACCATAGACGGTGATAGTCCGGTAGATTAAAGGTAAAAAGCTCTGGCTGTATCCTTAAGTACCACGGGACACGTGAAATCCTGTGGGAATCTGGGGTGACCACGCTCCAAGGCTAAATACTGTTAACGACCGATAGTGAACCAGTACCGTGAGGGAAAGGTGAAAAGTACCCCGATGAGGGGAGTGAAATAGAACCTGAAACCTTGTGCCTACAAGCAGTCAGAGTCTGGATTTATCCGGATGATGGCGTGCCTATTGAAGAATGAGCCTGCGAGTTGCTCTATGTGGCCTGGTTAAGTGATTTCAATCACGGAGCCGCAGCGAAAGCGAGTCTGAATAGGGCGAATGTGGTCGCATGGAGCAGACACGAAACCGTGTGAGCTACCCATGGCCAGTGTGAAACCCAACTAATCTTGGGTGGAGGTACGAACCCGTAAGCGTGGCAAAGCTTTGGGATGAGCTGTGGGTAGGGGTGAAATGCCAAACGAACTCGGAGATAGCTTGTTCTCCCCGAAATGCATTTAGGTGCAGCCTCGGTTGATTAACTTTCGGAGGTAGAGCTCTGAATGAGCTAGGGGCCGTGAGGTTACCAAACTCAATCAAACTCCAAATGCCGAAAGTCGTATGCCGGGAGTGAGACTGCGAGGGATAAGCTTCGTAGTCGAGAGGGAAACAGCCCAGATCATCAGCTAAGGTCCCTAAGAGCGAGCTAAGTGGTAAAGGAAGTGATGTCGCAAAAACAGCCAGGAGGTTGGCTTAGAAGCAGCCACCCTTTAAAGAGTGCGTAACAGCTCACTGGTCGAGTGATGTCGCGCCGATAATTTAACGGGGCTCAAGTTCGCCACCGAAGCTATGGATCGCAATAGCGATGGTAGGGGAGCGTTGTTACGGCTGTGAAGTTCTGGCGTAAGCCAGGGTGGAGCAGTGACAAGTGAGAATGCAGGCATAAGTAGCGTAAAGGCATGTGAAAAACATGTCCACCGGAAGTCTAAGGTTTCCTACGCAAGGTTAATCCTCGTAGGGTTAGTCGGCCCTAAGCTAAACCCAAAGGGGGTAGGCGATGGATGGCAGGTCAACATTCCTGCACCATCAATTGTTCGTTATCAGCAAAGGGGGGACACAGTAGGATAGGTAGAGCGTACCCATTGGACATGGTGCGTTCCAGATTCGAGGCGTGTCGGGGCAGGAAAATCCACTCCGACGATAAGCTGAGGAGATGGGGAAATTGAGGGGCAACCCGAGATGACTCTACCGAGTTCACACTGTCCAGAAAAGCCTCGTTGTGAGAACAGTTGATGCCCGTACCGCAAACCGCCACTGGTAGACGGGGGTAAGTATCCCAAGGTGTTCGAGAGAACTCACGTCAAGGAACTCGGCAAATTGACCCCGTAACTTCGGAAGAAGGGGGCCCGCGCAAGCGGGGGCACGGAACCGGCTCAAGCGACTGTATAACATAAACACAGGTCTCTGCCAAAGCGAAAGCTGAGGTATAGGGGCTGATACCTGCCCAGTGCCGGAAGGTTAAGGAGAGAGGTTAGGGGTAACCCGAAGCTTTGAACCGAAGCCCCGGTGAACGGCGGCCGTAACTATAACGGTCCTAAGGTAGCGAAGTCCCTTGTCGGGTAAGTTCCGACCCGCACGAAAGGTGTAACGACTTGAGCACTGTCTCGACGTGAGACTCGGTGAAATTGAATTGGGGGTGAAGATGCCCTCTACCCGCAACTGGACAAAAAGACCCCGGGAGCTTTACTATACCCTGGTATTGGACTCGAGCTGAGCATGTGTAGGATAGGTGGGAGGCGTTGATGTCGGGGCGTCAGCCTCGGCGGAGCCAACGGTGAAATACCACTCTTGCTTGGTTTTGGTTCTAACCTGCCTCTAAGGTGGGGACAGTGCCAGGCGGGTAGTTTAACTGGGGCGGTTGCCTCCTAAAAGGTAACGGAGGCGCCCAAAGGTCCCCTCAGCACGGGTGGAAATCGTGCGTCGAGTGCATTGGCATAAGGGGGCTTGACTGTAAGACTCACAAGTCGAGCAGGGACGAAAGTCGGGCAAAGTGATCCTACGGTTCCGCGTGGAAGGGCCGTGGCTTAACGGATAAAAGCTACCCCGGGGATAACAGGCTTATCTTGCCCAAGAGTTCACATCGACGGCAAGGTTTGGCACCTCGATGTCGGCCCATCGCATCCTGGGGCTGAAGTAGGTCCCAAGGGTCCGGCTGTTCGCCGGTTAAAGCGGTACGCGAGCTGGGTTCAGACCGTCGTGAGACAGGTCGGTCTCTATCCTCCGTGGGCGCCCGGAGATTTGAGGGGAGCTCTCTCTAGTACGAGAGGACCGAGAGGGACAGACCTCTGGTGTGCCAGTTGTTCCGCCAGGAGCATCGCTGGGTAGCCAAGTCTGGCAGGGATAAGCGCTGAAGGCATCTAAGCGCGAAGCTCGCCCCAAGATAAGATCTCCCATCCTTCCCGCAAGGGAAGGAGTAAGACCGCCAGAAGACTACTGGCTTGATAGGCGGCAGGTGTAAGCGCAGTAATGCGTGCAGCTTAGCCGTACTAATGGTCGAGGGCTTGACCTGCTTCAGGATTGGCGTTAGACAACACGTTATTCAGAATGCAAGCAAACGAAAATACCCGCTACAAAAGGCGGGTCTTTTCGTTTCCGTGGTCGCACGCGG
>DAOTVU010000021.1:0-21602 GCA_034436215.1 Dehalococcoidia bacterium
TCTGATGAAAAAAGGGCAGCAGTGAATTATGGCTGGAAGGCAGTCCCAATCGTATCCTGATCAGAATATAAATATGATATTTAAACAAGGAGGAATTTGTTATGGCAGAAGGTATTAAAGATAAAGTTGCAATAATTGGTATGGGTTGTACACGATTTGGTGAAAGGTTTGATGCTGGGCCTCAGGACCTCATGGTTGAGGCTTTTGTTGAGTGTATGGAAGATGCTGGGATTGAGAAGAAGGATATTCAGGCGGCATGGTGGGGAGTGCATATGCCCGATATCAGTGTGGGAAGAGGGGCAACAGTACTTGGAACAACTTTAAAGCTGCCTTTTATACCGATAACGAGAGTTGAGAATTTCTGCGCCACCGGCTCGGAAGCGCTGCGCGGCGCCGTCTATGCGGTTGCATCAGGAGCTTATGATATCTGTCTCGCACTGGGCATGGAAAAGCTTAAGGATACTGGTTACGGAGGCCTCCCACTGGCTGGAGGTATGGGATACAAATCACCACTATATAATTTTAACATGACAGCGCCGGGTGGGTTTGCCATGATGGCTACCAAATATTTTTCCCAATATAATATCAGTCCACAAGATGGGAAGCTTATGCTTGCCAAAGTATCTGCTAAAAGCCATAAAAACGGCGCTATAAACCCTAAAGCCCATTTGCGGAAGGAAGTGACAGTAGAACAGATAATAAATGCTCCAATTATAGCCTGGCCATTGGGTCTTTTTGACTGTTGTGGTGTGAGTGACGGCGCGGCGGCTGCTATAGTCTGCCGTGCTGATATGGCTAAAAGTTTTAGACCTGATCCGGTATATGTAAAAGCCCTCCAAATTGCTGTATCTTCAGAAGAGGAAGTGCTTTATACAAAATGGGATGGATCTCATGTTGAGGCGGCATATAGAGCGGGTATTGCGGCATATAAAGAAGCAGGCATCAAGAACCCGCGCGAAGAAGTGAGTATGGCAGAGGTGCATGATTGTTTTTCTATCACCGAGGCAGTAACCATGGAAGACCTTCAGTTCAGTCCGAGAGGAAGGGTAAAAGAAGACATAGAAGCTGGCAGGTTCAATGCAGATGGACCCCAGCCAATTCAGATTGATGGTGGTTTGAAATGTTTTGGCCATCCAATTGGAGCGAGCGGATTAAGAATGATGTACGAAATGTACAAACAATTGCAGGGTAAAGCAGGCAATCGTCAGTTGAAGAATCCTAAAATCGGCCTTACCCACAACATGGGCGGATTTCCGTCAGTGAATATTGTAAGCGTTTGCATCGTCGGCAATTGAATTGGGAGGGAAACCGATGGCTGTATTTGAGGTTCCTGAGCCACTAAAAAAATTGATCGGGCAGGTGGTGGCCACGAGTGTCAACCTGATTGAACAGGGGGCTATACAACGCTATAGTCGGGCAGTTGGGGATTCAAATCCTCTATATAATGATGTGGAATATGCTGTAAACACCAGGTGGGGTCGCTTAATGGCTCCACCTGCATTTGTGGGCTGGCCTGTGGGGGCTGATAGTTTTGACATGATAAAATTTGTCGAAAAACTGATTGGTCTTGGTGCTCCGAGCGGTCTGCTGGATGGAGGTATAGAGTACGAGTTTTGTACCCCTGTGGGAACGGGTGATATATTGTTGGCTGTGGTTAAAATATTGAATATAGAAGGTAGAGAAACCAGAATGGGACCTACTATGATAACTACAGTTGAGAGCACTTTTACCAACCAGAATGGAGCTGTGGCCTTAATTATGAGAAATACATTTTTAAATTTTTGAAGATAATCCTGTGAAGGTGACAAGGAGGATCAATGGTCAAACAGCTGTATTATGAGGATGTAGAAATAGGGCAAGATATTCCTGTTTTACAAAAAATCGCCACGACTCGGATGCTTGTTCAATGGGCAGGTGCTACAGGAGATTTTAACCCTTTGCACTATGATGAAGAGTTCGCAAAATCGTTGGGTGTTGGTGGGCCCATCGTCCACGGTGCTCTTAAAAAAGCTTGGCTGATTAATTTACTAACCGATTGGATAGGCGAGGAGGGGCAAATAAAAAAATTTTCATGCCGCTATCGCGGTATGGATTATCCACGTAAAATGGAAACGTTTGATGTGCCTAAAGATGGTGAGACGTGGGTATGTAAAGGTAAGGCAATTAAAAAATTTATTGAAGGGGATAATCATTTTGTCGAATGTAATGTATGGGTGGAAAACGGTAAGGGTGAAACAACTACCTCCGGCACTGCACTGGTCAGTTTGCCATCTAAAATAAATTGATTTTCATGTATTCGAATAAACCGGCGTTTTATAGGCAGCCACGTCTGTGGTAGACTAAAATAAAACGGAATGGGACGTACAATTTCAGATGATTAACATGATTGCCGCGTTTGTTTTCTCAGTGATCGAAAGTTATTTGTTTGGTTGTATACCGAGTGCATATCTGGTGGGTCGGGCATTTAAAGGTATTGATATAAGGCAGATCGGCAGTCGAAATATGGGAGCTATGAATACGTTTTATGTTATAGGCTTTTGGCCCGGCATGCTTGTTCTGGTAACTGATATCGGCAAAGGTATGCTGGCTTTATTGCTTAGCTACTGGATAGCAGTATATTTTATACACATACCTGCGTCACTGGTGGTACCGTTGGAAATGACTGCAGGTTTGGCCGTCATTATCGGTCACAACTTTCCGGTATTTCTCAAATTTAAAGGTGGAAAAGGTGGAGCTACAGCAATTGGGGTATTAGCTTTTTTATTAGCCTGGGTTGTACCGTTGGATTTCGGAGTTTTTAAATTTCCTTTACCCCTGGGTTGGGTTATTTATCTCGGATCATTTTTACTTTTAATGCTTATTACCAAATGGCCTACCCTTTCCTATGGGATTTCTTTTATCGCATTTCCATTGATTGCGTGGTTTGCGTATAAAGATACGCTGCTGACCGTTTACTCGGTTTTTATCGCTCTTATTCCCATATTAATGTATATTCCTCGTTTGAAAGAGATAATTGGTTCTTCGAACGGAAATTTGAAACGGGCTGTATTTCGAAAGAACCTAAAAGATCGGCTATAACTCACTTCGTCTTTTCTCAAAGGGGTGATCTAAAATATCAAAATCGGGTCGGTAAAATTCGGCCGCATCTAATGTCTGAATCCAGCCGTTTTCGAGTCCTAAATTATCCATTAATGATACAACTTCATTGTATTCTTTCTGACTTATCTTACGTGCAAGCAAGGGCTCGTTATAGGCACGATGTGCCGGATAATATTGTGCCATTAAGCTGATAGCAACATTTTTAGATACGTTTTCTGCCAGCCATTTTAATGAATCTTTGCTTCCAGCTATTTCATTTGGCAAGATCAGATGGCGCACGATTAACCCTTTTTCCGCCAGCCCATTTTCATCGATTACAAGATTTCCTGTCTGTCTGTACATCTCTACTATCGCTGCCCGGCTGATATCAACATAGTTGCTTGCTTTTGAGAATTTCTCTGCCCATACGTTTGAAGCATATTTTATATCTGGAAGATAGATATCTATGATCCCATCAAGCATTTTTAGTGTTTCGAGTGAATCATATGCGTTGGTATTATATACAAGGGGAACATGCAGACCTTCAGGGATAGCTTCGGTGAGTGCGTATATTATTTGTGGAACGTAATGTGTTGGAGAAACAAGATTTATGTTATGACAGCCAAGGTTGTTTTGTAGATATAGCATTATATGTGCAAGATCGGAAGTGCTTATTTCTCTTGCTGATGTGTTTTCTCCCTGGCTGATTTGGTAGTTCTGGCAAAAAATACATTTCATGTTACAGTTACTGAAAAATATAGTTCCCGATCCGCGGGTACCGGATAATACCGGTTCTTCGCCGTGGTGGTCGCAAAAACTTGAAACCGATGTTAAATTGCCCGATCGGCAGAAACCGTGTTTACCTTTAAATCTATTAGCTTCACATTTTCTCGGGCAGATATCACAGGATTCAAGGCGTTCCATTAATAGTAATGCGCGTTTTTTTAATTCGCCGGATTTATAGAGCTGTAAATACGTACGCATATTCGTGATTTTTACTCTCTGTGGAAGTATAATGACTGCGTAGATTAACAGTCAAAATGTCGCCTGTAATCTTTTAATGTATGTATTGAATATTAGTCTATTGTTGTGTAATATAGGAATAAAGCTCGCTACATAAATACGCTTATTTTATAGAGGTCCTTGAGGAGTGTGGAAGAATGCCGAAATATATCATCGCACATGACGTGGGTACCAGCAATAATAAGGCGGTTTTGGTAGATTTGGAGGGGAAGGTACATGGTAAGAGTATGATGCCGTTTGAGATAAATTATCCGCAACCGGGATGGGCTGAGCAGAATCCGGAGGATTGGTGGAAGGCTGTAGCTCAGACGACGCGGCAGTTGATCACCGAAACGAAAATAGCTGTTGATGACATATTATGCATCACTTATTCAACTCAAATGCTGGGAATAGTTCCTGTGGATGATAGAGGATACGTATTGAGGCCAGGTATTATCTGGCTTGATAACCGGGCTCCCGAAGAAGCTCGCCTGGTGATGAACAAGTTTTTAGGTCCTTCAGTATTTGCCGCAATAGCAGGAGCTATTATAAATGGTAAAGATGGTATACCTAAATTGATATGGCTAAAAAAGCATGAGCCCGCGGTATATAACAGGATGAAATACTTTCTTGATGTCAATGGGTATCTAACCTATCGCAGCACAGGTGAAATGGCCATGTCCTGGGCGAATGCATCCGCGTTCGGGCTCGATTTGAAAAAGAAGGTGTGGCTATCAGCGATATTCCGATATGTTGGTTTTGACCCCCATAAACTGCCTCCTTTAGTACGCTCAATTGATCAAGTAGGTAAGCTGACTACAGAGGCAGCCGAGCAAATGGGGTTAATAGGCGGAATACCGGTTATGGGTGGAGGAGGAGATGTACAATCTGCTGCCGTAGGCTCGGGAGCGGTAGGTGAGGGGGATGGGCATATCAGCATAGGCACGTCTGCATGGGTTGGCGTGGTAACTCGAAAAACACCAACGGGAAGGAATGGAATTGCAGCGATACAATCTGCCGATCCGGATAAAGCACTACTTCTTGCACAAATGGAGCTTGCCGGAGGGTGTCTTAAGTGGCTTGGGGATGAACTATGTCGGGCTGAAAAATCTAATCAGGATATAACCAATATATTTGGTTTTATGGATAGCAAAGTGCAAGAGGTCCCAGCCGGTTCAGATTATCTGATATTTGTTCCCTGGATGTATGGAGAAAGAGCCCCTGTGGCCGACCCTTACGTCCGATCGGGTTTTCTGAATTTAACTCCGGAGCATACACGGGAACATCTTATCCGGGCTGTCTATGAGGGCGTGGCTTATAATATCCGCTGGATTATCGAGCGTGTTGAAAAAGAGTATAAGTTTCCGCTTCCTGTTTTGAGGATTATCGGGGGAGGCTCTCTGGGCCATCCATGGATGCAGATTATCGCTGATGTAACCGGTAAGAGAGTGGAAACTGTTAAAAATCCGCAGGAAGCTGGTGCCGTTGGCATTGCTATGGCTGCAGCTGTTGGTATGGGTGTGTATAAAAATTTCGATGAATTAAAAAATGTCGTTGCCCTGGATAAAGTATTTGAGCCGAATATGAAAAATCGAGGTATTTACGATCTTCTTTATAGTTCATTCAAAGATCTTTACAGCAGTCTACGTCAGTTTTATCTGAAAGTAAATAAACAGAGATGTGACATCAAATGATGAAATAATTCTAGGAGGGAGAGAATGAAAACCGAAGAGATACTTAGCATGCCTGTTGCCTTGTCGGATGGAATAGATTATGACGATTATATCATCGGCACCTATACCGTAACTTACCCCGCCGCATTACCAATGGCTGTAATTGCCCCTATGCTAGCCATTGAGCAAAGCACCGGTACATGGGTGCCCGTGCCCGGAGAAACGGCCGAAGTTAGACGGCAGCATGTAGCCAAAGTAATCGGTGTTTATGAAATTCCTGACTACGAATATGCTGTACCTTCAGGAATTCAGGATCGTAACTGGTTAGTTCAGATAGCTTTTCCTGAGATAAATATCGGGGAACAGCTACCGATGTTGTTGACCACGGTGGTCGGCAATATATCTATGGGCGGACAAATAAAGCTTGTAGATATAAGATTGCCCAAAAAATATGTAGCAGGCTTTAAAGGGTGCAAATTTGGTATTGATGGAATCAGAAAACTGCTCGGTGTAAAAAAACGGCCTTTATTGAATAATATGATAAAGCCCTGTACAGGTTATAGGATTGAAGTGGGGGCTGAACTTTTCAGACAGGCGGCACTGGGTGGATGTGACATTATAAAGGATGACGAGTTGATTGCAGATGCCTCCTTCAACAGGCTGGTTGCACGTGTAAAAAGATATATGGAAATAGAGAAGCAGGTTTTCGAAGAAACCGGTGAGCATACCCTCTATACAGTCAATGTTACAGATAATGTGCCAAAAATATTCGAGAACGCCAAACGGGCTGTGGAAGTTGGAGCAAATGCTATTATGATAAATTATGTGGCAGTTGGGCTTGCTGTTATGCAAGCTATTGCGGAGGATCCCACTATCAATGTGCCGATTTTAGGCCATATGGATGTTGCCGGGGCTCTATACATGTCTCCGTATCACGGTATTAGCTCACATATAATCCTGGGTAAATTACCACGCCTAGCCGGAGCCGATATAGTTGTTATCCCTGCACCTTATGGCAAAGCACCTGTAATTGTTGATAAATTCACCGCGGTAGCCAGGAATCTAACCTATCCTTTGTATCATCTTAAACCCACATGGCCTATGGCTTCAGGCGGTATTACTCCTTCTATGGTTCCTAAAGTAATGCAGGATCTGGGGAATGATATTGTTATAGGTTCTGGGGGTGGGATACATGCGCATCCTGATGGCCCTATTGCTGGTGGCAAAGCATTCCGACAGGCAATAGATGCGACAATGAAGGGTGTCCCGCTTGAAGAATATGCGAAAACTCATAAAGAACTGGCAGCCACATTAAAACAATGGGCTGATCCCTTTAAGAAAGGATTTTAGAAATTTAAAGAAAAAGGAGAAAGAAAATGACACGGATTACATTATTGGGAGCATGCGGAGCAGTTGGCAGCGTTGCAGCCGGAATACTGGCCAGCAGTGGTGATTTTGATGAGATGGTCTTGTGCGATCTTAACCTCAGAAAAATTAAAAACATAGCTAAATCACTAAATAAGAGTAATATCAGTGCCAGATCATTCGATGCCGATAATATGGAAAGTATCAAAAATGTGATTAAAGGATCAGACGTGGTCTTAAATTGTGTAGGTCCTTTCTATAAATATGGACCGAGGATATTGAGAGCGGCAATTGAAACCAAAGTTAATTATGTTGATGTCTGCGATGATTTTGATGCGACCGTATCTATGCTGAAGATGGACAAAGCTGCTAAGAAAGTGGGGATATCGGCTTTAATCGGCATGGGAAGTTCTCCGGGCATGGCAAATGTTATAGTCAGGTTTTGTGCTGATAATCTATTTGATAAAGTGGAATCTGTCGATATATATCATGCTCATGGAGGAGAAAAAGTCGAAGGGCCAGCAGTTGTAAAGCATCGTATTCATTCTATGGAAGCTGATATTCCCATGTTTCTTAATGGGAAGTTTACAACAATTAGATTGTTCGAAAAGAGTGGTAAAGCACTGGAGGAGGTCACGGATTTTAAGAATGTGGGCAAGTATAGAGTATATGGTTATCCGCACCCGGAAACGATAACACTGCCGAGATACTTAAAAGGTGTGAAAAGAGTAACTAATCTCGGTTTGGTTCTACCTCCCGCCTATGCCGAATTGATAAAAGGCATGGTGAGATTGGGTGTAACTTCAGCAAAACCAATCATTGTGCAGGGGGTAAAAGTTAATCCACTCGAGTTTGCAGTTGCCTTTATTCTATCTCAAAGGGCCAGACTGACACGGGAAGCCGGTCTCACCGAGGCTCAGGGCTGTTTGAAAATCGTGGTAAAAGGAAAGAAAAACGGAGCTAAAAATACCTATGTCTTCCAAATGACTTCTAAGGGTAAGGGCATGGGTGAGGGTACCGGTATACCCGCGGCTCTAGGTGCAATATTAATGGGAAGTAAAAAGATTACGGTAAAGGGTGTACTACCTCCTGAAGCATGTGTAAATCCTATGGATGTTATTAATCTCATAAAGACGAAAATTAAATTCGAAGATGATAAAAAACGGGGAGGAGTTCCTATTGATATAACACATATCGATAAGGAAGGGAAAGAAACAGAGATAAAATTGTTTTAAACATCAATCTATTCGATAGCATATGAGCGGCTGTGAATATTTGTGGTTATAAAGATTCGGATAATAGGAACGATCCGGATAAAAAAGATCATTGCTACCAGTAAATTTTACAATAATAAATATTTATAAAACCCCAGATAATATTTACAGAACTATTGACCATGTCGCTTTTATATCGGGTTTAAATTTACAAATCCAAGAAAACAACTGATTCTATTCAGCAGTTGAAGATAGATAAACAATTGTAAATTTAACTCCGCAGTAATGTCTTTATTAAATAAAATTAACTAATTAAATCCCCTGACTAAGCATTTTGAAGTAGTTCTTTGTCTTATACAAATTTATAAAAATTAGTTAAGTAAACCGATGTGCTTAATAAAGCAAAGGTTTACTATAATCAAGGATCATCTGAGCACAAGCCGAAATCCTAAGGCCTAAAAAGCAGTTCAACGGTCCACTCAGACAGTGTCCGTCAGTTCGGCGGACAACCGCGGAGGTTGATTATTAATCCATAGGGAAATGAGCGCAATCGATTTATGGTTGCTAAAGATAAAATTTGCAGGAGTAATACGATGAAATTTTCGCATGCACTTGTTTACTATGGATTGTTTGTTGCAGTTGTCCTCATTGTGACTGGCGGTTTTATCTTCAAAAGAACAACTACAGATGAATCTCCTTTATGGATTACCCCACAACAGGTGATACAATTTACCCAACAATACTCCAATTCAGATATAGTTTTTATTGATCTATCACGCTATTATTACAACGATGGACATATTAAAGGGTCAATCAACTACCCAAAATGTGCTATTCCTGCCGTAATTGATCACCTCGATAAAAATAAAATTTATATTGTTTACTGTCACGGCACCGGTGCACCCTTATCGAGTGCATATAAACTTAAAGATGCAGGATTTCCTTATGTTTTTGCTTTACGGGGCAACTTTGGTTCATGGGTAGACGCTGGTTACCCTGTAGAAAATCACACCTCCTTTAATTGATTGGTATGGCCTGCTAATATGAGCAAAGCTGTTAAATATACACCGAGGACGGTCCCACCGAAGGGTAAAATGAGTTTAAATAAATGGATATGGATAAGCGAATCGATTATGAGCCCCAACCAGAAAGCGCCACCCATACTCAGGGGCATAATTATGAATAGTACAATTGGAAATTTTATTAAAAATTCCCACCAGCTGGTATTGATTTTTAATAACTGCTTTAACATGATGCCAGCACCCAGGTGAGCATTGAGAATGCAACGATGATAGCGGTAAGAACGCCAACGGCAATAAAAGCGGATACTATCCCTACAGTCCATGCTTCTCCATCCATGAAAAACCTCCTATCATTTTTTATTTACTCTCTCCGGGCCTGGCTTTGCAGGGCACGGCCCGGAGATTTTATTTGGTTTCATTTTGGTGTCTGCAACATTACAAAAGTAAATAAAACTAACACTAAAATAAATACTCGATTAATCAACCAACCTTTGTCTGTGTGGTTTCCTGTAAGTACTTTAAGCATATATCGGGATAATGACTTGCCAGGCCCTGCAGGAATCTACGTCCGGGCTTTTTGCAACCTGTTAAGACGAGACATAGCATCGAAGGCGATATGCCCAGTTTTGACGCCAGCTTGGCATTGGTCAGGTTCTCTTTTCGCATTATGTTATAAAGCTCAGCCTCAAGGTTCATATTTACTATAATAAATTAAAAATTTACTAAAATCAATAGTTTTTTGAGATGATTGACATGGTTAGTAAAAAGATTTACCATAGTAAACCGATAGTTTTGGGGTGGCCTAACGGGGTAAAATGTTAGGCGAATTCGTCAAAGAAACCCGTACCAAGCGGGGTCTATCCCAGGCTGAGCTGGCCAAATTGGCAGATTTGTCTCCTTCTTTTATATGCCGTATAGAAAAAGGTGATTATAAATCAGTAACAATAGCATCGTTGAACAAATTATCCAGGGCACTGAAAGTTCCTATAAACGACCTGAGTAATCTTTTACTGGATAAAAATCCAAAAGATGATTTGCTAAAGAAAACGCCATATGAGATAATAAATGAACTTGCCCTTTCTTTGCCGGCTATTGTACCGGTATATGCGGAGATTAATAGCAGGCAGATAATAGAATATGCTTTTGTACCGAGGGAGTTGGTTATAAATGGGGGTAGGGAGATGAAACTGATAGGTATTAAGTCCAGCAACCTTGAGTATGATGATGTGGTGCATAGGGGTGACATAATTATTTGCTGCAAAGAAATGGATCCTTCTCCGGGCGATCTCTGCTTGATAAAAAATGGCGATATAATTAGAATCGCACCTTATAAGAAAAATGATGAATGTATGGCTGTCATTCTGCAGGTAATTAGGGTCGTAAAGAAGCTGAATTAAGCGGATTCTGAATATACATCTGAATAATACAAATAATGGGTGGCGTGATTAATCACGCCACCCATTATTTGTATTATTCAGATGTATATTCAGAATCCGCTTAATTCAGCTTCTTTACGACCCTAATTACCTGCAGAATGACAGCCATACATTCATCATTTTTCTTATAAGGTGCGATTCTAATTATATCGCCATTTTTTATCAAGCAGAGATCGCCCGGAGAAGGATCCATTTCTTTGCAGCAAATAATTATGTCACCCCTATGCACCACATCATCATACTCAAGGTTGCTGGACTTAATACCTATCAGTTTCATCTCCCTACCCCCATTTATAACCAACTCCCTCGGTACAAAAGCATATTCTATTATCTGCCTGCTATTAATCTCCGCATATACCGGTACAATAGCCGGCAAAGAAAGGGCAAGTTCATTTATTATCTCATATGGCGTTTTCTTTAGCAAATCATCTTTTGGATTTTTATCCAGTAAAAGATTACTCAGGTCGTTTATAGGAACTTTCAGTGCCCTGGATAATTTGTTCAACGATGCTATTGTTACTGATTTATAATCACCTTTTTCTATACGGCATATAAAAGAAGGAGACAAATCTGCCAATTTGGCCAGCTCAGCCTGGGATAGACCCCGCTTGGTACGGGTTTCTTTGACGAATTCGCCTAACATTTTACCCCGTTAGGCCACCCCAAAACTATCGGTTTACTATGGTAAATCTTTTTACTAACCATGTCAATCATCTCAAAAAACTATTGATTTTAGTAAATTTTTAATTTATTATAGTAAATATGAACCTTGAGGCTGAGCTTTATAACATAATGCGAAAAGAGAACCTGACCAATGCCAAGCTGGCGTCAAAACTGGGCATATCGCCTTCGATGCTATGTCTCGTCTTAACAGGTTGCAAAAAGCCCGGACGTAGATTCCTGCAGGGCCTGGCAAGTCATTATCCCGATATATGCTTAAAGTACTTACAGGAAACCACACAGACAAAGGTTGGTTGATTAATCGAGTATTTATTTTAGTGTTAGTTTTATTTACTTTTGTAATGTTGCAGACACCAAAATGAAACCAAATAAAATCTCCGGGCCGTGCCCTGCAAAGCCAGGCCCGGAGAGAGTAAATAAAAAATGATAGGAGGTTTTTCATGGATGGAGAAGCATGGACTGTAGGGATAGTATCCGCTTTTATTGCCGTTGGCGTTCTTACCGCTATCATCGTTGCATTCTCAATGCTCACCTGGGTGCTGGCATCATGTTAAAGCAGTTATTAAAAATCAATACCAGCTGGTGGGAATTTTTAATAAAATTTCCAATTGTACTATTCATAATTATGCCCCTGAGTATGGGTGGCGCTTTCTGGTTGGGGCTCATAATCGATTCGCTTATCCATATCCATTTATTTAAACTCATTTTACCCTTCGGTGGGACCGTCCTCGGTGTATATTTAACAGCTTTGCTCATATTAGCAGGCCATACCAATCAATTAAAGGAGGTGTGATTTTCTACAGGGTAACCAGCGTCTACCCATGAACCAAAGTTGCCCCGTAAAGCAAAAACATAAGGAAATCCTGCATCTTTAAGTTTATATGCACTCGATAAGGGTGCACCGGTGCCGTGACAGTAAACAATATAAATTTTATTTTTATCGAGGTGATCAATTACGGCAGGAATAGCACATTTTGGGTAGTTGATTGACCCTTTAATATGTCCATCGTTGTAATAATAGCGTGATAGATCAATAAAAACTATATCTGAATTGGAGTATTGTTGGGTAAATTGTATCACCTGTTGTGGGGTAATCCATAAAGGAGATTCATCTGTAGTTGTTCTTTTGAAGATAAAACCGCCAGTCACAATGAGGACAACTGCAACAAACAATCCATAGTAAACAAGTGCATGCGAAAATTTCATCGTATTACTCCTGCAAATTTTATCTTTAGCAACCATAAATCGATTGCGCTCATTTCCCTATGGATTAATAATCAACCTCCGCGGTTGTCCGCCGAACTGACGGACACTGTCTGAGTGGACCGTTGAACTGCTTTTTAGGCCTTAGGATTTCGGCTTGTGCTCAGATGATCCTTGATTATAGTAAACCTTTGCTTTATTAAGCACATCGGTTTACTTAACTAATTTTTATAAATTTGTATAAGACAAAGAACTACTTCAAAATGCTTAGTCAGGGGATTTAATTAGTTAATTTTATTTAATAAAGACATTACTGCGGAGTTAAATTTACAATTGTTTATCTATCTTCAACTGCTGAATAGAATCAGTTGTTTTCTTGGATTTGTAAATTTAAACCCGATATAAAAGCGACATGGTCAATAGTTCTGTAAATATTATCTGGGGTTTTATAAATATTTATTATTGTAAAATTTACTGGTAGCAATGATCTTTTTTATCCGGATCGTTCCTATTATCCGAATCTTTATAACCACAAATATTCACAGCCGCTCATATGCTATCGAATAGATTGATGTTTAAAACAATTTTATCTCTGTTTCTTTCCCTTCCTTATCGATATGTGTTATATCAATAGGAACTCCTCCCCGTTTTTTATCATCTTCGAATTTAATTTTCGTCTTTATGAGATTAATAACATCCATAGGATTTACACATGCTTCAGGAGGTAGTACACCCTTTACCGTAATCTTTTTACTTCCCATTAATATTGCACCTAGAGCCGCGGGTATACCGGTACCCTCACCCATGCCCTTACCCTTAGAAGTCATTTGGAAGACATAGGTATTTTTAGCTCCGTTTTTCTTTCCTTTTACCACGATTTTCAAACAGCCCTGAGCCTCGGTGAGACCGGCTTCCCGTGTCAGTCTGGCCCTTTGAGATAGAATAAAGGCAACTGCAAACTCGAGTGGATTAACTTTTACCCCCTGCACAATGATTGGTTTTGCTGAAGTTACACCCAATCTCACCATGCCTTTTATCAATTCGGCATAGGCGGGAGGTAGAACCAAACCGAGATTAGTTACTCTTTTCACACCTTTTAAGTATCTCGGCAGTGTTATCGTTTCCGGGTGCGGATAACCATATACTCTATACTTGCCCACATTCTTAAAATCCGTGACCTCCTCCAGTGCTTTACCACTCTTTTCGAACAATCTAATTGTTGTAAACTTCCCATTAAGAAACATGGGAATATCAGCTTCCATAGAATGAATACGATGCTTTACAACTGCTGGCCCTTCGACTTTTTCTCCTCCATGAGCATGATATATATCGACAGATTCCACTTTATCAAATAGATTATCAGCACAAAACCTGACTATAACATTTGCCATGCCCGGAGAACTTCCCATGCCGATTAAAGCCGATATCCCCACTTTCTTAGCAGCTTTGTCCATCTTCAGCATAGATACGGTCGCATCAAAATCATCGCAGACATCAACATAATTAACTTTGGTTTCAATTGCCGCTCTCAATATCCTCGGTCCATATTTATAGAAAGGACCTACACAATTTAAGACCACGTCTGATCCTTTAATCACATTTTTGATACTTTCCATATTATCGGCATCGAATGATCTGGCACTGATATTACTCTTATTTAGTGATTTAGCTATGTTTTTAATTTTTCTGAGGTTAAGATCGCACAAGACCATCTCATCAAAATCACCACTGCTGGCCAGTATTCCGGCTGCAACGCTGCCAACTGCTCCGCATGCTCCCAATAATGTAATCCGTGTCATTTTCTTTCTCCTTTTTCTTTAAATTTCTAAAATCCTTTCTTAAAGGGATCAGCCCATTGTTTTAATGTGGCTGCCAGTTCTTTATGAGTTTTCGCATATTCTTCAAGCGGGACACCCTTCATTGTCGCATCTATTGCCTGTCGGAATGCTTTGCCACCAGCAATAGGGCCATCAGGATGCGCATGTATCCCACCCCCAGAACCTATAACAATATCATTCCCCAGATCCTGCATTACTTTAGGAACCATAGAAGGAGTAATACCGCCTGAAGCCATAGGCCATGTGGGTTTAAGATGATACAAAGGATAGGTTAGATTCCTGGCTACCGCGGTGAATTTATCAACAATTACAGGTGCTTTGCCATAAGGTGCAGGGATAACAACTATATCGGCTCCGGCTAGGCGTGGTAATTTACCCAGGATTATATGTGAGCTAATACCGTGATACGGAGACATGTATAGAGCCCCGGCAACATCCATATGGCCTAAAATCGGCACATTGATAGTGGGATCCTCCGCAATAGCTTGCATAACAGCAAGCCCAACTGCCACATAATTTATCATAATAGCATTTGCTCCAACTTCCACAGCCCGTTTGGCGTTCTCGAATATTTTTGGCACATTATCTGTAACATTGACTGTATAGAGGGTATGCTCACCGGTTTCTTCGAAAACCTGCTTCTCTATTTCCATATATCTTTTTACACGTGCAACCAGCCTGTTGAAGGAGGCATCTGCAATCAACTCGTCATCCTTTATAATGTCACATCCACCCAGTGCCGCCTGTCTGAAAAGTTCAGCCCCCACTTCAATCCTATAACCTGTACAGGGCTTTATCATATTATTCAATAAAGGCCGTTTTTTTACACCGAGCAGTTTTCTGATTCCATCAATACCAAATTTGCACCCTTTAAAGCCTGCTACATATTTTTTGGGCAATCTTATATCTACAAGCTTTATTTGTCCGCCCATAGATATATTGCCGACCACCGTGGTCAACAACATCGGTAGCTGTTCCCCGATATTTATCTCAGGAAAAGCTATCTGAACTAACCAGTTACGATCCTGAATTCCTGAAGGTACAGCATATTCGTAGTCAGGAATTTCATAAACACCGATTACTTTGGCTACATGCTGCCGTCTAACTTCGGCCGTTTCTCCGGGCACGGGCACCCATGTACCGGTGCTTTGCTCAATGGCTAGCATAGGGGCAATTACAGCCATTGGTAATGCGGCGGGGTAAGTTACGGTATAGGTGCCGATGATATAATCGTCATAATCTATTCCATCCGACAAGGCAACAGGCATGCTAAGTATCTCTTCGGTTTTCATTCTCTCCCTCCTAGAATTATTTCATCATTTGATGTCACATCTCTGTTTATTTACTTTCAGATAAAACTGACGTAGACTGCTGTAAAGATCTTTGAATGAACTATAAAGAAGATCGTAAATACCTCGATTTTTCATATTCGGCTCAAATACTTTATCCAGGGCAACGACATTTTTTAATTCATCGAAATTTTTATACACACCCATACCAACAGCTGCAGCCATAGCAATGCCAACGGCACCAGCTTCCTGCGGATTTTTAACAGTTTCCACTCTCTTACCGGTTACATCAGCGATAATCTGCATCCATGGATGGCCCAGAGAGCCTCCCCCGATAATCCTCAAAACAGGAAGCGGAAACTTATACTCTTTTTCAACACGCTCGATAATCCAGCGGATATTATAAGCCACGCCCTCATAGACAGCCCGGATAAGATGTTCCCGTGTATGCTCCGGAGTTAAATTCAGAAAACCCGATCGGACGTAAGGGTCGGCCACAGGGGCTCTTTCTCCATACATCCAGGGAACAAATATCAGATAATCTGAACCGGCTGGGACCTCTTGCACTTTGCTATCCATAAAACCAAATATATTGGTTATATCCTGATTAGATTTTTCAGCCCGACATAGTTCATCCCCAAGCCACTTAAGACACCCTCCGGCAAGCTCCATTTGTGCAAGAAGTAGTGCTTTATCCGGATCGGCAGATTGTATCGCTGCAATTCCATTCCTTCCCGTTGGTGTTTTTCGAGTTACCACGCCAACCCATGCAGACGTGCCTATGCTGATATGCCCATCCCCCTCACCTACCGCTCCCGAGCCTACGGCAGCAGATTGTACATCTCCTCCTCCACCCATAACCGGTATTCCGCCTATTAACCCCATTTGCTCGGCTGCCTCTGTAGTCAGCTTACCTACTTGATCAATTGAGCGTACTAAAGGAGGCAGTTTATGGGGGTCAAAACCAACATATCGGAATATCGCTGATAGCCACACCTTCTTTTTCAAATCGAGCCCGAACGCGGATGCATTCGCCCAGGACATGGCCATTTCACCTGTGCTGCGATAGGTTAGATACCCATTGACATCAAGAAAGTATTTCATCCTGTTATATACCGCGGGCTCATGCTTTTTTAGCCATATCAATTTAGGTATACCATCTTTACCATTTATAATAGCTCCTGCTATTGCGGCAAATACTGAAGGACCTAAAAACTTGTTCATCACCAGGCGAGCTTCTTCGGGAGCCCGGTTATCAAGCCAGATAATACCTGGCCTCAATACGTATCCTCTATCATCCACAGGAACTATTCCCAGCATTTGAGTTGAATAAGTGATGCATAATATGTCATCAACAGCTATTTTCGTTTCGGTGATCAACTGCCGCGTCGTCTGAGCTACAGCCTTCCACCAATCCTCCGGATTCTGCTCAGCCCATCCCGGTTGCGGATAATTTATCTCAAACGGCATCATACTCTTACCATGTACCTTCCCCTCCAAATCTACCAAAACCGCCTTATTATTGCTGGTACCCACGTCATGTGCGATGATATATTTCGGCATTCTTCCACACTCCTCAAGGACCTCTATAAAATAAGCGTATTTATGTAGCGAGCTTTATTCCTATATTACACAACAATAGACTAATATTCAATACATACATTAAAAGATTACAGGCGACATTTTGACTGTTAATCTACGCAGTCATTATACTTCCACAGAGAGTAAAAATCACGAATATGCGTACGTATTTACAGCTCTATAAATCCGGCGAATTAAAAAAACGCGCATTACTATTAATGGAACGCCTTGAATCCTGTGATATCTGCCCGAGAAAATGTGAAGCTAATAGATTTAAAGGTAAACACGGTTTCTGCCGATCGGGCAATTTAACATCGGTTTCAAGTTTTTGCGACCACCACGGCGAAGAACCGGTATTATCCGGTACCCGCGGATCGGGAACTATATTTTTCAGTAACTGTAACATGAAATGTATTTTTTGCCAGAACTACCAAATCAGCCAGGGAGAAAACACATCAGCAAGAGAAATAAGCACTTCCGATCTTGCACATATAATGCTATATCTACAAAACAACCTTGGCTGTCATAACATAAATCTTGTTTCTCCAACACATTACGTTCCACAAATAATATACGCACTCACCGAAGCTATCCCTGAAGGTCTGCATGTTCCCCTTGTATATAATACCAACGCATATGATTCACTCGAAACACTAAAAATGCTTGATGGGATCATAGATATCTATCTTCCAGATATAAAATATGCTTCAAACGTATGGGCAGAGAAATTCTCAAAAGCAAGCAACTATGTTGATATCAGCCGGGCAGCGATAGTAGAGATGTACAGACAGACAGGAAATCTTGTAATCGATGAAAATGGGCTGGCGGAAAAAGGGTTAATCGTGCGCCATCTGATCTTGCCAAATGAAATAGCTGGAAGCAAAGATTCATTAAAATGGCTGGCAGAAAACGTATCTAAAAATGTTGCTATCAGCTTAATGGCACAATATTATCCGGCACATCGTGCCTATAACGAGCCCTTGCTTGCACGTAAGATAAGTCAGAAAGAATACAATGAAGTTGTATCATTAATGGATAATTTAGGACTCGAAAACGGCTGGATTCAGACATTAGATGCGGCCGAATTTTACCGACCCGATTTTGATATTTTAGATCACCCCTTTGAGAAAAGACGAAGTGAGTTATAGCCGATCTTTTAGGTTCTTTCGAAATACAGCCCGTTTCAAATTTCCGTTCGAAGAACCAATTATCTCTTTCAAACGAGGAATATACATTAATATGGGAATAAGAGCGATAAAAACCGAGTAAACGGTCAGCAGCGTATCTTTATACGCAAACCACGCAATCAATGGAAATGCGATAAAAGAAATCCCATAGGAAAGGGTAGGCCATTTGGTAATAAGCATTAAAAGTAAAAATGATCCGAGATAAATAACCCAACCCAGGGGTAAAGGAAATTTAAAAACTCCGAAATCCAACGGTACAACCCAGGCTAATAAAAAAGCTAATACCCCAATTGCTGTAGCTCCACCTTTTCCACCTTTAAATTTGAGAAATACCGGAAAGTTGTGACCGATAATGACGGCCAAACCTGCAGTCATTTCCAACGGTACCACCAGTGACGCAGGTATGTGTATAAAATATACTGCTATCCAGTAGCTAAGCAATAAAGCCAGCATACCTTTGCCGATATCAGTTACCAGAACAAGCATGCCGGGCCAAAAGCCTATAACATAAAACGTATTCATAGCTCCCATATTTCGACTGCCGATCTGCCTTATATCAATACCTTTAAATGCCCGACCCACCAGATATGCACTCGGTATACAACCAAACAAATAACTTTCGATCACTGAGAAAACAAACGCGGCAATCATGTTAATCATCTGAAATTGTACGTCCCATTCCGTTTTATTTTAGTCTACCACAGACGTGGCTGCCTATAAAACGCCGGTTTATTCGAATACATGAAAATCAATTTATTTTAGATGGCAAACTGACCAGTGCAGTGCCGGAGGTAGTTGTTTCACCCTTACCGTTTTCCACCCATACATTACATTCGACAAAATGATTATCCCCTTCAATAAATTTTTTAATTGCCTTACCTTTACATACCCACGTCTCACCATCTTTAGGCACATCAAACGTTTCCATTTTACGTGGATAATCCATACCGCGATAGCGGCATGAAAATTTTTTTATTTGCCCCTCCTCGCCTATCCAATCGGTTAGTAAATTAATCAGCCAAGCTTTTTTAAGAGCACCGTGGACGATGGGCCCACCAACACCCAACGATTTTGCGAACTCTTCATCATAGTGCAAAGGGTTAAAATCTCCTGTAGCACCTGCCCATTGAACAAGCATCCGAGTCGTGGCGATTTTTTGTAAAACAGGAATATCTTGCCCTATTTCTACATCCTCATAATACAGCTGTTTGACCATTGATCCTCCTTGTCACCTTCACAGGATTATCTTCAAAAATTTAAAAATGTATTTCTCATAATTAAGGCCACAGCTCCATTCTGGTTGGTAAAAGTGCTCTCAACTGTAGTTATCATAGTAGGTCCCATTCTGGTTTCTCTACCTTCTATATTCAATATTTTAACCACAGCCAACAATATATCACCCGTTCCCACAGGGGTACAAAACTCGTACTCTATACCTCCATCCAGCAGACCGCTCGGAGCACCAAGACCAATCAGTTTTTCGACAAATTTTATCATGTCAAAACTATCAGCCCCCACAGGCCAGCCCACAAATGCAGGTGGAGCCATTAAGCGACCCCACCTGGTGTTTACAGCATATTCCACATCATTATATAGAGGATTTGAATCCCCAACTGCCCGACTATAGCGTTGTATAGCCCCCTGTTCAATCAGGTTGACACTCGTGGCCACCACCTGCCCGATCAATTTTTTTAGTGGCTCAGGAACCTCAAATACAGCCATCGGTTTCCCTCCCAATTCAATTGCCGACGATGCAAACGCTTACAATATTCACTGACGGAAATCCGCCCATGTTGTGGGTAAGGCCGATTTTAGGATTCTTCAACTGACGATTGCCTGCTTTACCCTGCAATTGTTTGTACATTTCGTACATCATTCTTAATCCGCTCGCTCCAATTGGATGGCCAAAACATTTCAAACCACCATCAATCTGAATTGGCTGGGGTCCATCTGCATTGAACCTGCCAGCTTCTATGTCTTCTTTTACCCTTCCTCTCGGACTGAACTGAAGGTCTTCCATGGTTACTGCCTCGGTGATAGAAAAACAATCATGCACCTCTGCCATACTCACTTCTTCGCGCGGGTTCTTGATGCCTGCTTCTTTATATGCCGCAATACCCGCTCTATATGCCGCCTCAACATGAGATCCATCCCATTTTGTATAAAGCACTTCCTCTTCTGAAGATACAGCAATTTGGAGGGCTTTTACATATACCGGATCAGGTCTAAAACTTTTAGCCATATCAGCACGGCAGACTATAGCAGCCGCCGCGCCGTCACTCACACCACAACAGTCAAAAAGACCCAATGGCCAGGCTATAATTGGAGCATTTATTATCTGTTCTACTGTCACTTCCTTCCGCAAATGGGCTTTAGGGTTTATAGCGCCGTTTTTATGGCTTTTAGCAGATACTTTGGCAAGCATAAGCTTCCCATCTTGTGGACTGATATTATATTGGGAAAAATATTTGGTAGCCATCATGGCAAACCCACCCGGCGCTGTCATGTTAAAATTATATAGTGGTGATTTGTATCCCATACCTCCAGCCAGTGGGAGGCCTCCGTAACCAGTATCCTTAAGCTTTTCCATGCCCAGTGCGAGACAGATATCATAAGCTCCTGATGCAACCGCATAGACGGCGCCGCGCAGCGCTTCCGAGCCGGTGGCGCAGAAATTCTCAACTCTCGTTATCGGTATAAAAGGCAGCTTTAAAGTTGTTCCAAGTACTGTTGCCCCTCTTCCCACACTGATATCGGGCATATGCACTCCCCACCATGCCGCCTGAATATCCTTCTTCTCAATCCCAGCATCTTCCATACACTCAACAAAAGCCTCAACCATGAGGTCCTGAGGCCCAGCATCAAACCTTTCACCAAATCGTGTACAACCCATACCAATTATTGCAACTTTATCTTTAATACCTTCTGCCATAACAAATTCCTCCTTGTTTAAATATCATATTTATATTCTGATCAGGATACGATTGGGACTGCCTTCCAGCCATAATTCACTGCTGCCCTTTTTTCATCAGA
>DAOTVU010000022.1:0-27302 GCA_034436215.1 Dehalococcoidia bacterium
AACCCATCATCTGATAATTCTGGTCTGGTACCAAACCGCCCAGTCCTGACCGGAAGAGCCTTCAGCGCTGACTTTCAGAATAAAATCTGCCTTTTTACCTGCATAGGGTGTGAGGTCGACCGCAACCGTCTTAATCGTTCCATCATAGGCTTTTACATTCTCAGCAATCCAGGCATTTGAACCTTCGAGTCTGATCATTACACTGAACCTTACCTTCCCGGCCGTGGCATTCTTAATAAAGCCACATTTGGTATAAAAATGGTCACCCGCCTTAACCTGATATCCCAGTGTATTATATAATTCCATATAAGCACCGGATATATATCCATTATCTACCCACTGAGGATGTGTTTCTAATACTTTGTCGTAGATGTTGTTGTCTTCCAGAGTGATATTCGTGCGGTAGCAGGCAAAGCCCTTTGGATCATCTATTGCTCCGCCGAAAGTCAAGGTACCTGCCCCGCTACTCCACCTAACATCTGTTGAAGGGCTGGAGGCCTCATTAACAAAATCATAGATTACTGCCACAGCCATGGTTACGGTTTTTTCATTATTAGTCTCGTCCGCTTCGGCAACAATTCCTGTAGCATCCGCTACAACCTTTATATTCGGAGTTAGTGGTGAATAAATCCATGCCGGAAAACTTCCATCGTAATCAGCACCTGCTGGAAGCACGGGTACATTGACATCGGATTTTTGAATACCCTCGACAAACAGCCTGCTTATACTAGCACCGGCAGACAAAGGGCCGTTATTTTTAATCTTAAAACCGATAATATAACCGCTGGGAGTATCTATCTTGCTTATACTTTGAATGATTAAATCGGGCTTACCCACCGGAGGCGGCCCCAGTATACCTACAGAAACAGTAATCGTCTTTGATACCCAGCCCCCACCGGATGATGTGGCTGTAAGAGTATAGGTGGTTGTAGATGCTGGAGAAACAGATTGGCTGCCGACATTAGCCACCGAACCGATACCCGAAATGGTTACCTGCGCAGCGTCGCTGACATTCCAGCTAAGTGTCGTCGATTCACCGGGAGATATAACGGAAGGAGTAGCACCGAACGCGTTAATCGTTGGCAAACCGCCAGGCGCCGGACTTCCAGTAACAGTTATTGTAACTGAAGAATTGGTACTGCCCGCAGCGTTGCTGGCCGTTAGTGTGAAGGTAGTGGTGCTTCCAGGGGTAATTACACCTGAACCGGATACCGGATTAACACTGCCGATTACCGGGGATATCGATGCAGAAGTTGCATTTGAGATGTTCCAGCTCAACGTCGAACCCTCACCTGCTCCAATGGTAGTTGGGGAAGCCGTGAATGAATTTATCACAGGTGATCCTGATGGTGTTGTAGAACCTCCGAGCACATGGACTTTCACTCTGGCAGTGGTGGTGCCGTACTGGTTGGTAGCCGTAAGGATATAGGTGGTTGTAGAATTCGGCAACACAGTTCTTGTACCGTTTAACGCAACCGTTCCTATTTCATTATCTATAGAAACCGATGTTGCTCCATTTACCTCCCAGCTTAACTGTGCCCTATCACCGGCAGCAATCGTATCCGGTCTGGCATAAAAGCTGGTGACAACAGGCGCCTGGTCTCCGCCAGATGGGCCTGGACTTGCCGGTAAATATATGCATCCCGAAAAAACCAATAACAGCGAAGCCAGAAAAAACCATATATTCACTTGTATGCCTCCCCTAATAGATAATTTAGAATTACAAGCACCGGATATTTTCAATTATCGCTACTCGGGAATTTGATATTTAACCGTTAATTTAGGTATTCCGGCACCGATATCGATATAATTGGCGTTGGTCGTTAAATTTTGATACTTTTTATCAGTATAATCAACGCGTGGGAAGTAATAGTATTTTTCAAATTGGATACGAAGCTGATAACGTTTATTTCCTTCATCGAGCCTCTTCTGTAAGGTAGTAACAAAATCGGGAGAGGTGAAAGGCTTATCCGGCAGCATACTGGCTGTAAAATTATAGTTATAGCTGTACACATAGCCTGCCGGCACATATATGGCATAATCGCTGGCCCTTAAACTGCTTCCATACTGGTAGTTATAGATAAGCAGTGATCCCAGCCATGGAAACGGGGTATTTATAACGTTTGCCTTGGATATATCCAGTTCAACCACCTTAATAATAGCATTTGAAGGAATCGTAGAAATATCAAAGCTCAGGAATGCCTGCATTGGCACCTGCATTTCATTTTGTCCCACCCAAACCTCGTCTAAAACTACTTTATCCTTTCTCACTGTGCCGTCTTCAGCCGCGATAGAGTACGTTATCAATGTATACATGGGTATGGGAGTAACTGCAACTTTTGCTTTTGCCGTTACGATACCCTCATCATTAGCTGCAAATATTGTATAGGTAGTATCCTGCAATGGCCTGACCGATCTGCTTCCTATTAAAGATACATCTCCCACATCCGGCTCGATTTTCACACTTCCCATGCCTGAAACCTCCCAGTTCAAAGTTGTCCATTCACCCTCTTTAATATTAGGCGGCGAAACGCTGAAGTTCTTGATGGACATTTTGGTAGGGCCGCCCTGCGCCAGCACATTTACATTGGTGCTAACCTCCTGAGACCAGTTGCCATAATTATCCTGAACTTTGAACCATATCGTATGCGGTCCCGCAGTAAGTCTATTTGTTTCAAATGATGCGAGCTTGCTCAAATCGCCGTTGACATTCGACCGCCAGTTATAAGCTACGATTTGTCCGATAGAAGAAACTCCGTGACCTGAAAACTGGATAGCTTCGCCTTCCCATATCTGGGAACTGGATACCGAATCTATATAAGCCAGCGGAGGTATTTTAGTGTTCACAGTAGGTCTAACACACCCTGCCAGCAAAACAGCTATGCCCAGGATGGCTACTACCACATTCTTCAAAACAGCACCTCCGATTTAAATTATATTGTATTTTTAACACAATCTAACATTGTCATCCATGCTTGTCAACATATTAAATAATTCGTGATTAAAATCATATAAGTTATTCATTCTAATGATATAATAATCATAAAAATATAATATATTGTACATAACGCTGTTTACATTTGAGCGTTGAGAAATGGATTATCTAAAAGTCACCGTACTTTTGATTGGAGCCTATATCTTAGGATCCATACCTACGGCACTCATTATATCCAGACGGATAAGATCGATAGACATCAGAAAAGTGGGTGATGGGAATATGGGGGCTAGAAATGCCTTCCACACCATAGGGTCAAAGTACGGTATCCTGATTGCTATAATCGATATTTTAAAAGGAACACTTCCTGTGGTCGTAGCCGCATTAGCCGGACTTAATACTAATTTATGCATGCTCACAGGTATCGCCGCTATTGCAGGCCATGATTTTCCGATATTTGCACACTTCAAAGGAGGACAGGGATTGGCGACATCTTCTGGAGTTATCCTCGCTCTCACCTGGCAAATCGCGCTAATCGGCTTCATAACCTACGGTTTGATGTATGTAATCACTAAAAAATCCACTACAAGCGCTGCTATTGCCGGAGGTGTGCTGGCCTCTATACTCCTGATAACCGGCCAATGGTTGATGCTGGCCTATGTAGCAGGAATTCTGATATTTATCCCGGTGAAGCAGTATCTGGATTTACCGCGCAGAAAATCAATAAAGCTTAATCAGGGCGAGACTAAATAAATAACATCTTCATATAACCAGTTCACCTGCCCATTTTTTCCTTGACAAGGCTGACAATCCTGGACATAGCTTCACCGGCCTTGGCTTCCATTCGGACTGTGGCTCTTGAGTCAAGAGGCGTATCGCCGATATTTATGATCACCAGTTTCGCCCCCGCTTCCAGTGCATATATCGGTATATAGGCAGCCGGATAGACCACCAGTGTTGAGCCTATGACAATACACAGATCACACTGGCTAGCACGTCTTGCGGCTTCACTCAATACCCATTGTGGAAGGGCTTCACCAAAGAATACGGCATCCGGCTTTAATATTCCCCCGCACCTATCACAGTCGGGGATATCCACCTTTTCCAAACGTTTAAGTATTTCAGGCATTGGATAACGCTCATTGCATTTCAGACAACGAGCAAACTGCATATTGCCATGCAATTCAAAGACAATATCAGGAGAATTACCTGCTGCTTGATGCAGATTATCGATGTTCTGGGTAATTACGCAATCCAGTTTGCCCAGCTTTTCCAATTCAGCGACAGCCATGTGGGCTTTATTTGGTTTAGCGGCGGTAACCAGCCCTCCCTGAACCAGCATCTTCCACTGCATTCTCCGATTTTCCTCGCTGGCAAGATATTTCTGTATGGTAAAATCATCAGGATTTACTTTTGTCCAGATTCCATCTTTCCCTCTGAAATCGGGTATGCCTGATTCGGTGCTGATACCGGCACCGGTAAAAACTACATTTCTGTTTGATTGAACGATCAGCTCCGCAACCTTTTGGCATTTTTCTTCAAATTCGCGATTAATCATTTTTTCTCCTTTCCCTGATTAAATCACAGTAAATCAACCTAGATAAAATTATACACATCGACGGGCCGTCTGATATATTATACCTATGATCGAGATCATGGATACAATAACCCTCATAAAAGCCAATCTACGCACTAAATTTATGGGGCGGGAGTTGCACGTTCTCAGTGAAACTACCTCGACCCAGGATATTGCCAAGGAATTGGCTGAAAAAAAAAGACCCGAGGGTACTGCGGTTATAGCAGAGCGACAGAAAGCAGGCCGCGGCAGACTCGGGCGATCATGGTTTTCGCCCCAAGGCGGGCTTGCTGTTTCAATCGTATTATATCCCGCTTTGCCTGTTCTAAACCTTCTACCAGCTATTTCCTCGCTGGCAGTTTTGAATACTTTGGAAAAATTCGAAATCAAATCATCCATTAAATGGCCTAACGACGTGTTAATCGGCGGCAAGAAAGTCTGTGGCATATTGATTGAAAACAGTATCGATGCCGGACATTTGAAATACACCATACTCGGTATAGGTTTAAACATAAACTTCGATGTCGCCCGTTTTCCTCAAATAGCTGAAATCGCCACCAGCATGTCGCTTATTCTAGGAAGATCCGTCCCTATTGGCCTGGTAGCAACACACCTGTTCTCTGAGTTAGAAGATTTATATCTTAGATCATCTGAAGTTGATGAAATCCTCAAGCAATGGGCAGGCAATATGGACACTATCGGCCAAAGGATAAGAGTCAGCACCGGTAATGAGATAATAGAAGGGACAGCCATGTCAATAAGTGAAACTGGAAACCTCGTTATCCAGCTAAACGATGGTACGTTAAGAGAAATACTGGCCGGTGATGTAACTATACTTAAAAAGTAATATTAGGAGGGCGGATCAGATCCGCCCTCCTAATTCACAGACAAAAAGCTATTTGCCCTGCTCTTCGTTTAATTTACCCATCATAGGTTTAATCAAATCGATAGGCAAAGGGAAAACGATTGTATTGGTTTTTTCTGTTGATATCGTTATCAGCGTTTGCAGATAACGTAACTGTAGGGCTGACGGTTGGCTGGCAATAATGCGTGCTGCCTCGGCCAGTTTTTCTGCCGCCTGCGCTTCACCCTCGGCATGTACGATTTTAGCACGTCTTTCTCTTTCAGCCTCGGCCTGAGCAGCCATAGCCCTTTGCATCGCTTCCGGCAGCTGGACATCTCTCACCTCTACCATGCTTACCTTTATACCCCATGGCTCGGTACCTTCATCGATGAGGGACTGGAGTTTTTCATTGACCTTATCCCTATGGGCAAGCAGATCTTCCAGATCACTTTGACCTACAACATTGCGCAGTGTAGTTTGACATAGCAGTGATGTGGCGCGAATATATTGCTCCACGTTCAAAACCGCAGCTTCCGGCTTGATAACACGAAAATACACCACAGCATCGACTTTAACAGTAACCGTATCCACCGTGATGCATTCCTGCGCCGGTACATCCATGGTTACCACCCGCAAATCGACCTTGACCATCCGCTCGATAAATGGTATGAGCAGAATCAGACCCGGGCCTCTAACACCCACGTATCGGCCCAACCGAAAGACAACACCCCTTTCATATTCGTTTACTATTCTAATAGATGCCGCCAGGACTATTAGAATAAAAATACCTAGAAAAACCAAAGGCAATATTGTGGCCATCTCAGCCTCCTTTATTTAATTTGTCTACGTATAGTTTGAGATCATCTACCCTCTTAATCACCACTTCCTCGCCCGGTAATGCAGTGCCGCTTTCAATTTCTGCCGTCCACAACTCACCATCAATCAGCACCTTTCCCCGGGGATTCAACTCGGCTTTTACTATCGCTATCTGACCGATCATCCCTTCTTTACCCGTAGCTACTTTACGCCTCTGTCCCCGTACAGTCGCCCATATGAGAAACCCGACAAAGGCAACAAGAACTACCGTTGTAACCACAATAATGCCAGGGTCTACCTGCATAGAAGCATCACTCCCACTAAAAAGAGTAAAAGAACCGATGACCAGTGAAATAATTCCACCGGTCGTGAGTATACCATAGGACGGAACAAAAATCTCGGTTACGAACAGCCCCAGTGCCAGCAATATAAGCAACAACCCAGCCCAGTAGGCATTCAAGACACCCAGCGAATAAAAGGCGAAGAACAGACATATACCCCCGATCACTCCGGGGAAAATCAGTCCTGGATTAGATACTTCGGTAATGAGCCCGATCGAGGCAAGAGAAAGAAGTATATAAGCAACATTTGGATGGCTTATCATATGCAAAAACTTTTCCACGCCCGTCATTTCACTGTACCTTATATGCGCACCGGTCGTATTGACGGTGACCTTTCTACCATTTGACAGTGTTATCTCTCTGCCATTAATCCGTTTGATCACCGTTCCAAGATCATCGGCCATAAAATCCACCAGGTTACTTTCGACTGCTTGAGACGCAGTAAATGATTTGCTTTCTCTTACAGCAGCTTCCACAAGGGCAGGATTGCGTCCTCTCTTTTCGGCGATGCTCTGTATCCAGGCTGCCGAATATTCGGTGGCTTTTTTCTGCTGGGCTTCAGGCATTTCTTCCCCAACACTGACCGGATGCGCTGCACCTATGCTGGTAGCCGGAGCCATTGCTGAAAGATGGGCCGATACTGTGATAAAGGTCCCCGCCGAAGCTGCCCAAGCACCCTGTGGCGATACATAAACAACCACGGGCACATCCGCATTCAAAATACATCTAACGATCTTTTCGGTGGTATCCAGCAGCCCTCCAGGTGTATTCAACTCTATAATACACGCTTCGCTTCCTCTTTCTTCCGCTTCTCTTATACCGCGAATTATATAATCGGCCACAATTGGCACAATATTACCTTCTACCCGCAGAACGACAATTTCATTGCCATCGGCTTCTGCACTGCCGCCTTTGCAACCAAACAATAACCCTATTAGGACAAATATAAGAAAAACAGCCCTGAAAACAATCTTCATCATACGTTTACATTGTATAACATTATCGGGCCTTATGCGGAATAAATCCAAAAGTCCAGCATATCGGGTCAATCCCGTTGATAAACGGTTGCAAATTAGAGTCTTTTATATCGCAAATCAGACAAATAGATTATGTCAAATTGAAGCCTTGTCTTGCTTGGTGTAGAATTATGCGACTATAACGGGATAAAGGAAAATGGACATACAAAGATGTAAGGGAGCACGCGACCTCTTACCTGAGGACATGGAGCGATTCCGTCAAATTGAAGATGCCTTTCGTAATACGTGTATCAACTGGGGCTATCGGGAAATCAAAACGCCTACACTCGAATATATGTATCTATTTACGGCTACCGGCACCCTGACACCGGCCATGCTATCGCGGGTTTATTCCTTTCTCGACTGGGACGGCTGGGGAGGTGAGCGAATCGTTTTAAGGCCAGACGGAACAATTCCGGCTGCTAGGCTGTACTGTGAAAATATGGCCAGACAAGATATCGCCAGGCTGTACTACATTACCAACGTATTTGCGTTTGAAGAAACGGGTACCAGCGATCGCGAAAAATGGCAATGCGGTGTAGAACTCATCGGAAATGATAGGCCTGTTGCTGATGTCGAGGTTATAAGTATTGCTCTTGAAGCAGCCGCATCCTTCGGCATTCAGAAAATCGAACTCAAATTATCACATGCCGGTGTTTTGAAAGCTCTGATAGCGGAGCAGAAATTAAACCGCGAAGCCAGAGAGGCCTTGCTTGACGAGATTCTTGAAGGAAACTGGCAAGCTTTATCTCTACTTAAACCAAAGATAAAGGGCCAGGCGGATATCATATCAACACTTATCAATCTAAAAGGGAAATCCAGTGGATTTTTAGCCAATTTAAAGGCATTACCTGCTGTTTCCCAGAATCTGAAGCGTGAAATAGACCGCTTTATCGATATCACCAGTTTGCTCGATTCACTGGGTTGCAAATATGAAATCGATTTTACCTCCATTAAAGGCTTCGAATATTACACGGGTCTTTGCTTTAAAATCGTAGCAAATGGATCACGCATCTGCAGCGGTGGACGCTATGATAACCTTCTTAACCTGGTAGGTGGAGTAGATCGGCCGGCCAGCGGTTTTGCCTTCTTTATAGACCAGATATCGGGCCTTATAAAACCGCCGAGCAGACAGAAAGATTGGAAAACAGTTGTAGTTCGCACTCGCAATAAGAGCGAAACCTGCATTAAAACTGCCTTTAATATTGCCGGTGCTTTACGCAATGCCGGCCTAATTGTTGAGATGGACTTCGGCGGAAGCCAGCTTAAAGCACGGTGGGTTGTTAATATAGGTAAACAGCCTCAGGCATTTACGTTGATAGATAATATAACTAAAGTTAAAAAAACCGCCGGTAAAGTGGATGAGATCGTAAGCATAATAGGGAGAGTCGGCAATGGCGATTAAATATCCCGATACTGCTGTTAAATTAGCACTGCCTAAAGGCAAACTTTTAAACCCTACTTCTGCTCTGCTGTCGACAGCAGAACTCGGGTTTAAAGATTATAATTCAAACACACGTATTTACAGGCTTAAATCAGATAATATTCCAAATCTATCTGCAAAGATGCTGAACGAAAGAGATATTCCTATACAGGTAGCTATAGGGAACTATGACTTCGGCATCTGCAGTTCGGACTGGCTACAGGAACTGCAAACCCGCTATCCAAGCAGCCGCGTTTTTAAGGTTGCTGACCTCAATTACGATAGATCCGCGATTTTCCTGGCCTGTTCTAATCAACTTCCTTTAACACTAAATGCATTAACGAAAAGCTCTCAATGCTGGCGCATTGTTTCCGAATATCCGGCACTGGCCGAGACGGTTGCCTGCCGTATGAGGCTTAAAAGGTTTCGAATTTTCCCCCTGTGGGGATCAGCAGAGGTTTATCCACCTGAAAGCGCTGACCTGGCAGTACTTAAAGCTACTGGTGAAGAAAGCCTGGCTCAGTTACAACTTCTCCCTATATATAAAGTCTGCGATAGCAATGCCTGCATTATAGCTAACAGAGATAGCCTCGAATCTAAAGACCTCAGCGTGCTACTCGCCCGTTTGAGCAGTGCAGTAAAGAATTATAATCCCACGGTGGAAAAACCATCATTTAAAACTTTGCCTTCCATGTCTAATTACAGTTATCGTAAATCATCGGGTTATATAAGAATGGCCCTGGCAGACGGACATCAGCAAACACATACTGCGAATTTTTTAAAAAAAACTACTCTAAAACTGGACGGCTATACAGCTGAAAGTTTTCAGAGGCGACCTTCCTGTAATCTGGATTGGGTTAATGTTAAGGTCATACGCCCGCAGGATATGCCACAGCAGGTAGCCAACGGTAATTTTGACCTCGCCATCACCGGAAGAGATTGGCTGCTCGATCACCTTTACCAGTTTCCATCCAGCCCTGTGGAAGAGATAATCGATCTGAAATTCGGCTGGGTCAAAATCGTCGCTGTAGTATCGGAAGATTTCCCGGCCGATTCTATCGATGAAATAAAGAGGCTTACCTCATCGGCCAAATTCGATATACTGCGGACGGCAACAGAGTATACTAACATCGCCGATAAATATCTCCGCGACAGACATATTGATCGTTACCGGGTGATACCCACATGGGGTGCCACAGAAGCCTACCTTCCCGAGGATGCTGATATGTTGATAGAAAATACCGAAACAGGGCAAACGCTGCGCAAACACAGGCTTAAGATTATCGACACAATTTTTGAATCAACAGCCTGCCTTATAGGTAATCGGATTAGCATTACCTCTTTACACAAACGTAACAGAATCACCGAGATAATTAAGATTTTTAGAGAGGCGGTTAATTAAAGTATGAAAATATTAAGAGGTTATAAAGAGGCACGCAGGTCACTTGAAAGAGCACTGCCTTACGATATAACCATGGAGGAATATAATAAAATAGAAACTACCGTTAAAGAGATAATTCAAACGGTTAAAAAAGAAGGCGACCGTGCCCTCTACCACTATACGGAGCGTTTTAGCGGGGCACGATTAAAATGTCTTGAAACATCGCCGAAGGAAATCGCTGCCGGATATAAATCTGCAGACAGGGAGCTGATTCGATCACTCAAAATCGCCGCGGGACGCATCCGTAGTTTTCATAAAAAATGCATGCAAAAAATCGGTGCTGGATTTATCAGGGATGGTGTAGGACAAAGGATATTACCGCTTGAACGTGTTGGCATATACGTCCCCGGTGGAACCGCATCATATCCCTCAACCGTTCTGATGACTGCTATTCCGGCGCGTGTTGCCGGCGTACATGAGATCGTCATGGTAACTCCGTGCAATAGCGATGGAAATATACCTGTAAATACACTTGCGGCAGCCAGAGTAGCCGGCGTGGATAGAATATTTAAGATAGGAGGAGCACAGGCAATAGCAGCTCTGGCCTTTGGCACCCGATCTGTACCCAGAGTAGATAAGATATGCGGACCGGGTAATATATATGTAATGATGGCTAAAAAACTTCTGTACGGTACGGTTGCAATCGATTCTCTGCAGGGCCCCAGCGAAGTAGTGGTGATTGCCGACGCTTCAGCCAATCCTGCTTTTTGCGCTGCCGACTTAATCGCACAATCAGAACACGACGCTATGGCTTCAGCAGTCTTTATAACCACCTCGGAGACTATGGCCTGGAAAGTACAAGCCGAACTAAATGAGCAAATGAAGGGATTAAAAAGAAAGTCCATTGCCGCCAATGCTCTTACTGCCAACGGCCACATTGTTATAGTGCAAAACCTGGATGAAGCAATTGAGCTTGCCAATCTTTACGCACCCGAGCACCTTTCCCTCATGGTGAGTCAGCCTCAGGAATATGTTCAACGTATTAAAAACGCCGGTTGTATTTGCGTGGGGGAATATTCGCCGGTCGTGATGGGTGATTACGTAGCAGGGCCAAGCCATGCTCTACCCACCGGCGGAAGCGCCCGCTTCAGCTCACCGCTGGTAGTACAGGATTTTCTCAAGATAAGTAGTATAATATCACTTGCCGATAATATCATTGATAATCTGGGTCCGGTTGCTATAACCATCGCCGAAAATGAAGGCCTGACAGGCCACGCCCGTGCTATCAGAATACGATTGAACAATAAAATTAAGTAAAAATGATTGGAAAAAGCGGTGTAGATAAATTAATACGTGAATGCATCAAGCAGATGCATTCATATACACCGGTTGATCCTGCAGAAGTTCTGCATGAGAGATCATCGGTACCTATCGGAGAAACCGCCAAGCTGGATGGAAATGAAAATCCCTACGGCTGCTCACCCCGTGTTCAAAAGGCATTATCTGATTTCAATGCATTCAACCGCTATCCCGACCCCGAGCAGAGGGAGGTACGTAATGCACTTGCAGATTATACCGGACTAGACCCGGAATATATTGTGGCGGGTGCAGGCAGTGATGATCTCATCGATATAGTTATAAGGCTGTTCATCGATCCCGGTGATAAAGTGGTAAATTGTCCCCCAACGTTTGGCATGTATCCGTTTTGTACCGGCATTGCCGGCGGAAAAATCATCAGTGTACCGCGTAAAGCTGACTTTTCCCTGGACCTGAACGGTATTAGAAAGGCCATCGATAGCAGAACCCGTATAATTTTTATAGCCTCTCCCAACAATCCCACAGGCAATCAGTCTTCCCTGAGCGAAATAGAAAAACTGCTCAACTTCGATTTAATAGTGGTAGTCGATGAAGCCTATATAGAATTCAGCGGAAACTCGGTGATAAAATTGGTGCCTGAATACCCAAATTTAATCGTACTACGCACTTTCAGCAAATGGGCAGGCATTGCAGGTCTGCGTGCCGGATATGGCATCTGCCCTCCCAACATAGCAACCCAGCTGATGAAAATCAAACAACCTTATAACATCAACATGGCAGCCCATTTAGCTATACTCGAATCACTTAAAGATAAAGAATATCTGCTCAACACCGTCAATAACATCGTAAGAGAACGTGACCGGATGTTTAATAAACTGCTTGAATTTAGCTGGCTCAAACCATATCCCTCAGTAGCCAATTTTATCCTGTGTCGTGTAATAGGACGCAATGCCCGTGATATTTATCTGGGGCTACAAAAACGTGGAGTTTTTGTACGCTATTTCGATACACCGGAGCTAAAAGACTGCATCCGAATCTCCGCAGGCAGGCCTGAGGATACGGTCAGGGTAATTGCCGCACTCCATGAGGTATGATAACCTTTGCATATAATTTGATTGAGGGGTTAAAAAATGAGCGACAGAAAATCCACGGTTACGCGCCGCACCAGCGAGACATCTGTCAAAGTCGAATTAAATATAGACGGGACCAGCCAGTTTGAAATAACCACGGGTATACGCTTTTTTGACCATATGCTATGCCAGCTTGCCCAGCACGGCATATTCGACCTGCGCATTTCTGCTAATGGGATCGATCAGCATCATGTTGTAGAAGATGTGGCAATTACTCTGGGTCGTGCTTTTAATGAAGCTCTGGGTGATAAGCACGGTATAGTAAGGATGTCGCATGCCGTGGTTCCTATGGATGAATCGCTGGCAATGGTAGCCCTTGATATCAGCGGACGCGGTCAGTCTGTAATTGAAGACGCCATCAAAGAGGCTTACATCAGCGATATGCACTCGGACCTGATTCATCATTTCTTCACTACTTTTGCATCTGAGGCCAGAATCACCATCCATGCCAGGATAATTCACGGCAAAAATGATCATCATAAGGCAGAGGCACTTTTCAAAGCGCTTGCACGAGCACTGGATAGTGCAACGCGTATCGACCCACGCATAAAAGATATCATACCCAGTACCAAAGACAAATTAGAATGCTAATTGCCGATTATCTATTGACATGCTCATCCGGATACGCTTAGAATACCCATAAAATAACAATGGGAGGTGATGGTAATGGCTAAGTTCGGTACCCTTGAATGGGCAACACAATTCATGGAAGCTATCAATAATAGTAAGGCTTATGAAGAAGCAGCCAAGACATGGGAAGGAGATTTTTATTTCATTATCGAACCGGGGGGATCCATAAAAGAACCCGTATACCAGTATGTGGATCTCTGGCACGGTAAGTGCCGAAAGGTCGATATCGTCAGTGAGGCTGAAAAAGACAGGTATAAACCCGAATTCTTATTATCCGCATCGGTGGCTACATGGCGTAAGGTGGCTGAGAAAAAAGTGGATCCTATCCAGGCTATCGTAACCCGACAGCTAAAACTGCAGGGTAATATGGGCAAAGTAATGCGGGCAGTCAAAGCGGCCCAAGAACTGGTTAACTGTGTTACTCAGGTAAAAACCGAATACCCTGAATGATAAAACCCGCTGTTGTTAATCATCTATCCAAGTAAAAGAGGAGGATTGCCATGCAGTTTTTCGGTGTTCCTTTTACAGTTTTCGGCGATGATGCTTTACAATATCTGAATACAATTCTGGGCAAACGAGCTTTTATAATCACTGATAAAAATATCGTCAAATTGGGGCTGATCGAATTGATCGGTGCAGAACTCAAGCAGGCCAACATCGATTGGAAAGTCTTCGACGAAGTGGAACCCGATCCATCGATTCAGACTGTGATAAAATCGGCAACACTGGCCAAAGATTTTAAACCCGATTTAATAATCGGCGTGGGCGGTGGTTCGTGCATGGATGCAGCAAAATCTACGCTCGTCTGCTATGGCGCCAACATAGCGCCGCTTGATATGTCGCCATCTGATTTTTATAATCTCAGGGCTACTGCAAGGCTTATCTGTATCCCAACGACCAGCGGTACGGGTTCCGAGGCAACCTGGGCAATTGTTCTAACCGATACTGAAAATCAACGTAAGATCGCATTGGGCTCCTACGAGACTCTGCCCGATATAGCTATACTCGATCCGCGTATGGTAATGAGCATGCCTCCGCAGATCACCGGGGATACAGGCATGGATGCTCTATGCCATGCTATAGAAGGGTATACCGCTACCTGGAGAACGAGTTTTACCGATGGACCGGGCTTAATGGCAATTAGGATAGTATTTGAAAATTTAAAAAAAGCCTATGATAACGGTAAAGACGAAGAAGCCCGCAAGCAGATGATGTGTGCCGCTTCTATGGGGGGTACCTGTTTTGGCAACGGGATGGCAGGGCTGGGTCACAGTACAGGTCATGCTATAGGAGGTCTTTTCCATATGCCGCATGGTCGGGCCGTAGGACTGTATTTGCCTTATACCATGGAATATCTTATTAACGGTTCAGAGGAAACAACCAGACGTTATGCGGAAATTGCCCGCTTCTGCAATCTGGCTGAAGGTGATGATAAAAGCTGTGCCCTACAATTGGTCAAAGCCGTGCGAGAACTTGCACGCAGTGTGGGGCAACCACTGACCGTAAGGGATGCCGGCATTAAACGAGAAGACTACATGAATGCAATGGCCGGTCTGGTAGAACGTGCCGTAAACGAAGCCATGACCATAGCTGTTACGCGAGTGCCGGAAGCCGATGATCTGGAAAAAATATTCATCTGTGCTTACGACGGAACACCCTGCAATTTCTAATACTTTAATGAATCAGGAGCATAATTTATGAACGGTTACATGGGAAAAATTCTGGTTGCAGACCTTACCAGCGGTATTCTGAAGGACGAACCACTCAACGAGCAGTACGCACGAAATTATATAGGCGCCGGCGGTATAGCCTGCCGTTACCTTGCCGATATGGTGGATAAAAATACCGACCCGCTTGGACCGGACAATCCGCTTATCTTTATGGCAGGGTTACTTACGGGTACAGGTGGCCCCAGTTTCAGCCGCTGGGTGGTGGCATCCCGATCGCCCTATACCACCTATTATGGCGATGCCAATGCCGCTTCCCACTTCGGTTCTGAGATGCGCTTCGCCGGCTATGACGGCATTATAATAAAAGGCAAAGCTTCAAAACCTGTTTATCTATACATCAAAGATGGAAAGGCAGAACTAAAAGACGCAAGCCACCTGTGGGGCAAAAAAACCTATGATACTATCGAAGCCATACGGCAGGAACACAACGACCGACGAGTACGTGTAGCCTGCATAGGCCCTGCAGGTGAAAACACGGTTCTATTCGCCAATATAATGACTGAGGATGGTCACTGTGCTGGACGTGCCGGCATGGGCTGTGTTATGGGATCAAAAAATTTGAAGGCCATCGCCGTTAGAGGTAAAGCTAAAATACCTATGGCAGATCCGGAGAAATTCAGGGAATATGCACGCTCCGCTATGGAGGAGGTTAAAACAGGCTTTGTAACACAGGTTTTCCATGATACCGGGACTGCCGGATGGATGGATTCTGGCATAATGTACGGGGATACCACCGCCAGATATTACACCGCTAATGCTATGCCTGAAGCTACGGAAATCAGCGGCGTTACACAGGCCGAAAAATACCAGGTGGGGAATACAGCATGTTTCGGCTGTCCGATAGGCTGCCGCAAGGTTTTGCATATTAAAGAAGGACTTTTTAAAACCGAAACGCCGACAGAGGGCCCCGAATATGAAACTCTGGTATCATGGGGACCACAGCTCAATATCGTGGATATGGGCGCCATCAATCGTTTCAACAGGCTGATTAATGAATATGGATTTGATTCTATAAGCAGCGGGGCCAGTACGGCCTTTGCCTTTTATTTATATGAAAAAGGCATTATATCCACCAGAGATACATTCGGATTGGAGCTAAAATGGGGCGATATCGATGTTGCACTTAAGCTTATAGAGCTTATAGCCAAAAAGGAAGGGTTCGGCCGAATTATTCAGGAAGGTACCAAACGCATGGCAGCCAGATACAACTGTCCGGGTGAAGCGATGCAGGTCAAGGGCCTGGAGTTCCCCATGCATGATCCACGGGCTTTCACCTGTATGGGGCTGGTTTACGCCACCAGCAATCGTGGTGCCGACCATAATAAGAGTGATGCTTACCTGGTGGAAAACGGCATGGGTAATCCCGACCTCGGACTTACTCCGGGTGATCGCTGGGGAGATGATAAGGCACAGATGGTTGTCATCTCACAGGATTGGCGATCACTGACCGATGCACTGGGTATCTGCCATTTCGCTATGATGTCCACACAATCGATTTTAGATATGATAAACACCTCCACCGGCTGGGGAGTTGACCAGGATACTATACTTAAAGCCGGCGAGCGCATTTTCCAGCTTATGCGGTGCATGACCTGCAAGCTCGGTGTAACACCGGATGACGATAAATTACCAGAAATCGCTTTAAGGCCTATCCCTGATAGCGGTCAGGAAGGCCATGTGCCCAATATGGACAAGATGCTGCCGGAATATTATGCGCTACGCACTTGGGATTCAAATACAGGTATGCCTTCCAGAGCTAGGGTGGAAAGCATTGGTGCAGGTGAACTTGCCAGTCTGTTCAGATTAAAATAGATATTCTTAATTATGCGATATGAGAATAAAAACCTGTATAACTTCGGTCTAATTTCAGTTTTTATTATTTAAAATTTTATGCTTATTACGGTTACCAAGAACAACCGCTCTATTACTGCTGATCAATCTAAATGCGCCGGCTGCATGGTCTGTATGCTGAGATGCTCATTCAGAAAAGGAAAGGCTTTCAACCCTTCAGCTTCATACATAATGATCACCAGATTATCGGGGCATAAGGAAGAGTACAATATCGAATTTACATCCCAATGCGACGCCTGCTTGATATGCGCTCGATATTGTCCATATGGCGCTTTGACTGCTATAAAAAAGGGTACAGGAGACTGATGTGAGATTCGGTGGCTACGCAGGCAAAATACTCATAGTTGATCTTACCGGAAGGTCTATCTCCAAAGAAGATCTGGATGAAGATCTGGTAAAGTCATGTATTGGCGGTGCGGGCATCAATAATAAACTGGCACGCAGATTCATCCCACCTTCTACAGAACCCCTTTCTCCTTCCAATTCCATCATAATAGGCACCGGCCCGTTTAACGGGACATTTATACCCGGTGCTTCGGAGACAATGTCGGTATACAAATCGCCTTTGAACGGTGCATTCCCGCACAGTAACGGCGGTGGCAGTTTCAGTTTGTTTTTAAAGTCATGCGGATACGACCATATTGTCATAACAGGAAGATCCCTGCAGCCTGTATACCTGCTCATCTCCGATATCGGTGTAGAAGTAAGAGATGCATCGGATATATGGGGCATGGACGGGTTTGATACCGCCGATGAGCTTCGAAAAAGACATGGGCCCTGCAGCATTATCCCTATAGGGCCTGCCGGTGAAAAAAAGGTGGCTATCTCAGTAACCCACATAGATAAAGGCGGTACTATCGGTTCGGGTGGTCTGGCCGCTGTAATGGGCTCTAAAAACCTCAAAGCTATAGTAGTTTGCATGGGCAGTAACCCTATCGGTGTAGCCGACCCCATTAAATTACAAACCATTGTTGATGAATTGCTTAATCAGATACAAAATTACCGTCGCCGCCCGGAAATGATGACAGGTGGTGCTATGACCATGACGTCTGAATGGATGTCGCCCGGGATACTGGCCCGCAATTCTTCCGAACTAATCCCCTATCCTGATAATATAGGTGAAATTAAAAAACAACTCTATGCTATACACACCGCCGTCCGGCGGAAAATCGCCTGTGCTTCCTGTCCCATGTCGGATAAAGATCGCATCGATCTTCCAGATGGAAAAAGCATTTATGATACAGCAGTTTTTATGGAGATGGCGGCAATTACCTACAATCGCGGACTGGGTTACATGGACAGTGGCAATGCAATGGATAAATACGCTATGGCCATGAGATATTATGATCAGACCAACCGACTTGGCATCGATCGTGTTTACAACTTCCATGGCATCGCAGATTTCATCATTACTCTGTATGAAAAGGGTATTATCACAAAGGCTGATACGAATGGTTTCGAGCTCGACCGCAGTTACGAAACGCTGATGAAACTGGCGGAGATCACGGCTTATCGACGGGATCTGGGTGACTGGCTGGCTGATGGTGTTATCATGGCTGCGAGGATTATCGGCAGGGGAGCCGAAGAACATGTGCATAATTTTGTTAAAAACCAGTATGTGGCATTTGATCCCCGCATGACCGGATTTCTACCACTTCATTTTGGACAACTAATACACCCGGGGCGTACGCTTGGAGTTTCCGCTGCCATGGGAGCACCCTCGTACAGTCCTGGATGGCCTATAGATGAGATAAAAAAACAGGCTAAACGCTGTGGTGTTCCTGCTTCAGATATAGACAGGTTAATAACCAATGAATCCTTCAACATCGGCAGGTTGGCCAGACATGGTGAAGATTTCTTCGGTCTATTCAATATGCTCGGGCTTTGCCACAGGTTGTACATTTCCCGCTTTTATAGTATGCAGATGATAGCTGAATTGTACGAGGCAGTAACCGGCATTAAGACCAGCGCGCAGGATTTAAAATTGGCCGCTGCTGCAATGTGGAAAGACTGGCGCGCACTCAATGCTGAAGCTGGATTTACACGGGCCGATGATCAGCCGCCATCTATATGGTTCACTCCCCTGAAAAGTCAGGGCCGTGATTACGAGTTATATGACTATTTTCTTAAGAAACGTCTAACCAGAGGTGATATAGAGTACTTTCTCGATGAATACTATGCTGAAAGAGAGATAGCATGAATCTGTGACAGTAAACTAATAAAGACAGTGACGGAAAACTATCCGATGTTCATTTATCCCGTTCATTCACGTTCAATGGTTGTAAAAATAATTTTTCCTTACTATTTTGCTCGACCATACCCTTCTGATGATAAATATAATGATACTTTACCTGCAGCCATGACTGTATCATATCGCCGTAATGCGGGCTGAACGCCATGCCGCTCTGACCGGTGCTATGCATTGATAACGATACGTCAGGCCTTCCCCAATCTATAATCTGCCGGTAGCTCGGAATGGCCGTAACTCTGAAAGGCTTATCATAATCAAAGGCAGCCACATTGACAGTATAGCGGGATCCCGGTGTGGAAACGGGCCCGCGGTTAAAGACTAAACCAAGGACTGGAATTCGACCCAGCGGATGTTCAAAGCAGGTTTCATGTAAATCACCCCATTTCCACTTCATCGGATTGGGCCCGAACCTACTGGATAGTTCATCTATCGCCTCGCGGAAACTTTTTGTTAGCACCGTATCCCTTGTACTATCGGATCCATACTGGGCATCATAAAACCATTCACTGTCATTATCCTTCAATATGCCAAGCATAAAAATCACGTGTACATCACCCGAACCACCCATTGCCCTGACGTAATCCCTGAAAAGTTTGTCGCCAAGTTTGTCTTTCAGAGTATTTTCCAACAGCTTTACATAGGCGAGGTGTAAAATCGCAGGTGCTGGCGATTCTGCCCTGTCGAAAAAGTCCCACGACCTCAAAATCTCCTGTGCATGTTTTTCTACTTCTGTATTCACTTTTATATCCAGAAAATAAGGAGCAATCATACTCGCCGGGATATCATAAACATCGGATTGAAATTGCTCAAAATCTTCAACAGTCATCTTTTCCTTGCTTTTTATAAGATTTACGATGCGTTGGGCACGAAACGGAGGAGACCAGTCATAAGCTATGAAATGTGTTAGGTTATCCGATGTTACCCTATTATTAGCTGTCACGATAAAATGTTGCTCTGGATTAATTACAGAAGGCAGCTCTTCATAAGGTATAAATCCGATCCAATCATATTCACCATTCCAACCGGGTGAGGGCACCAGACCCATTCCCCTACCCCTCATTGGAATCAGGCCGGTAGACTGGTAGCCTATATTTCCATCCTTATCGGCATAAATTATATTCTGAGAAGGCGCATCCCAGTATCTTAACGCTTCATGGAATTCGCTCCAGTTGCTCGCTTTATCGAGGAGGTAAACGCTCTTCAACAGATTACTGTGGCAATTGCCCGTCCACTGTAAAGCCAGTGGCTGTTCCAATCCTTCGATTGCGCTATTCAGCAGAGGGCCATGCTTGGTAATTTTCACTCTCAATCGCTCCGGGTTAGACCTCCCACGAACGGTAATCTGTTCATCAATATACTCCATATCCATCCAGTGTCCCTTATATTCGTACTGTAAATTATTTGATGTATTTACTTTCTCCATGAACAGATCCTGTGTATCCGCCGGCAGGTTTGTTATTCCCCAGGATATACTGTTATTCCTGCCGATGATAATCAATGGGCATCCCGGTATGCAGGCACCTGCAACGTCAATCTCTCCACCATGCAACCCCATCTCGTACCAGATCGATGGCATCATAACCGACAGGTGCGGATCATTAGCCAGAAGCGGCTTACCTGTAACCGTTTTTGAACCATCCACAACCCAGCTATTACTTCCTTCCATATCTGAAATTATATGCAACCTTCTTGCAACCATATCTCCCAATGGATTGCTCAGAAGTTCAGGTGGGATTATCTGTGGTGAATCTTCCGGATAAGCTGCCAGAAGCCGATTTGCATTGCTCACACCCAGCTTCTGAACCAATCGACCCCTCAAAAGTTCCACTTCCCAGTTTTTACCCAGATTCCATGCTACAAGGTTAGCTACAGTAATCGAGTCAATCGGTGTCCATTCGGCAGGTTTAAATCCTAGCAGAGTAAACTCTATTGGTAGCCCGCTGTTATTCCTTTTTATAAACTCGTTAACACCATTGGAATAAGAGACTAAAATAGTTTGAAGATGTCCATCCAGCAGCCGGCAAGATTCACCGGCACATCGACTCAAACCTATTGTTCTTGTGAACTTATCCATGTCAAGTGTTGTTTCTCCAAATATCTCCGACAGACTGCCCTTACCCATGCGCCTGTATAATTCCATCTGCCACAGCCTATCCTGCGCCTGCACATACCCCTGCGCGAAAAAAAGGTCTTCTTCATTGCCGGCATAAATATAAGGTACGCCCCAGCTGTCCCGGATGATTTCCACATCGCCATGCAGGCCATGCAGTCTGGTTATCCCTGAAGTGCTTGTAAAGCTTCTGTTGATTAAAATAACAATAGAGCCAGCACCGATAACCGCCAGTATGGCTAAAACAATTAATGATATCTTAACCTTAAATTTCACTATTTATGTCCTCATTTCTCAAATCCCTATCTGTAGATATTAGCCAAACTGCTACAAAAAAACAATAATAAATAATGTATAATGTATGAGACTCTTGTTTATCCGGCAGCAGTGGAGTAATATTTGTTTAAGCAGTCGCAGTAAATATCGAGGAGGCATAGTTGGCTATAGCCATACTCTACCGCGAGGAGCTGCGGGAATATGATTTTGGCTCCGGACACCCCTTTCGAGGCGACCGCTATGACATTTTCGCCGGTTTTTTGAGACAAAAAGTACCCAAAGATAATAACTATAATATAGTTAAAGCAGAACCTGCCAGCGATGAAGATCTACTTAAAATATGCACCCACGACTACATTAATTTTTCTCGAGAATATTATAGAGCGGCTCATCAAGGTTGCCTTGACCATGTTAAATTCGGTCTGTATCAGAGTATGGACAACATGCCTTTTGAAGCATCGGGTAACCTGGAGTATGCTGCACGAATTATTATAGGGCAGGCCAAACTGGGTTGTGATCTAATTCAGGAAGGAACCTACCGCATCGCAGTATCCATAGGCGGCGGAATGCACCATGCTAGACGAACCTTTGGTGAAGGTTTCTGTATATATAACGATGTGGCTTTTGCAGCGCTTTATCTACTGGAGAAATATAAACTGCAAAAAATAGCTATTATCGATACCGACGCGCACGCAGGTAATGGAACTTCTGAATATTTTTACAATGACCCGCGTGTGCTTTTCATCGATTTGCATCAAGATCCGCATACACTTTACCCGGGTACAGGCTTTGTGCGTGATATAGGTGGCGATTCGGCTAAAGGATTTACTGTCAATGTGCCGCTCCCGGCTAATGCGTCTTATGACTCTTATTACCGCATTTTCGGTGAGATTGTTGAACCGCTCATAAGAGAATTTCAGCCTCAGATAATAATACGAAATGGTGGGTCAGATCCACACTCGGATGATGGCCTGACCGATTTAGGCCTATCTGTACGTGGCTTTGCCATGATAGGTGAAAAGGTAAGAAAACTCGCTTATGAAGTATGCGGCGGCAGGGAGCTCGACATGATTGCTTCAGGCTATAACAGGCGCGTATTACCAAACTGCTGGCTTGCAATAATATCCGGATTGGCCGGCTGGAACATAGATATCGATGAACCCGAGCCGTCTGTCAGGAAATTCCATAAGGATCCGGCATACACTCAGACCAAACTCGTTGAACTTGAAATAAAAAGTATCTTAAAACCATACTGGAAATGTTTTCAAAAGAACAATAATATAAAATTTTAAATCAACATTTTTATTTGGAGAGGAGGTCGTACAATGAATATCGGAAGTCTGGGAAGGGACAACATCGAGCGATTTGGTGAGTATGACAGCATCTATTTCGAAGGGAAGTGGTATACCAACGTGGAAATGGAAAAAGAATCCAACCGCCTGGGCAATGCACTCAAATCACTCGGGGTTGAAAAGGGCGATAGGGTTGCCATTCAAATGCCCAACAGTCCCGTGGTCATGTGGGCTTTCCCGGCAATATACAAGATAGGAGCGGTTGCAGTACCTATGAATCCTCTTCTAAGACCGGATCAGGCGGCTTATATATTTCAAAATAGCGGAGCGAAAGCTGTAATTACCAGCCCTGAATTTGCTCCTTGGGTGCTGGCAGCACAAAAACAATCAGAGGAGCTAAAACATGTCATCGTAACAGAAAAGGATGATATAGCGGGAACCATAAGTTATGATAAATTAGTCGCCGATAAACCTGATTCACTCAAAATCACGGAAACAGATAACGATGACCTGGCGGCATTAATCTATACCGCAGGCACAACTGGTCCCAGCAAAGGGGTTATGCATACACATTTCAGCCTTTATATGACTGCTGCAGGGTATGCCGACTTCGCACTCCGCTACAGGAGTATCACTCTTGAAGTTAAAAGCCAGATGTATGACGTAAGGACGCATAAAACTGTAGAGGTACATCAGAAGGTTACCGCGGCTAACCGTATGGGTTTAAGCCTTTTTGTTCTGCCGCTGTCGCATTCTTACGGGCTGGCCACATCATTAATGGGGATACTCGGTGCAATGCGGGGCGTTGTTATGAAATGGTTCAATGCCGGTGAGGCTCTCAAACTGATTAACGATTTCCGCGTTACCAATATTTCGGCAGTTCCCGCCATGTACATCATGATGCTCAACCACCCGGATTTCCCGAAATATGACCTGAGCTCACTGCAAGAATGTGCCTGCGGAGCCGCCCCTCTTCCACCCGAGGTCGGTAAGATGTGGAAGGAAAAGACCGGGACAGATATTCTCGAAGGGTGGGGTATGACTGAAACAGGCGCTACCACCTGCGGCAATATACCCACAAGACCACCCAAATATGGCTCGATAGGTGTTTGCATGATAAAAGCCGATACCATCAAAATCTTTGATGACGACGACAGAGAACTTCCACCGTATAAAATAGGAGAGCTCGTAGTAAAAGGGCCAACCGTGATGAAGGGTTACTGGAAAATGCCCAAGGAAACAGAGGAAGCATTAAGAAACGGCTGGTTGCATACCGGCGATGTTGGTTATATGGATGAAGAAGGCTACTTCTACATAACAGACCGTAAAAAAGATATAATCATAAGGGGCGGAGAAAACGTTTCACCACGAGAGGTTGAAGAGGTTCTTATGGAGATACCTCAAATCGCAGATGCCGGTGTTATTGGTATACCTGATAGTGTTTATGGAGAAGAAATAAAGGCATTTTGTGTAATTAGAAAAGGGGAGGTTATCGGCGAGGAAGAGATAATCTCATATTGCAAACAAAAATTACCCAATTATAAAGTACCAAAAGTCGTCCAGATGGTGGATACTCTCCCGAAAAACCTTCTGGGAAAACTGCTCAGGGCTGAATTACGTAAGATGGAAAAGGAAAGCAGGGCTCCAAAATAATAAATTTAATATTCGATGACCATCAATCTGGCGCCCCTTGCTACGGGCTGTTTCTCAACTATATCGATTTCAGATATGCTGCCATCAACCGGGGACTCAATTGGTGTTAGCATTTTCATAGCTTCCACAAAGCATAATACATCACCCTGGCTAACTTTATCGCCGACCTTTACATATATGCTGTTTACAATTCCCTGCATTGGACTCTCTATCGTTTTAGTCATGCTGTTCAGTAACCTCCAGAAAGGAAGATTATAGTATATTCAGTTCGTTCCTTCTACTGCGGTTAATCGGATCATTAACGTCTTTTATAACTAAACCATACTTTTTATTTGACATATTTCCCTTTTCGTTACATTTATATATAATTCCAGTAGAATTTTATCAGTAATAATTATTATGATTTCAGTTGAAGAAGCCCTGGAAAACATCCTAAATTCAATTGGCCCCCTGGATGGTGAAGAAAAACCCATTCTTGAATGTCTGGGGCAGGTACTTGCTGAAGATATCGTTGCCAGCAGAGATATCCCTCCATACGACAACTCGGCAATGGATGGTTACGCTGTCAGGGCATCAGATACAATTGGAGCTTCCAGAGACAGTCCTGTATTTTTGCAAATTAAGGGTGAGATGGCAGCCGGACATCTTTCAGACCGGATATTAACCCCGGGCACAGCCATTCGCATCATGACAGGTGCACCGGTACCGGCGGGCGCCGACGCTGTTGTCCAGTTCGAAGATACCGATGAAATAATTCAGCACACCGCCGGCAAAGAAAAATCGGGAAAAATCGGCATATTTGAACCTGCAGTTCCCGGGCAGAATATCAGATTGAAAGGTGAGGATATTAAATACGGCCAATTAATTCTCGAACATGGCATACGCCTTAATCCAGCCAGGATTGGACTACTGGCTTCACTGGGTAAACCGGTGGTAAAAGTCATAAGAAGGCCAGTTGTGTCTATACTGGCTACCGGGGATGAGCTCTGCGATCTCTATCAATCACTGGCTCCGGGTAAAATCTACAACAGCAACAGTTATACTATAGCAGCCAGTGTTAAAAATTGCGGAGCAATCCCAAAATTGCTGGGAATAAGCAGCGATTCGGTCGATTCGTTGAATGAAAAGCTCGATCAAGCACTCAATTCGGACCTATTAATTACTTCAGGCGGTGTATCGGTCGGTGATTATGATATGGTTAAAGATGTCCTTGCAAGCAGGGGCAATATAAGCTTCTGGACGGTTCGAATGAAACCGGGAAAACCATTAGCATTCGGTTTCATAACCGATAACAGATCTGTACCGGGTCGCAGGTTACCGCATTTCGGCCTTCCCGGCAATCCGGTCAGCTCGATGATCACATTTGAAATTTTTGTCAGACCCGCCATATTGAAAATGATGGGTCTAACCGACTTTTCAAGACCATTTATCAGGGCTAGAATCGATCGTGATATTATTAATAGGGATGGCCGGCGGATATTTTCACGTGTTGTCCTTTCCAGATCCGATACAGGATGGCTGGCAAGTCTTACCGGACCCCAGGGTTCGGGTATATTGACCTCCATGGCGCTTTCCCATGGCCTGGCGATCGTTCCAGAGGATTGCCCCATTGCAAAGGCCGGCAGTGAGCTGAATGTGATGCTTCTTGAAAATTGAGTATTTAATCGAGGGATAAATATTAATGATACCTGTAGTTGCTGTTGTAGGAAAATCCAAAAGCGGAAAAACATTCGTTCTGGAAAAGCTTATTGCTGAATTAAAAAGGCGTGGTTACAGAGTAGCATCTATAAAGCATGCCCATAATACCGTCGATCTCGATACCCCCGGCAAAGATACCTGGCGGCTAACGAAAGCCGGCAGCGACGCAACAGCTATCTGCTCACCTTCCATTATGACCATCTTCAAACCAATGAGCGATGACCCATCCCTGAAAGAAGCAGTCGCCCAATTGGGTAACGACTATGACATCATTCTAAGCGAGGGATTTAAATCCGGTAGATACTCCAAGATAGAGGTGATCGGCAATCAAGATGAAGATAGCATTTTATGCAACCCCTCGGAGCTAATGGCTGTGATTTCGGATAAAGAGGTAGAACTTCCTGTTCCCATATTCAAAAAAACAGATATAGACAAGGTCGCGGATTTCATTATCCAGAATGTCATTGACAAAGCATCTCCGGATATAACGGTTATAGTGAATGAAAAACAGATTTTCATGAAGCCTTTTGTTAAAGATATTATCGCAAGTTCTATTCTGGCCATGCTGGGTACACTGAGAAATACGGGTGTTTTGAAGAGGATTTCCATTTATATCAATAATGTGAGACAGCATAATGATAATTGGGGGGCTGATCGACATGCATAAAGCAGGAGTTCTCACTATAAGCGATAAGGGCCACAAAGGCGAGCGCAAAGATGTCAGCGGCGATATCATAACCCGCATTCTACACAGGTTGGAAGTGGTTGTTGCATGCTATGAAGTCGTACCGGATGAGGAATCCATTATAGCCAACACACTCGCACTATGGGCTGATAAAGGTGATCTCGATTTCATAATTACCACCGGAGGTACCGGACTCAGCCCGCGGGATGTAACACCGGAAGCAACCAGAACTATCATTGACAAGGAATTGCCCGGAATGACAGAACTGATGCGGATGCATGGCTACAAAAAAACACCCACTGCTGTATTGAGCAGAGCGGTAGCCGGTGCCCGTGGAAATTGTCTGA
>DAOTVU010000023.1:0-16367 GCA_034436215.1 Dehalococcoidia bacterium
CAGGATCCATGAGTAGATCTATCCGCTCTCTGGCAGTTAGCTTACCAAGCTTATGCTGGCGTGCAACTTTCTCGGGGCCGCCCATTTGAAGTGCTTTCGCTCTCCGCTGCTTCAGATATTCGATTTCGTTTTCCATTTCGTAACGAAATTGCTTTTCGCTCATTTTAATATTATCCCCTTAAATTAAAGATAATATACAATGTGATTGGAAATTTGGGAATGGCTAAATTTCCATACAGCAATGCGGAACATCCGGATGAGAAAAATTTAATAGCTTGGCGAAATAAAATATATCAAGCTCCTGCGAGAGTATATTTTAAGTACTTGGATAATAAAGTGCAATGAGTCGAATAAGAATAATTCCCGGTTTTTTTATTTACAATATTTTATTCTGATGCAATGACAGGCCGAATTTAAAGATGTATAATTTGGACGTTTTTCGCTTATTTTCTGGTGGAGCAGATACTTGATAATTAAGAACCGTGAAGAGCTTATAACGTCCAGCCTGCGGGCACGTGCAGTGGAACTGATAGAGGCAGGCATCAAACGTGTATTGCCTGCGGAACTTATGCACTCGGCAGTTAAATATAACAGCAGGGCCCGACGTCTTTCAATTATGAATAAAAAATATGATATCGGACGAGGCAGGGTTTTTGTTATTGGTGGTGGTAAGGCATCGGGTTGTATGGCGGAAGAATTGGAGAATATACTGGGTGCAGATAATATCACGGCCGGCGTAGTTAATTGTAACAACGAAGGATATTCAACAAGAACTATTGTTATCAGGAAAGCAGGGCATCCATTGCCTGATGAGTCTGGTGTAAAAGGTGTTAGGGAAATGCTGGCCATGAAAGCCCGCTACGATATCGGACGCGGTGATCTGGTTATCTGCCTTATCTCCGGTGGTGGTTCTTCATTAATGCCATGTCCCGCGGCCGGAATAACGCTTGAAGATCAGCAGAAGATAACAAGGCTTTTACTCAGTAGCGGTGCTGATATACGTGAGATAAATACGGTTCGCAAGCATATTTCTCTCACCAAAGGGGGTAATCTTGGTCTGTTTTATAGCCCGGCAACAGTTGCTTCATTGATAATTTCAGATGTTGTTGGTGACGATTTAGAAGCGATAGCTTCGGGACCGACGGTGCCTGATTCGACCACCTTTAAAGATGCCTTACAGGTCCTGGAAAAATACGATTTACTGGAGAAAGCACCGTATAATGTTGTGGACTATATTACCAGTGGATGCCGGGGGAGGCAGGCGGAGACTCCTAAAATGCTCAATAATTGCGATAATTTTATCATAGGGAATAATCGTATTGCGCTTGAAGCGATGGCTGAAAAAGCACAGGATCTCGGTCTCAAACCGTATATTGCAACTTCAGAATTGGAGGGTGATACTTCGCAGGTGGCGTACAGGATTGCAGAGGAAATAAAATCAGGGCGGTATCGGGCGTTCAGCGTGGTGTTGTTTGGTGGAGAAACCACCCCCAGGCTTCCGGAGAATTGCGGGCGGGGTGGTAGAAACCAGCATTATGCTGCAGTTTCCATGCTGGCTATGCAGGACTTCCAATCATCATGGCTGGTGGCTTCGGCAGGTACAGATGGCTCCGATTTTCTACCGGATATTGCAGGCGCCATGGTGGATGAACGCTCTCTCGAACTGGCGAAAATATCAGGTATAAACGTTGAAACCTATATCGAGAATTTTGATAGCAATTCGCTTTTCAGCCGGATGGGAAGATCACTCATTATCACCGGTTCCACCGGTACCAATGTAAGTGATGTAATACTGTATCTACTGTCTTGAACGTGAGACAACAATTGGCGATTATCTGTTTTTCAGGTGAAGCTGTTATATTTTTAGCCACAATTGCCGGTTTGCATATTATTAAGCCTGTTATAGCTTTTCCAGTAATTACTGTAAATGAAGCCTGTATTATATACGGGTATCGTGCGGAGCTTTTCTCCCCATTCTTCGATAATGTTACGCACACTGGTAAAATATGAATCTATCAATGCCTGGCTAACTGCAATCCTCCGGATTTCCAATGTGTTTAGCATTTCATGTTCATATTGCTTTAATACAGGTTGTATTTCATTTAATGCTGCAGGGAAGCGATTAAGTGCAAATCGGTGGTACTTTTCACAGCGCCACCAGTAAACCTGGTCATCAAATTCGGCCTTTCCTTCAAGATATCCTGTAGGTGTTAAAGTGCCGGATGAGAAGATAGGGAAAAAAGGACTAAGGCAGGGGTTAGAGGCGCCGGTAACATAGTAGAACTGGCTGTTTTTATCGACCCGACCAACCAGCGAGCCCACGGTTTGACTGCGTCGGATTAGCCTATCAGCAGCGTGCATACAGATAGTTCCCGCATGTTTATCAGGGCGAAATTCCTGTTTGTTTCCATGGTCGCGCAGTATGCTCATGAAATCTGCTGTAGTCAGTGCCCCCTTCTTTTGGGTTAAGGCATTTTGAGAGCAAAGTAATCTTGGTTTGGCTGACGCTCCCCAGGTTATAAGAGGATCGGTATAGCAGGTGCGAAAATTGAAGTCTTCTTTGCTTCTACACCACCCGTGTCTGACCGCATTTTCGATAAGTCCCGGCGATGCCTCGTCGAAATCCCGTTCCAGCGTTATTATATTGGAGATGCTCCAGATATCTTTTATCCGTTTCCAGGCCCACCACGATTTTATTGTTTCCAATACATATGCCTCGGACGCATCGGCAATTAGAAAGCTGTTCATGTAATAGAACTTATTGCGGTAACCGCAGTTACCACCCTGACCGTATTTTACGAGTAATTGAATGATTATCTCCAGCGCCTGCCTGGCAGTCTGGCTTCTTTCCAGCGCCAGCCGCAGTAAATCCATCCCTGTAAGGCCGATTTTATCCGGTTTTTCCCGGGTAAACAGTGCTTCGTTGCCTATCATTACACCGAATTCATTGGCACCCATCTCAGCTCCGAACATCCAGAATGGCTGGCAGAGCATAACGCGGGCCGTCTCTTCAACCTGAGGAATGCTGATATATGTACACTTAACTTCCTCACCAGGCCTATGTTTTTTGCGCGGGATAATAACGATATTTTGGACTTCGTCAGGCTCACGGTCGCTGTTCTTGCCAAATAACGTGGCGCCGTCTTCAGTTGCCGAACCGAGTGCTACGATCGTATCACACATAATTTAATAATCCCTCCCCTTCCGGATAAAGCTCGTTTGAATGAATGTTAACAGAACGGCCGGGTGCTTGACAAAACAGCTCTCAGTAAATAAAGTGAAGTGAGCATCTTTTATATATAAAATGGGAGGTAGGCAGTCATGTCCGATTTAAAGCAATTTTCGCTGGAGGGTAAAGTTGCCATTGTAACGGGTGCCAGCCGTGGCATCGGGCGTGCTACAGCTGTGGCATTTGCATCGGTGGGGGCTGATATAATTTTAACCAGCCGCAAGGTAGAAGATTTGGAGAAGGTAGCAGAGGATATCAGGAGGCAGGGACGTCGTGCACTGGTGATCAATGCCCATTTGGGCAGAATGGATGATGTAAGGAAGGTTGCGGATACGGCCCGCGCTGCCTTCAGCAGAATCGACATACTGGTGAATAATGCAGGAACGAGTCCGGTGTTTGCTTCCTTTCTGGAATCTGATGAGCGTTTGTGGGATACGGTGATGAATTTAAATATGAAGGGCCTGTATTTCCTCAGCCAGGCTATTGCTAGGATCATGAAAGAGCAGGGTGGTGGTAATATTATCAACGTGTCTTCAATAGATGCTTTTATGCCGGAAATCGACAACGGGATATATGCCGTAAGCAAAGCAGGCGTGTGCATGATAACCAAGGTGATGGCGCGAGAGCTTGCACCTTATAATATCCGAGTTAATACCATAGCACCGGGCTTTGTTCATACCAAACTGCTGGATAGCAGCTTTGAGGTTAGGCCGGGGCGGGCTGAGGAGTGCCGGAAACTGGTACCACTGGGACGTATTGCTGAACCTGAAGACATGATTGGAACCATGATTTATCTGGCTTCCGATGCGTCGGCATACATGACGGGACATACCGTTGCTGTAGATGGCGGGCTGCTTACTATTTAACCTTGACCGAATTTACAATACGTTGTTCTAATTTAACCTTCGGTGCCTGCAGCGATCATTGTAATCCTGTACTAATTTCAGCGCATCGGCGGCATCGGTAAATCTGTAATAAAGAGCTTTACCCGATTTAACGATGCCCTGTCTTAGCTGGTACATGATGCTGCTTCTTTCCGGTAGTACGCCATCCTCGCAGATAAAGCATACCGGTTTATAAAATATTTCTGTTAGAGCATTAACTGAAAGATCCCCTCCGAGTTGCTGAGCCAAAGCGCCCGGCGGACACTGACTGGGCCGGAAGAAGCTCACACAAAAATCGATTTCCTTCCATTCGGTCAGGAGTTTGATGGCTCTTACAAGGGTTCCGGGATTTCCCATGCTTTGTGAAAAGTCAACCGGGTTGCTGAGCATATTGCCTTCGGCCTGGCTGAAGCTTAGCAATTCCTTCCTTAGGTCGTCAGGAAGCTGTGGCAGGCGAAAACCTCTCCTCTCAAATTCGTCGGTAAGCAGCACGGTAGCACCGCCACCGGGTCCGATAAGTACCATGTTTCTACCACCAGGCTCGGGCATGTAAGTCAGTGTAACAAGAATATCGGCAAGTTGTTCTATATTACGTGGCCGTATTATATTCATTTGCCGGCAGAGTGCATCCCAGATAGAATCGTTGCCCGCCAGTGAGGCAGTATGGGTAGCTGTGGCCCTGGCGCCAGCTTCGCCATAGCCACCTTTTAAGATGACCACCGTTTTTTTACTGGACGCCTTCTGCAAAAGATGAAGAAATCTTCGTCCATCTTTAACGCCTTCCAGATACATGGCGATTATCTTGGTCTGAGGGTCATCCATCATGTACTCAAGGAAGTCGCTTTCATTGAGATCACAGGCATTACCGAAACTGACAACTTTGCTAAATCGAACCCCCCTCCAGCCCGCTTCCCTGATGAGGAAATCGGTATTGCCTCCGCTCTGGCTGATGAATCCTATATAACCGCTCTCTCTGGGGAAATCCATGTCGAAAGAAACACGTGATTCGGGGCAGTAAATTCCCATGCAGTTCGGGCCGATAACTCGAATACCCGTCCTGCGCGAAATATCAACGATCTCTTCCTGCAGACGTGCCATGGCCGCATCTCCTATTTCGGCAAAGCCCGCTGTACAGAACTGGATGGCTTTAATGCCCCTGGCAGCACACTGTTTTACTATCTCGGGCGCCATACGAGCCGAAACAGTACCGATGGCATAATCGACGGCGTAGGGTATTTGATCGATGCTCGTATATACCTTATGACCATCGATCTCTCCACCGCGTGGATTGACCGGATAAAGCCCACCATTGAATTTGAATGCCAGAGCGGCTTCCCAGAAAGTGCGTGTCCAGTGCGTGGGGTCACTGGTGGTAATGCCTATAAAAGCAATACTTTTTGGATGGAAAATGCAGTCAATCTGATCGTACAACTTTGGCATTGGCTCTCCCTATATATAAGCAGCGATTGAATGCTCATTCAACGAATATACGGATGGTAATTATAGTTGATTTAATCGCTTTCTTCAAATTACCTCAGGACGTTGGACTTTCTCTGGTTTTAATATTCCGGGAAATTGCTTCTATCCGATTTAACAGCGGTGGATGGCTGTAGTGTAGAAACACATAGAAGGGATGGGGGGTGAGATTGGAAAGGTTGTCCGCAGATAGTTTTTTCAGGGCTTCTATCAGGGCACCTGGTTGATTAAGCGTGGCGGTGGCAAACCGATCAGCTTCATATTCAAATCTGCGTGATAGTATGTTTAAGAAAAGTGATAAGAATAATTCTACGGGTGTATACAGCATTCCAAAGAAAATAATTCCGGTATAGATGGATGGCTGGTTGATAAAGAAAGCACGGTGGAGATCGACGCTGTTAATGAAGAGCGAAAGTAAAAAGAACAGCAGCCCAAAATGCAATATGCTTATAAACAAGCCCAGTATGATATGTCCCTTTTTATAATGTCCAATCTCATGTGCAAGTACGGCTATGATCTCATCTATTGACTGCCTGGCGATCAGCGTATCGAACAATGCTATTCTCTTATTTCTGCCGAAGCCGGTGAAGAAGGCATTGGACTTGCTGGAACGCCTGGAGCCGTCTATGATGTAAACATTTTGAATGGGATATTTGACCGAATTTGTATAATCGAATATTGCGTTTTTAAGCCCCCCATCTTCAAGTGGCGTGAATTTATTGAAAATTGGCATTATCCAGGTCGGTGCAATGAATTCCATAACTATCAGATAAAGAGTGGAAATTATCCAGCAATACAGCCAGGCATATGATCCACCATATTCAAAGAGTGCCAGTATGCCGGCCAGAAGGGGCATACCCAGCAGGATGGCAAGCACCATAGATTTGATTTTATCCATTATGAAGACACGCGGAGTGGTGCGGTTGAATCCGTAACGTTCTTCAATAACAAAAGTTGAATATATAGAAAAGGGAAGCGTTATTAAACTGTATGACAATGTTAAAATGGCAATATAGATAAGTCCATTAACGATGTCGGGATAACCCCAGCCTCGGACTATTTGATCAAGCCAGGCAAAGCCATGACAAAACCAGAAAATCAATAAAATCAAGAGATTAAATGTATCCAGAATGAGGTCTAATCTAATATGATCTCGTGTATACTGCTGGGATCTGCGGTATTCTGCGTTGTTATAAATATCAATAAGCTGTGCCGGCGGGTCCTGCTGCAATGCTTTCAAATTTAATAAGTTGCCCGCCAGTGTTAACACGTACTCTGTACCGATGAAAAATAGGATAAATAACGTGTAGAAATTCATGGTGTACTCCTGGGATCGAATTTATGTGTAATATCTTTTCAATATGATTTAAACATAATAGTATAGCATTTGATATATGCAGGTAAACTATTTTTATTTTTTAACGTTATTAAAAGCAGAGGACAGAAAAAGGTAGTTAATACTGTGAAGGTCTTCTGGCTTTTGATTATAGCATTTTTACTATTGCTGTCTTATCTGAGCTGCCAGCATAACCCCTTAGAGCTGGTATCTGTAACAGGTGTCAAGCCCGGGGATGGCGATTTGTCATTTAACATCTCACAGCCTCAGAATGAATCGATAGTGAGAGATAATCCTATTACAGTCAGCGGTTATGTTCCGGCGGGTATGGCAGTCTTTGTAAACGGGCTGGGAGCAAAAGTTGAAAACAGCCGTTTTTCATTGCAAATTGTGCTGGAAGAAGGTCCCAATATGATAGAAGTCAAGGCAATCACCGATTCGGGACAGGAGATAACCAGATATATCAATATAATTTATGTTCCGTGAATCTATTTTGAGTATGCTGTCAGGCCTCAGCCCTTCTAACTCAATATAGCTGGAATATAATGGGTATTGCATCAGCAGGTTCGATGATATCATTATCCGTGAGTTTTACCGGACCCTGATCGGTAATGGTCTTCCCGTTCAGACTTGTTCCATTATGACTCCCTTTATCTTCGACAAAAAAGCTATCACCCGAAAATGATATTTCAAAATGATGCCTCGAGATCATTGCCAGTTTATCTGTATCCATTGCTCTGGCCACATCAGCCCGTCCTATAACCCTGCTTTTCACGTTCAATTTCAGTTCAATTCCATTTGGCAGTATTAACTTTGCTCTGGCAGTCGTCGGTGTTTTAACAGCCTCTGCTGCAGGTGCTGCCTGTTTATTATAGCTGTCCTTTGGCTTTATAGCTTTATTCTGTTTGACCTCAGGTACTGCAGGAGCAAGTTCGGGTTTTGGTTTGCGGGATATAGCTGCCAGATAGCGTACAAATATGAACATCAGTACCAGCAATGACGGGGCTACAAGCAAAACCACAGGATGTGTGATAAAACGGTAAAAGCCATCATTGGCTTTTTCTCCGGTTGTAACTGCAGCTGGCAACGTAATATTTTCAGTGGTCTGCTGTGGCGTTTTTTTAACATAAGACCATGAGATGTCTTTATAGGGGATCTGTCCGTCCTGTTTGGCCCATTGACCGCTGGCATAATACCATGCTCTGTAAAGATGTTTTCCCTCTGGTTCGGCTGTTTCGGGCGTAAAGGGTCCGATCTTCCATACCCCGCTTTGTTGAAGTTGCCATTTGTAGGCGATCCATCTACCGGCGGTATTGCCTTCCGAGGGTAAAAATTCATAAATATAGACCCATCCGGGCAGGTTAATATCGATGTAAAGCTCCCAGTTTTCATTGCCGGTGACCGTATAACGATCGGTAGAAAGCAGAGCACTGAAATCGAAGTTGAAAGACGGGGATGCTGTTTGATTCTGCTCGCTGGTGTTTAAAAATACGTAATTGGGCGGTTTTATTTCGGGAGTTGAATTGTCGCTGAGAGGCGGTTCCGGCGTGGTAAAATTCTCGGATGGTGCACCCACTGCAACAACTATGGACCTGCAGAAAATAGTTGCTGTAGATAGAGCCAGCAAGATAAGTATGGCAATAATCAGTAGACGTTTCATCCGGGCGACACCGCTTCAACGGGTTTTATAGGCATTCCGGTATTGGAGGATAAGGCTGACAGCATGGCACGGGCATCATTAAAACGTTTGTCGGGTGAGAAGAGAATGGCCTGAGACAGACAGCGCGAGGTGCGGCAGCTGATACCCATACGGATAAGGAAATCGGCGACGATTCCGGCCTCGTTATAGGTGCGCGGCCAGTTGGTTTTAATCAGATTGTTGCACAGCTCATTGGGGTATCTGAGCGTGAGCAGGTAGATGCAGGTTTGTGCCAGACCGCAAAGATCACAACGACCATCGCTCTCGCCTCCTATAAACAGCTCGGGTATGTCGAATCCTTTGTTGGCTATTTGTGTAAACGGGTCGTTTTGGATCTTGGTTGTATCATTATCCTCTTTAAGATTTTTAGCTGTGCCAAAATCGATTAATTTGACTGCTCCATCGGGGCATAGAATTATATTTTTGGGATTTACATCACGGTGAATGATGCCGGCGCCGTGTATGAAATAGAGTGCGTCAAGTAACTGACACGCCCAGTTGACCACTGTATCCTCGCCCGGTGAAAGTCTGGGTGATAACGTCATCAGTGTCTCACCATTTAGATATTCTAAGACAAGATGAAATTCACCCTTATGATAAAACTCTTCGATGTAATTCACGATGCCACGGTGGTTTAGCTTTTTTAGTATAGAGGCTTCGAGCATTAGCTTTTCCAGATATACGTGATCCATTGTAGTGCCACGACGTGGTGTTTTGATAACACAGGGTTTGCCGGTTGTACGATCTTTAGCCAGCCATATGGTGGACATGCCACCCTGCTTATAGGGCTGTTCATTTATATCATAACGCTCACTGGAATATGTTTTTTCAGCAGCGCTTTTAACTGGCTCACCGGATATTTGTGATTTACGGTGCTGAAGTTTCTGGAAAGCCTGTATGATGGCGATTATGGAAGGTACAGTAATTATGATTACAGCGGCAATAACGATTACCGTGGTAGCATTCAACATTTATTTTATCCTCAGGCTGGTTTGTGCATCCATGATGGCCTGCCATGACGGGAGATTTTCCGGCTGTGCCATGATTACCGATATATTGTCCGGCCCTCCTGCCAGATTGGCCTGGTCGATTAATTCCTGTGATGCCTGATTCAAATCAGGTGAGGTTAACACAGTTTTAGCAATCATTTCGTCTGAAACTACTCCTGAGAGGCCGTCGGTGCAGAGCAGTATTATATCACCTGAGAACAGCTTGATATGGATCAGGTCGGGGCTGGTATCGCGCGAATAGCCGAGTACACGCGTGATCTCGTTGCGTCGGGGATGTTTCCTGGCTTCCTCCTGGGTAATCATATCTGCATCGACCATCTGCTGGACTATGGAATGATCACGTGTTACCTGCATAATTTCCCGTTGATTTATGATGTAACATCGCGAGTCGCCTATATGGGTCACGAACATATCCTGACCGATGGAAATGACAGCGGTTAAGGTTGTTCCCATTCCGTGCAGGCCCGCATCCCCGGCAGTGTCTATGATCGCGTCATTGGCCTCCTTGAAAGCATTGGCCATTATTGGAAGAATAGGGCCTGTGCGGGCTGTAAGCAGGCTATTTAGACACTCCCTGCAGAAATAGCGTATGGCTAGAGCACTGGCTACCTCACCAGCGTCATGTCCACCCATACCATCGGCAACTGCTAACAGGCCTGCCTGAATTTTGTCTGCATGCGTTTCAAGCTCGAAACTCAGGTAAAAAATACTGTCTTCATTCAGCTTACGCATAAGGCCGGTGTCGCTTTTACCCGCTATTTTCATAGAAATTATCCTTACCCCAGTTTGAATACCAGCAAAAGCTCGGGCTGGCTTGCCACCTCTATAATATCACCGTCTTTAAGCGGCTGTTTTCCTTTATTATATATGTCTATACCATTTAGCAGTGTGTGATTTGTACTGCCGCGTCCGTCCCGGCCGTAATCTTGAACATAGTATGTATCATTCTCGAAAGTGATCAGCAAATGCTGTCTGGAAATGCTCATCAGAATATCACTTGGTAGCGTACCATCGAAGTCACTGCGCTCGATAAAGATCGGCATTGTACCCAACTTAATTTCGGAGCCGTCCGGCATTACTATTTTGGCCATGTGTTTCTCGGTTGAATTTTCCATTTGCCGTTCCGATAAAAATGATTTTCCATTCAATTCAGCGGTGTTTACAAAATATTTACCGCATTTATAGCAGAAAAAGCTTCCTATTTGGTTTTTATAAGCACACCGGGGACAGGTTATCGTGTGCTGATGATCATCCTTGGATATGGCATCAAAGCTTAGACCGCATCTGCGGCACCGTATTTCACCCGGATCATTCACTGTATTACATGCCGAACATATAATATTAGCTTTGTTTTCCATATTATCTATTTAAGACCGGTGATATTAAAGAATTATTAAGAAATCTAATAGAAAGACGTGTATATTGCTTGACACCTACCTTACGAATTCCTAATATAAATCTGACAAATATTAAATTAATAACAGGGTACTTCATCAGTTGATATACTAATTATACCGCATGGTGTATCTGAAGTATTTGCCGGAGGCAGGATTTGGCTTTTCTTATTGTTAAGAGAGGGGAAGCAGGGGATGTGGGAAAGATTTTTGAACTGGCTGGTGACAGCTTGATCGTAGGTCGGCGTAATTCGTTGCAGAGGCCAGATATCGAGCTTGGTGACGATGTCATTTCCCGTCGCCATCTCGAGATTATCCTGCGCGATGGAAAATACATGATCCGAGATCTCAACAGCACCAATGGCACAATGCTCGATGATGACAGGATATTGCCAGAAAAGTGCTATGAACTCAAGCACAACTGCAAAATTGGCCTCGGGATCGATGGTGATAAAGCACGTGTTGTTTTATTGTTTAAGGAAACTGAGAGCACCAATATCATCGTCAGAAAGGAATTGGAGCAGGAAGATAAGGTGCAGTCGGCATCATCTGACTGGCTGAAAATAGATGAAGCGAAGAAGGAAGTGTGGGTTGATGGCCGGCAAAAAAAGCTTTCAAGAAAAGAATACTGCCTTCTTACATTTCTATTCAAAAATGCGGGCAGGATATGCTCCCGTGATGAAATTATCCATGCTGTCTGGCCGGAAAGTAAAGACCCCGGTGCTATTTCGGATGCCACCATCGATCAGCTTGTGCATCGCCTGCGCCAGAAGGTGGAGCCCTGTCCTTCCAATCCTGTTCGCATTGTCAGTAAAAAGGCGTTCGGCTATATTTTGATTTAAATCAAAACGGATATTACCTCAAAATCCTTATCTTTATCACAGGATACGCATTCCTCAGCCGTAATTGCACCGGATTGGGGTGGAAGAGAAGGATCAAAATAATTTGACTATAATAATTTTAATGGTATAATATTTTTATATGGAAATATTGGAAAATGAAAATAAATTGGCGCTGTCCGGAGATGTTAAGCCGAATACTGGTGAAGCCATAGCGCTGGTTCAGGGCTTTGTTCAGATGTGGATCAGGTATGAAGCTACCATGCACAGGGAACTGGCCAGTATGACGCCGTTACACGGTGATAGGACCCCTTCCAGCAGACTTCATTCATACATCAGCAACGGTTATTTCTACAAGGTGAGCAGCAATATAATAAAGCACAGGTCTCCAACGATGGGGGAGCTGAGTGTTGCCCTCTCGGTGCCTTTCAGCACGGCCACGCGTATAATCGACGGTATGGTAGAAGACGGCTATGTCAAACGTATGCCAGATCCCGAAGATCGGCGCATCGTTAAAGTTGCACTCACCAGTAAAGGTATGCAACTGCATAATATGATTGAAAAAGTTACTGCGGAGCACGTCCAGCAGATTCTATCTGTACTCAGTGCTGAGGAGCAAGAAGCTCTGTTCAGGCTGATAGGTAAGGTAATGAAGGCGCTGGAGCAGATGGCTTAAGAATTTTTTTTGGCTGTATGTTTTCAAAGTGAAAAATTTTATGGATGGTAATATTATATGCGGCGTTTTTTAGGAAATCTGAAGTTATCGTTTTTTCTGGCATTTAAATCGATAAAGAAAGGCAACCGGTGGGCACTGGCTCTGATTATCGTAGTCATGGCATTCAGCTTTATCAATCTCATTTTCACAACTTCAATTATATCAGGTGTGATGACTACCATGGACAGCCAGATGGTTAATGCGGTCTTTTCCAATCTCATTATCAGTCCACCACAGGATAAATATTACATCGAGCACGCAGATGAGATCGAGGCTAAGGTTGTTCAGGTAGCTGGTATTGGCGCTGTCAGCTCTCACCTTATCGCCAGTGGCTTCATAGAGTCAGGCTGGAAGGAGAAAGCGTTTCCCTGGGAGAAGGTTAAAAGTGGTACCTGGAATGTTGTGGGAATTGATCCCGAACGTGAGGCTGGAGTAACCACCATAGGCCACAGTATGATTCAGGGTACATATCTGGAAAAGAACGATACGGATAAGATTATACTCGGTGTTGAGATAGCCGGAGGCGCCTTTGCCCAAACGTCAAACTTCCTTACCCTTGGGGGCATCGGCGTTGGTGACAAGGTACGTGTCACCTATTCCAACGGGATAGTACGGGAATATACGATTAAAGGGATTTTCCGGGCACGTGAGACCATGCAGGCTGACCATCTGGCATTCGTATCGCGCCGGGAGATGGTATCTATTCTCGGTCGGTCGCAATTCTATAACCGTGCCAGTGAGATACTGGTGAAAACAAATGCTGGCGCATCTGAAAACAGATTGGTATCGGATTTGCAGGCTATTGCTCCCGGTTGTGAAATCAGGAGCTGGAAAGATTACGGCGGTACTTACCGCAGCGTTATTTCGACATTCGAAATTATCAGTACCATTATCGGCAGCACGGGACTTCTGGTAGCAGCTATTGTAATGTTCATCATTATCTATATCAACGTGCTTAGTAAAAAACGCCAGATAGGTATCCTCAGGGCTATCGGTATACCGCGTCAGGCTGTGCTGGGATCCTACCTGGTTCAGGCGCTGATCTACGCCTCGGCAGGCATTTTGCTGGGCTGGTTGCTGATGAGGCTGGTAATACAGCCCTATTTTATCGTCAATCCAATAGATTTTCCCTTTGGCTATCTCAGTCTTCATATTGAATCGGGCAGGCTTATCGGGTCGGCCATCGGCCTCACAGCAGCCGCCGTTCTGGCAGGCCTGATACCATCATGGTCGGTTATGCGAGAGAGCATTATCAAGGCGATCTGGGGAGTCTGAGAATATGATAGCGGTAAGAAATTTACATAAGATTTATGGCCATGGGCGGGGTATGGTTTATGCTCTTAAGGGAGTTGAACTGGACATAAAACCTGGAGAGTTTGTAGCTATTATGGGCCGCAGTGGTTCCGGTAAATCCACGCTGTTGCGGATAATGGGTTTGCTTGATCTGCCTACAAGAGGGGAGCTGTTTATTGATGGGATTGATATGCTCAAATTATCGGAATCCGAAAAAGCGCGGTTCCGGCTGGAAAAACTCGGCTATGTTTTCCAGGAGCAATCGCTTATTACGGAGCTAACGGTGCTGGAAAATGTTTATCTCCCAGCCGTGGCTGAGCTTGGGCGTAACGGCTATAAAAAGCGTGCCGAGGATATACTGGAGGTTGTTGGGCTAAGCGATAAGACCGGCCATTATCCGGATGAAATATCGGGAGGTGAGCAGCAACGGGTGGCCATCGCGAGGGCATTGATAAACCAGCCCAGGATATTATTCGCAGATGAGCCAACAGCCAATCTTGATGAGGAATCGGCACGGATTGTCCTTGACCTCTTCTGTAAACTTAACCGCCAGTTAAGACAGACCATTGTCATGGTCACACATGAACCGGAAGATAAAAAATACGTCGATCGGGTCATATGGATAAAGGAAGGCCTGGTTGAAACTGCGTATTCGGATAGCCCGGTATAAATCTGCCGGCATCATAATCAGGTCAGCATTCAAATACCCGCTTCTATACAGTATTCTCTGAGCGAATTCAGTGCGGTGAAAAATTCCTTCATCATCGTTCCTACCGTGTACATGCCCCGACGGGTAACCGTTATCATTCCATCCTGCTCGTGTACCATGCCCGACAATCTGAAAAATAGCATTTCGGCAAACAATCGGCGCTGGATATCTTCACCGAAGCGTTGTCTGAATGACTGTTTATTCAACTGCATGCCGAAAAGTTGTGTGAGCATATAGTAGCGACAGTGCTCAAGTCGGGACAGGTGGCGCAGGCGTATGACGGGTAGTTTATTATGCGAGATGAGATTATGGTATCCCTCCAGCGAGAAGGAATTGACCAGAAAATCTCCATTCAGAAAGCCGACCGAGCCGGCGCCTATACCTATGTAGTCGGGATAATCGATGATGTACTCATCGATCATATGGTTGCCACGGGAAAAACACCAGGCTGTGGAGGGGTGATATCCCTGATCCAGTAGTTCCTCCAGAATAATATCGTAGAACAATTTCTCTCCGGATGTATCGACACTTCTGAATTTCCTGGTCAGCGCATCCATTTTATGTGGCGAAGGCATCAGCGGATAGAAAGTTGCCTGATCGGTTTTCAGGTCTTTGAATATATGCACGTCTTCTCTGAATTGCTCGGGTGTCTGTGAAGGGAAATTAAAAATGAGGTCTACGTTGACCGTATCGAATTTGCCCTGCAACATCTGCAGTTTTTCGATCGAGTCTTCTCCCTTGAAGAGCGTGCGCCCCATGACTTTAAGCAGTGTATTATCGAAGCTCTGCACACCTACGGAAAGCCGTTTGATGCCCAGTTCCCGCAGTTTTTCGATAGATTCAGGCGTGATCTCACGGGGTGTAGTCTCGAGCGAGATACGCTTCACTTCAAAGTTGGATCTCAAATAACGGATAAATCTTTCCAGCTCATCCAGCATAACGGTGGGTGTGCCTCCCCCGAAATAGAAATCATTGAACCGAAAACCCAGTTGGATATACATATCCAACTCTTTGCGCAGGTCGGTGAAATACAGACGTGCCTGCTCTTCCCTGAACAGGTAGCGGTTAAAACAGCAAAACGGGCAGAGGGTGCGGCAGAAAGGTATGTGTATATACAGGGAAACGCGGTTATGAGGTTGTTGTCCTGCGCCGGTAATGCGTGACAGATCGACATTGCCTGATAATCCGAGAAACTTTTTCCCTTCAGAGCGTACGACCGAGCCAACAAACCGGGAAAGCATAATTCATATTATACCGTATATATAGATACTGTGATGGGCAGATGGCTGAAGCGATTGGGCCTGCCCGATCGGGCAGGCCCAATCGCTGTCAGGTGTGGCAGTATTATTTAAACTCCACTTCCAGCAGATGTGTTGAGCATGAGATGCAGGGATCATATGCCCTGACAAGCATCTCCATAGCCTGTCTTATCTCGTCTTGAGGTTTATGTATGATTTCGGGCAGCATCTTTTCAAAATCATGCTGAATGCTGTTATGGTTCTCGTTAGTGGGTATGATAATGTTGGCGGCGATTAATTTGCCGTTGTCATCAAAGGTATAATCGTGGAAAAGAATCCCCCTGGGTGCCTCAACCGCACCCACACCGCGGCCGGCTTTTACCCTGACCTCGGGCTTTTCTGGCTTGATGCCTGTGGTAAGGAGCTTATCCAGAATCATCAGGCTGTTTTCTACGGCATGAACTGTTTCAACGATCTGTGCCACACTTATAAAATAGGGGTTATAGCAGGGTGCTTTCAGTCCAAGTGTTTGGGCTACCTTTTTT
>DAOTVU010000024.1:0-67744 GCA_034436215.1 Dehalococcoidia bacterium
ATCCGGTATGCGCTACCATCCCCCTAAATAACACCGATTTCGTAGCTAAAATGTTTACATAAAGTGTTGTCGTTTTTCATTCTGCAAACATTTTGCAAACATCTTTCAAATTTGGTGCTGTGGCTCACTCATATTCGCCGCATGTTTGAGTTCTTCAGTGTTTTTTAATTAAACTGGTTTTCAAGAAAGATCATCTTCTAGATTTATCTGAGTTAGAGTTATTTTGGTAGGTCTTTCTTGATTTTACAACCCCGACCGATAAAACTATGGCTGAATATCCAGATATTCGGTATTTGGGAAAGTCTTAAATATCAATTAAATTTGTCATGTATGGCTGATAGTATTATCATGGCGGCAGATAAAATCTGGCAATCTGATGAAAGTGAAATTTTCTGAAAACGTGATATATGGCGGATGATTTATGGAGTTTGTACTGATATTTCTGCGTGATTTCGGTCTGACATTTGTGCCGCTTTTTGTTGCCATGGATTCGATAAGCACCGTGCCCATATTGCTTACAATAACTCATGGAATGGCAGAGAGGGAACGAAGTGTGGTAATAAGAAATGCACTTATTACCGCATTGATTTTAGGCGTCTCCTTTATTTTCATTGGAAAGGGCATATTCCTGTTTATGGGCATCACTGTGAGCGATTTTCTGGTGGCCGGGGGGCTGATTCTACTATTACTGGGTGCCAAGGAGCTGGTTGTGGGAAAGATGTTCGAAGCTCAGGCTTCGGCCGGGGATAATGTTATTGGTGTTGTACCTCTGGGCACCCCTCTGGTAGTAGGGCCGGCTGTGCTCACTACGCTTTTAATCCTTATCGATCAATATCATATTCTGCTGGTGTCATTCGCATTTTTTACCAACCTTTTATTGTCCTGGATCTTTTTTGAACAGGCTAACAGGCTGGTAAAAATACTCGGCCATGGTGGTCTGCTTGCGCTGTCAAAGATTTTTGCTTTACTTCTGGCGGCAATAGCGGTGGCCATGATTCATCGTGGAATTCAATCGATGATGGCCGGTTGAGGGGATAGCAAATTCGGCGCCAGATAGAACCGTAGCGATAGAAATATACAATGCGGCAGATAAAGGAAAAATAATAAGTAAGGAGGCTAATGTCACTATGTGGCTGTGTACTAACTGCAGGCATCTTGAGTTAACGGATGTAAAACCGGAGCGATGCCCGATATGTGGCTCTCCGCCGGATAAGCTCGTACTATACGAAAATACAAAGATGAAAGGGACAAAAACGCTGAACAATTTGAAGGAAGGTTTCACCGCTGAATCAAAGGCTAATATCAGGAATCTGGCGTTTGCGTTTAAAGCAGAGCAGGAGGGATATCCAGCTATCGCCGGGTTGTTCAGGGCTATCGCTGAATCTGAAGCGGTACATGCCTTTCACCTTTTGAGGTTGCTGGGTGTAATTGCCGATACGCAGGAAAATCTGCAGGCTGCCTTCGAAAGGGAAAACTATGCTGCCGAAGCTTATCCTGTTTTTATAAGAGAGGCGGAAGGCGAAGGTAATCGTGCCATTGCAACGATATTCGGCTATCACAGGGATGTAGAGCGAGAACATGCTAAACTTTATGAGAAAGCTCTTGATCGATTGATGGATCCTGCCGGCGTGGATTATTATGTTTGCAGCGTTTGCGGTTATGTATCAATAGGCATGGCTCCGGACGAGTGTCCGATATGCGGGGCACCAAAGGACAAATTCAGGAAAATTTCATAGAGGTTTGTCGGTCTTTTATGATCGCATTCTGGAATACATGGATTCCAGGTCTTCGAGCCAGAGTGAAGGGTCGGCATCGGAAGGCATACGCCAATCACCACGTGGTGACAGGCTGACTGAGCCGATTTTCGGTCCTTCTGGCAGACAGGTGCGCTTGAACTGGTTGGCAAAGAAACGCCTGATGAAATTGAGAAGCCATCGGTGTAAGTCTTCAAGAGAATAAGTCCCTTCAAAAAGGTTGCGTTTGCGTGCTTCATTGGCTAAATAGAGTATCTTGCCGGGCTTTGTCCCCAGCCTGATAAACGGGTAAAGATAAAAATCCGCAAGCTCGACCGGCCCGATGACCTCCTCACTTATCTGCGCTATTTTTCCTTCGACCGGCCTTTTAAGTTCCGGTGTAATAGGCGTATCAAGTATATCGTACAGGACTTTACGTACTGCCGGAACTGTAAGTTCTTCATCTGCTACCCAGCGAATAAGGTATCGCACCAGCGTTTTCGGAACGGAGATGTTAATGTGGTAGTGGGACATGTGATCACCGGAAAATGTGCACCAGCCCAGAGCCACTTCTGTTAAATCACCCGTCCCCAGTAATAGAGCATTTAAGGCATTAGCCTTATTGAAAAGAAATTCGGTGCGATAGCGTGCCTGTATGTTTTCAAAAACAACATCTTCATCACCGGCGTGCTTCAGATCTGACATATGTGCTTTGCAGGTCCTCGTAATATTAACGCGCTCTATATTGACACCGAGGGCTTTACATAAAGCAATAGCATTATTGCGTGTGCGGTTTGTGGTGCCGAAACCCGGCATGGTGTAAGCGAAAACATTACTGCGGGATAGCTTCAGGTAGTCCATAGTTTTGACCGCTACCAGTAATGCAAGGGTTGAGTCCAGACCGCCGGATACGCCCAGGGTTAAGCGCTGAATATCAGCACCTGAAAGTTTTTTCGCCAGAGCCGCAACCTGCATTGAAAAGATATCGCGACATCGTTCGGCACGTTTGGCGGTATCTTTAGGGACAAACGGTTGAGGGTCTATACCACGATACAGAGTTTCGGCAATGGGATTCTGCACATTTGCTTCGATCACCCTGAAAGGCTTAATGTGTGCCGGTGATTGGCGGAAGCTGTTAAGTATAAGCCTGTCGTGAGCCAGTCTATCCAGGTCAATATCGGCTATCGTTAGCTGTGGAGATGGTAACATTCGCTGGGACTCTGCCAGCAGATTGCCGTTTTCAACTATTAAAGTGTGACCCCCAAAGACGATATCATTGGATGACTCATCCACGCCGGCAGAAACGTAACAGAAGGCGGCCGCACAGCGGCCTGATTCGGAGATCAGCATTGTCCGGCGCCAGTCCGATTTGGCCAGTATTTCATTGCTGGCCGAGATGTTCACAAGGACTGTCGCGCCTGCCAGCGCCTGATATTCATGTGGAGCCAACGGTACCCACATATCCTCACATATCTCTACGCCAATGTTTGCAGAGGGAATACCCTGGCATGTTACTATTAAGCCGGCACCAAATGGAACAGATTTCCCATTGAAATGGTACATATCTGAGCATGCATCATCTGCTGATGTAAACCATCTATTTTCATAGAATTCTTTATAGGATGGGAGGTATGTTTTGGGTACAATGCCGAGCAGCTGACCGGAACATATAAGGGCCGCGCAATTAAATAATTTTTGATCGACCACCAGAGGAAGACCGATGATAGTAAGAATATCCAGGTTGCTGCTTGCCCGTATGATCCGATCCAATGCCCTCTCCACTCTGCTCAACAGAGCATGCTGTTGCACGAGATCCTGGATCGTATACCCGGTAATGCTGAGCTCGGGGAATGCCAGTAACTGTACTCCTTCAGATTTTGCTTTGTTGATCAGTTCTATAATAGTCTCTACGTTGAAGTCTATATCTGCTACACGCAGGCGGGGCACCGCCGTGCCTATTCTGAGAAAACCAAGGTCTGTACTTAACTTGATGTCCTCTTTCAAATTTTACACTCCTTAAATTGTGCGTAAAATTATAGCTTCGGTTATAATAAACCGTTATCAGCGTAAAATCAAAACCTTTTTTATATTTTAAATATTTTTGGAGAAATTTACATGATAAAGCTGGTTTTACTGCGCCATGGCGAAAGCACCTGGAATAAAGAGAACAGGTTTACCGGCTGGACAGATGTGGACCTGACCGATAAAGGTATTGAAGAAGCCAGAAAAGCAGGTCGGATACTGAAAGAAAAGGGCTATACGTTTGATTTAGCCTTTACCTCTTTGCTGAAACGTGCCGTGAGGACACTCTGGATCGTTATGGATGAGATGGATCTTATGTGGATACCGGTTAGAAAGTCCTGGCGCTTGAATGAGAGACATTACGGTGCTCTTCAGGGCCTCAATAAAGCCGAAACGGCCAGAAAATATGGCGAAGAGCAGGTATTGATTTGGAGACGAAGCTATGATGTGGCACCCCCCGCACTGCAGAAGGACGACCCGAGATTTCCGGGCTACGACATCAGATACGGGGGATTGCGAGAATCAGAATTACCATTGACCGAAAGCCTTAAAGATACATATAAAAGATGTCTGCCCTACTGGCATGGAAGCATAGCTCCTGCACTGAAGGCGGGTAAAAAAGTAATTATATCGGCTCATGGCAACAGTTTGAGAGCGCTGGTAAAGTATCTGGATGGTATTTCTGATAGGGACATTGTTAATCTGAATATACCGACGGGCATCCCGCTGGTCTATGAGCTCAACGAGAATTTAAAAAGGTTGAATAGCTATTACTTGGCTGAGACCGCTGAACTTGAAAAAGCCCGTAAGACTGTGGCGGATCAGGGTAAAGCCAGATAGGCTCCAGCAGAGAAATTACGGCCGTAACAGATCTATATTCTTTATATCTATAAGAATTAGCATCGATGGTTTGCCGAAGAATCTTTTATCAGTTTGGCCTCATTTTAGAAAATCCGGATCTGATGATATATCGGTTCGGTAGATATTAAGCAATGCATTTTTCTGAGATTCCTTGTCGATTAGTTCTTCTTTTTCAAGACGACCGTCTCGTAACCATAGGACTCGATCGGCGAACTCACGTTGCTCCGGTTCATGTGTTACCATCAAAATAGTCTGTCCCATTTCATTGCACAATTTTCTTAATAGCTTGAGTACGATGCCCTTATTTTCGGTATCGAGATTGGCGCAGGGCTCGTCGGCAAGGAGAATTCTGGAGTTATTTACAAGTGCCCGTGCGATGGCAACACGTTGTTGTTCTCCGCCTGAAAGCTCGCTGACAAGATGGTTTAAACGCTCGGCCAGTCCAACATGACTCATCAGTTCACCTGCGACTCTGATGTACTCTCTCCTTTTCATACCTAACAACATGAGGGGCAGAAAAACGTTCTCGATTGCATTAAGTTCCGGTATCAAAGCGTATTCTTGGAATACGTAGCCTAGATGACGCAAACGGAAAGCTGCGCGTTTGCGGTCAGATAATTTGGATACATCTATGCTGTCCAGAAAAATTTGCCCCGATGTTGGCTCGTCCAGCAGTCCGAGCTGGTGAAGCAAGGTTGATTTTCCCGATCCGCTTGGCCCCATTATAGCTACAAACTGACCCCTGGGAATGTCAAAACTGACATCTTTCAGGGCATGTACGGGTATATGGCCGGGATATATCTTGTTTAAATTTTTAACATTTATCACCGGTAATCAACCCCAGATAGCTTTGATAATATTCTGCCTGGCAATTCGCCATGATGGAATAAAACCCGCTATGAGGCTCACAATAAGCATACTGACTATACTTAATATCAGTTCAGCAGGATTGGTTGTCAGCGGGACTTTTCCGATGGGAAAAATTAGGGGATTGGCAGCAAAGTACGGCTTAAAAACCAGTTCCAGCAAAATAATCCCGAGGCAGATACCGAGCAGTGCATAGAAAAATGCAAGCATTACGTATGATAGGATTACGATTTCATCTTTCATTCCCACTGCCTTCATAATGCCGATTTGCTTTTTCCTGGCTGTAGTGGCGATAAAAATGACGATAAATATCGTTACTCCCGATACCATTAGGCCTATCAGCAAGAGTATGTTTTTGATAATACCGAATGTTTGTGTTAGACCGATAACAATTCCTATAAAAGATATCCATGGATTGATATCCTGGGTGTTTAATCCCGCCTGACGCAGCATACTGATGTAATATTCTTCAGGATAGGACTCATCTGTTTTTATCAATATTTTGGAAGCTCTATCGTGTATATTCAGCACGGACTCCATTTCATTTTCGGTGACAAAAATAGACATATCGGCCAGAGGGAAACCGGTAGAATAGATGCCTTTAATAATATATTTCCGCACGATTCCATTGACATAATATACTTTAATTTCATCACCAACCCTGGCGCCTTTAAGTGATTGCAGTTCAAGGTTGGCACCATAGCCACCGGAAATTTCCCGACCGAGGATAATCCTATCGCGGTCCGCGTTAGCAAGATATTCACCTGCAACTAGATGAATGTGTATATCTGATACACGCCTTTCTTCATCAGGATTTATCGATTCGACAGGCCAGCTTACAGACCTTGTCTCCCTGCCCGTTTTATCCGGATCATATTCGATAACTGCGCCGCATGAATATCTGGAGCTGGCAGCGATTATACCGGGGATGGACTCGATCCTTCTCTTTACCTGTGAAACCTGCTTGATATATTGCTCATTGTTACCCCACTGATCCTTACCGGGCTGTATTACGATGTTGGAAACGTAACTGGCCTTTGTTTGCAGGTAAACCTGATCTATGGCACTGCTTAAAATGCCTGATATTATATTTATTTCGAGGAAAGCCAGCGTGGCAACTATAATGGTCAGAATCAGTGTGCCCTTACTTCCCCGGGTCACATATTTATAAAAGAGAAAAAGGGCAGAAGTGATATCGTTCCATATTTCACGCATACATTATCTTCTCACAAGACCGTTTAAGAAAAAATTGCCCATCTCGTTAACAAGATCGGGGATTCCGGACTTTTTAAAAGGGCTGTAACGTTGCTCCAGTTTATACAGTATCATACTTCCTATTATGGCTCCAGCCATAGTTCGGGCTATAACCTTCTCATTCACTTCACGGAAGGTGTCGCGATGTATTTGCAATTTAATATACTCCTCAATTTTAATCAGAAGAGGGGATAAAACCTTGTGGACGTACTGTCTTCGCAATCTGGCATTCCGCTGTACTTCAAATAACAACAGAAGTATTATATGCGAATTTTCAAAACCAACCTTTAAGCGTTCTTCCAGCAGGGAGTTGATAAATCGCTGACTATCTGGATGCACATTTATCCCGTCAAGTAGTTTAAGCAGGTCTTCTGATATCAGTATTTTATAGATTAATGAAATGAACAGATCATATTTGTTTTTATAATAATTATATATTGTGCCTACGCCTATTCCGGCTTCCCTGGCGATATCAGCCATGGTAGATTCACCATACCCTCTGGTAGAAAATACGGTTAGAGCCGCTTTCAAAATCTGACGTTTACGGGTTTTTGTTATTGTTTCTTTTCTTTTTATACGTGCAACCATTTTTAAATAGAATGAATGTTCATTCAGATATTATATTTACACTATATTTTAAATTTATATCTTTTGTCAATGCTATATCAAAGTAAACATGATTGTAATTACACCTTTTTCAGCAGGTTTGTTATTATATTGAAGCTTTTTCTGATGCAGGTATTATGAGACTGTGTATTTTGAGTTATCGCAGCTACCCGTATTCGGGCGGTCAGGGTATATATATGCGCTATTTGAGCATGGCGTTGCGAGACCTGGGGCATGAAGTTGACCTTATATCCGGCCCGCCGTATCCGATCGTTGATGAGGGGGTGAGATTGATAAAACTTCCCAGCCTTGATTTGTACTCTATGACGTCTGTTCAGAGACTGTTTATTAATCCCGCGCGGCTAAATACGTTTCCCAATCTGGTTGAGTGGCTGGGTACTATGACCGGTTACTTTTCTGAACCTTTATCTTTCGGCATGCGCGCATACAGGTATCTACAGTCGGAAAAAGGACAAAAATATGATGTTGTCCATGATAATCAAACGCTTTCGTACGGGATTGTGGACATAAAAAAGGCAGGCTTCCCGGTGGTGGAGACCATCCACCATCCTGTAACTATCGATAGAGATCTTGCCATAAGCTCGGCTAAAACCATTAAAGATAGGCTTGGGTACCGCAGATGGTTCTCTTTTACAAAAATGCAGATTAAAGTTGCGCGGGAGCTCGAATATATTATCACAGTCTCTCAGATGGCCAGACAGCATATTCAGGAGGTATTTGGTATTCCGGCAGCAAGGCTCAGAGTAATATACAATGGTATTGATACTGAATTATTCAGCCCCGCGGATAGTGTACCACGATCAAGCAACATGATTTTAATGGTAATGAGCCGTGACACCATCGTAAAGGGCTTACGTTATCTTCTGGAAGCGATGGCAGAAGTTCGCAAAAAGTACGATATAAACCTGGTTGTGGTGGGCCGTACAATGGGCGATGGTTATACGGAGAGTTTAATCAAAAGGCTGGATATTGAGCGAAATGTTACCTTTTGCAGTAATGTAGATACCGGTGAACTGATTAAACTTTACAGGATGGCCACAATAGTAGCTGTACCCTCTACATATGAAGGATTTGGATTACCGGCTGCTGAGGCTATGGCCTGCGGCACTCCGGTTGTTTCTACCACAGCAGGGGCCTTACCAGAAGTAGTTGGTGATGCCGGAATTCTGGTCCCTCCGGCTGATTCAGGTGCTCTGGCAGCTGCGATTTCTGGATTATTAGAGCATCCTGAAAAACTGCAGGAACTGGGGCGGAAAGGTCGTAAGAGAATCCTCGAGCAATTCAGCTGGAAAGATGCAGCACGGAGAACGCTAGATGTATACCAGGAAGCTATTGATAAAAAACGGTCAGCTAAAAATCGAAAGTGTGTATGATTGATAACACAGCCGATTATGATGATTGATTGATTAAATAACAATATATGTGTAAAATTTTGCATTGTCTGTCCAAGCTTTCAGAGGATAGTTAGATGCGGATATGCCTGCTGAGTTATCGTGCATATAAATATTCTGGTGGCCAGGGTGTTTACATAAAGTACCTGAGCCGCGCTCTGCGGGATCTCGGTCATGAAGTGGATATTATAGCAGGCCCACCCTATCCGGAAACAGTTGACGGTGTGCGATTAATAAAATTGCCGAGCCTCGATCTCTACCGTTTTTCTGAAATAAGGCGATATTTTATTAATCCACTCTGGCTGAATACCTGGCCCAATTTTGTAGAGTGGATAGGTGAATGCGGTGGCTTTTTTACTGAACCGATTACATTCGGCATGCGCGCTCATAACCTTTTCCGGCAAGATGGTTATGCAAGGAAATATGATATCGTACATGATAATCAATGCATCACCGAAGGGATATTAAAGATACATCAGATGGGAATTCCTATGGTCGCTACCATTCATCATCCTATAACCATTGATCGTGATCTGGCTCTGAAGGCTTCAAGGTCATTTATCAGGTCTCTGGGTATACGTCGCTGGTATGCGTTTGTTGATAAGCAGATTAAAGTGGCGGGTCAGCTAACGCATTTCATTACCGATTCAGAAAATTCGCTTAATGAGATAGTGGAGAGCTTCGGGCTTCCGCGTGACAGGTTTAGGGTAATTTACTGTGGTGTCGATGGTAAAGTATTTCGTGAAAAAAGGACTGAACCGAGATCGGATAATATGATTCTGGTTATCAACAGCGGTGACACTCCTCTTAAAGGGCTGAAGTATCTTATGGAGGCTGTTGCTGAGATGCGCAAGACCAGAGCGATCGATCTGGTTATAGTTGGTCACCCGATGAAAAACGGTTATACGGAAGGGTTGATACACTCACTGGGATTGAATGATTGTACGCGCTATACGGGCAAGATCGATACCGAAGAGCTGGTAAATTACTATTCTATGGCCACCATGCTTGTTGTACCCTCAATATATGAGGGCTTTGGACTGCCGGCTGCCGAAGCAATGGCATGCGGTACGCCAGTAATTGCCACCAGAGCAGGGGCATTACCTGAAGTGGTCGGTGATGCTGGCATACTTATTCCGCCAGGAGACACCCGGGCTATAATTGAAGCGGCTACTTCACTTCTGAATGATGAAGGTAAAAGAAAGTTGATGGGGGAGAAGGGTAAGGCAAGGGTAAAAAGATTATTTAACTGGAATAACACAGCCAGGGAAACGGCTGACTACTACTGTGAGGCAATAGCAGCGCAAAAATATCTCAAGGTGGTGTAGAGAATGACGTCAGAAGGTATTTTAACCGATCTCGATATGTTAATTTCCGAGCAATTTCTCAAACCCACAATTGAAAGCATTCTCGCCATCCAGGAAAAAGAGGGCTCCGTGCCTGATCTCGAGGGAGGTGTTGTTGAACCATGGACCCATGTTGAATGTGCCATGGCTATTGATGCCGGTCATTATATTGATGAGGCGAAGAAGGCGTATCAATGGCTGGCCGAGAAGCAGCTACCGGATGGCAGCTGGTATGCTACATACCAGTATGGCAGGCCGAAGGACAGATATAAGGTATCTCATGCTATCTCTTATATCGCAGTTGGAATCTGGCATCACTATTTAATTACCAGAGATAAGAGATTTGTGGGTGAGCTGTGGCCCTGTGTCAGATCTGCTATCGAATATATTCTGGATATGCGGGGTCCAAGCGGAGAAATTTACTGGGCACGGGATATAGAGGGCAAAGTTTATCCGGCTGCTCAGATAGCAAGCTGCAGCTCAAATTATCTCAGTATCAAATGTGCTGTGAAACTGGCCAGGCTTCTTGGCGAGCGCCACAGGGAATGGGAAGAGGCAAATGCCAGGTTACGAACTGCTATTCTGAATATGCCGTTGCCATATGATAATATAGCGGAAAACGGCAATTCTTCGGCCTTTGCCATGGACTGGTATTATCCTGCACTCTGCAGTGTGATTAACGGGCAACAGGCAATTGAGCGCATATATGATAGCTGGGATAAATTCATAGTGCACGGTAAGGGATCGGTTTGCAATTTAGAGAAAACCTGGGTTACAGCGGCTGAGACTAGTGAACTGGCCATATCGCTGGCAGCTCATGGCGAGTACGAGAATTCGGCAATGGTCTATAACTGGCTGCATCATCTCAGGGATACTGATGGAGCATACTGGTATGGCATTGCCTATCCTGAAAATGAGATATGGCCTCTGGAGAAACCGAGCTGGACGGCTGCAGCTGTGATTCTGGCAGCGGATATGTTAAGGCCCCAATCTCCTACCAGCCTGCTGCTTGAAGGAAGTGCTGTTTAACGTTTTTTTAAAATACCCAGTGATTCTACCATGGGCAGTTCGATAAACTGATCGCTTTGCAGGGCGATTTTATAGACCTCATAGGGAGCCTGTCCACCCTTGTCGGGATCTGGATAAATATCATGGAAAACCAGATAGCCCTTGGGCTTCAAATGTCTGTTCCAGCACTGATAATCGCCCAGAACTGTTTGGTAGCTATGGCCACCGTCGATGAAAACCATGCCCAGCGGGGTTGCCCAATTTCTGGAGGCGACTGATGAAAGGGTGATCATAGGAATTACAGTATCTTCCAGACTTGCCTTTTCTATAGTAGCGCGAAGCAATGGAAGGCTATCAATGCGCCCGCTGTATTTGTCAAACAGTTCCGGGTCAAAATAGGGTTGTCCCGGCTGCTGTTCTTCAGAACCCCTGTGATGATCAATGGTGAACAGCGTGGTACCTCTGTTCTGGCAGGCCGCTCCGATATAGATGGTGGACTTGCCACAAAAACTGCCTATCTCAAGACAGGGACCGATTGCCGCAGCATCAAGTGCAAGGTCATATAACTTGAGGCCCTCATTTTCTGCCAAGAAACCTTTTGTCTCCCTGGCCAGATCGAATAGCATCTTAAGACGATCGACTGCCATTTGTGCGATATATCATATTAAAAACTCGTTCTGGAAACAATTGCATAGACTATGATCAATATAATTAAAAGGTATGCCAGTATAATCATTATCCAGATAAATGTTTCCGATGATATCCCCGGTGCTATCGTTTTGAGTGTACGGGTTATAACCGATATGTTTTGCTGTGAAGTGAGGGGATTTTCTATCAACGAAAAAGTAGCCGTGGGGCTGGGATCGCTGAGTACGGGTGTAATTGCCCGCACACGCCAGTAGTACGGTTTGGATAGTTCGAGATTGCCGTCATTATATTGATATGATGTGGTAGAGGTGTACGCTTTTACCAGTATTTCTTTTAAATCCGGGTCTGAAGCCAGTATGAATTCATACTTGGTAGTTGATTTAACCGGGGACCAGCTAAAAGCGACGGACTTATTCTGACTTATACACAGGCCATCTGCAGGATATAGCAGGGTAGGCCCCGGTGACACGGTGGAGACTATAAATCCCGGTTTAACCTGAAAGAGCATAACCGGCGACCAGCGGCTATGGATGGTCTCGCCGCTTATTGCTTTACTTCCGCGCACGCGCCAGTAGTAAGCACGGCCCGATTCAAGTAGACCCGGTGGCAACCAGGCAGCCGGATCGCGCCAGTCTGCCGGTTCTATTATCCACGCACCCGATCTGTTATCCACCGGTGCCAGATTTAAATTCTGGCTGAGAAGCTGTGTAAAATCTACATCTTTGGCTATTAACAGGTCGTAACCTTTCATATCCTGCAACTCACGCCACTTGAAGTCCACCTGCTGCGCTCTGCCTGTAACAGGATCGGTGCCGATATAACTGCCTGTGGGTGGTGAAGTAGGCCATGGTCCAAGCCGGGCAGCCGAGTCTATGTATGACCACAGGCAGCCCTGCTTGAGATCGGGTTTGTATTCCCTGTTATCTATTGCCCATAAAGTGTTATATCTGTTGAATGAGATGTGCAACGAAGTCGGCTCCCGGGTGAAATGAACGCGCATGCTGGCGTTATCAGTAGGAAGACCGGCGGTCAGATCGTCCCATTCAGGAGGTGGTGGTACGCGGCTTCTGGCATATAGAGTTCGGTCGATACCGCCTTCATCTCGATTATTTGTGGAATTGTAGTCCCAGGCAGCATACAGCACATCTTTACCGGTCTCAATGCCGTAAAAATCACGATTTAGCGGTTCGAGCTCATCCCAATCCGTACTGATACCCAGCTTCCATCTGTAAATGGATCCGCTCATTATCGGAGTATCCAGGGCTACGTAGATGAAACGGTTGAGATCGAATTCGCTATCTATTGCGATATGTACATTACCCTTTTCCGGTAACTGCTTGAGTACGATAAACTGGGGATTGAATTTGGAAAAGTCTATCCAGGCAACATATGCCCCATTTTCTTCTGTACTACCGACAAAGACGATTTCCTCGCTTACTTTTCCCGGAACGACCAGATTTCTAAGCGGCGCGGACACCGTATGATTGGTTGATTCCATGTTTGTATTGATTGTTTTTCCCAGTATCCAGGAGGAGCCGCTCTGTACTATGCGGCGCAGACTGTAATCACCGAGTATATAAATCGTACTGTCGTTAAAGAAACAAAGATCCCTTACCCGCATGCCTACAGGTATCTCCTGCCACGTCTGTCCCATATCCGCGGAGAAGGTAATATTTTCGGCGGAGAGGTCGGCAAATGCCACGCACTTGCCGCTGGCATCTTCGCGGGGATTAAGGCGCAGTATTGTCCCTGTATCGCTGGTGCGGCGGGTAAGGATTCTTTCCCAACGATCACCCAGTGGATCACTGATGCTTCGCCATACGCTATCGAAGGTGATATTTTCGCTGGATGTAGCATTATCGTTGATAGAAGAAAGGTAAAGGATGTTTATTTGATCGGTATCTTCTTTCCCTTCGGCTATTTCGTGTGCACCAGCATCTGAAAGGTAGTTGATGTATGTATCTATCAATCCAATTTGATTCCATGTACGGCCATTATCGGTGCTGCGCGAAAAGGCCGATTCATCCAGTGAACATCCGGCTTTTTTGGCAGTCGGCCATTGTCCTGGAGACAATCCTGTTCCGCCAGACGTGGTGTTTTCGGAGCTTGTACCGCAATAAGCGATCTGGCTGTCGGTTCCCCATTTCAATATGGCGTTGGCGCGACCACTGCGGCCTCCGCCTGTAGGTGATTTGTATAGATCAGATGGAAGCCACGTGGCACCTCCGGGCGTTACTGTCTGGGGGTTTGAGCACTGCCAGATATTAACCATTCCTCGTTCAGGCGGTGTATTCGCCTCACCCGCCAGAAGTATTCCGGTGGCTTCACTGCCCTTATATGCTATGGACGCTATACGAATACCGGCAACCGGAGGCGTTATTTTATAGTCCGGTCGGGAAAGATTGGTATTGAGATATACCACGGCGGATGGGGTTGTATTATCTCCGGTTAGTATACTGGCAAAACATGCTCTCTGATTAATCAGGTCACCGTTGAAGTCCGAAGGCAGCTCAAGGCATGATTTTATGATATTATCCCAGCCGCCCGGTATTATATCGCTTTTAATTTCTATGGGATAACCCGCATAGTCTGTATCCCAGTAAATGGCAGTTCCAGTATTCCTGCCGAGATGTAGAAGCGTCTGATTTTCAGTACTTGATATCACCGCAATGGTCCTGTCTGCATCGTAGTTTGGCGAAAACCTGAGCGAGCTGAAACTCTGCTTCAGGAGGCTGGATTCTCCGCTGGTATCGATCCAGCTGACAAAGGATGTAGTACTGAACTGGCAGGTAAATACCCTGCCGGGGATCTTGCCTGGGCTGACTATGCTTCTTGTGCCAACTGCAATATCTCTGACCGTACCTGAGCCAGCATAATTCGAAGAAATATCAATGCAACTGATGTATTCATCGACCAGTTCGGGGAAACCGGCCGAACGCCAGGTTGCGCCTCCATCGGTGGAGTAAAATATCTGCCCCGGCCCCCCTCTACTGTCTGTTACTGCCATGATGAAATTAACATCGTCGGGAGCTATAACAATATCCCATGTCCGTTGAGAGGCACCTGCACGCATGAGCCGGTCGCTTATATTCAGCCATGTATAGCCACCGTCGATGGACTTATAGGTTCTGTTATCCGATGTATCCACGCAGTAGAAGGTGCGGTCATCGTATCCGACAGCCATAGCGTTTATCTCACAAGGGCTCACTATAACGTTGGCCGGACCTGTTGATGGGGTATTTACAATACGCCAGCCCAGTGTGCGTGTATCGGCAAGCGCTCTATCCGGAACAAAAGGTACTAAAGTACTAAGACTAAATAACGATAGCAATAAAACACTGCTCAAGACCTTAATCAGGTATCTATTCAGCGCGGCTGCCATATGGAGCACAGGATGTATCCCGTTACACAGTGTATTTATATTTAACCACTTTAACCGAAATCTACCATAAAAAAGGTGCTATTTGCAAAATACAAAATCACGTGATAGATTAAGCTAAATGAACTCAAACTACGATTAGAAAAGATTATTATAGGTTGAGTGGTGTAATGAAATGATAGAGATCGTGGAATCGTTGCAGCCCATATCACATGATATGGCCGTTAGCCAGATGGTCAAAATGATGCTTGAAGGGCGTATAGACGAAATAAGGCCGCAGCTGGATTTTAAACAGGGCGGTGTGACCTATCCGCAGGTAGAAGGGATGCTGGGACAATCTCCGGCTGAGGTTGCGGATATCCTTGGCAGGTTAACTCAGGAAAACATACTTGAATCGCACTTTTATGACAGGCTGATATTTTGTCCGGCCTGCAATTCGATGAACTTGAGACCGAGTATCAGATGCCCTAAATGCGGGTCAGCCAATATCACCAGGGGTCGGGTATTCGAACATTTTGCCTGCGGTAAGAATGGACTTGAGGATGAATTTTTGGCCGGTGGAAAATATATATGTCCACACTGTGGAAAGCAGCTCAGATTTCTCGGCACCGATTACAGAAGTCTGGGTTTGAATTATAAATGCCATTCGTGCGGTGCTATATCGAATGAGATTGCCATTAAATGGCAATGCATGAGCTGTTTGCTGATTTTTGCCGATGTGGAAGCCAGAGTTCAAACTATTTTTTCATACAGGTTAAATGAAAAGAGCCGCAGCTGGCTGGAATTTGACATGAATTATAAATCAAAATTAATTGATTTTTTAAGGCGTCAGGGGTACGAAGTTTTTGAAAAGGCTGTGGTCAATGCCGGGCATGGTTCCGGTGCCAATCATATGCTTGATGTGCTTGCACGGAGGGATGATGGGTTCATAACTCAGATAATTGGAATAGGAATCGCAATCAATGGCGATGATGAACCGATCGGATTGGAAGAGGTATTCAGATTTGATAACAAGGCTTACGATCTGGAAATTCACGATAAGCTATTGCTGGCTGTTCCGGGGCTGAATAACGAAGCAAGACAGTTTGCTCGCAGGCAGAGAATTAAATCGTTTGACATAAAGGAACTGGATACCTTTTTAAACGATATTAGCAATTATCCTGCGAAGCCGGTAAAAAGAGTTCCTTTCATATATAAGAGCAGAGGTCAGTTACTGGAATATCTTAACGGTCAGGGATATAAAATCGAGGAAAGGGCCAAAATCCGTGGCCGTTCGGGCGCAGAATATATCATAGATATCATCGCTTATTTTGACGATGGGCTGTTTATTCATACAATTTCTATAGGACTGTTATCAGCCGAGATAGAAGTCGGTCTGGAGGCGGTATCTGCTTATGATACAAAGGCCTATGATATAGGGATACATGACAAAATCCTGGTGGTTTCACCGAGAATGTCGGTACAGGCTAAACAATTTGCCGATCAACAGCGTATCAGGGTAATAGAGGTGGCAAATCCTGATGGCCTGAAGTGATTGATTTAAGGATAAAAGCATGCCGTACGATAATATCGATCAGATGGTATCCTCTGCGGGTACAGGTGGGACTGATGGCAAAAATGTGGCCAAGCTTAATATGACCTACCAGGTTCCCATGCCGGCTGCATTGCAGGTGATACCGGAAGATGTGGCCCGGAAGTATAATATCATGCCGCTTTCGCTTGACGGTAATACACTGCGGGTATGCATGTCTGATCCCAGTGATATTATTACCATTGAGAATTTATCTATATATACAAAAAAAAGGATAGAGCCAGTTTATGCTTCTGAAATTGATATAAAAGAGGCAATAGATTATAACTATGGGGGACGTGGTTCAGAGGGAATGGGTGGAGCCGGGGGGGGAAAAAGCCAGATAGGTGGGAGCCTTGAGGAGAAGGTGTCTGCAGACGAAGTTGCAGATTCACCGGCGGCCCGGCAGCTGGAAAAATTACTGGACGAGGCTGTCAAAGCACGTGCTTCTGATATACATATTGAACCGGATGAAAACAGGGTACGAGTGCGTTACAGGGTAGATGGGATATTACATGAAGTGGCTTCACTGCCGCTGAGCATCCATTCCAGTTTGATTTCGCGGGTAAAGATATTGTCCGACATGAATATAGCAGATCATCGGAGACCACAGGACGGTCAATTTACATTTGAATCTGATAGAAGAAGGATAGATGTACGGGTAGCTACTATTAATACGGTTAATGGTGAAATGTGCGTACTTCGCCTGCTGGATAAGTCGATGGCGGCATTATCATTGCCGCAGATAGGATTTCTGCAGGAGAGTCAGGAGCAGTTTGAAAAAATGCTGATGATGCCGTATGGTATGGTGTTGATCAGCGGTCCTACCGGAGCCGGTAAGACGACGACTCTATATGCGGCGGTAAATTCACTGGATAGCGTTGGCAAGAATATTATTACCATTGAAGATCCGGTTGAGTACCGCTTTGAAAACATCAATCAGATACAGGTAAATATAAAAGCCGGTCTAACTTTCGCCAGCGGTCTGAGGTCGATAGTACGGCTCGATCCTGATGTGATACTTGTAGGCGAAATCAGGGACAGCGAGACGGCCCAGATAGCGGTACAATCAGCTCTAACGGGTCATCTGGTTCTGTCCTCAGTACATGCCAATGACACTACAGGTGTTATTTTCAGACTTATCGACCTTGATGTTGAACCGTTTTTAATCAGTTCGGGTGTTATAGGCATTATTGCTCAACGCATGGTGCGCCGTGTCTGTCCCCATTGCGCACGCAAAGTGACCGTGCCGCTCGTTGAGCAGATGGCGTATGAAAGGGAGATGAGCGAAAGCCGGAGCGAATTCATGTATGGCGCCGGCTGCGATAAATGCTTGAATTCAGGCTATCTGGGAAGGACTGCTATATTTGAGATAATGACCATAACCGATGAGTTGCGCAGGATGATTGTCGGTGGTGCCAGCAGCACGGATATACGGGCAATGGCTCTTAACCAGGGTATGGTACCGATTGCCCGGGACGGCATGATGAAGGCTCGAGCAGGGATAACCACTCCCTTTGAGGTCCTGAGGAATGCCTATATGATCGAATAAAAGGCAGTTAGCAGGAAAATTCTGAGGTACCTATGGCAATGGAATTCGAATATGTTGGCTACACAACGGATCGTAGGATTGTTAAAGGAAAGATTGTAGCTGATAATGAGAATGAGGCCGGCGTCAGGCTGGAGCGCGGCGGCTATCAGGTATTAAGCCTCAAACATATAAAGCCGTTTATCTCGGATAGCCCCACTTTTACCCTGTTTAAAGGCGGTATCAAGCAGGAAGAGATCATTATGTTTTCACGCCAGCTTGCCCTTCTGATCGAATCGGGCGTGGGCATAGTTCAGGCACTGGAACTTCTCAGAGCACAAACAGCCAACAGGAGGTTTTCTTCCATTCTGGCTGCTATTGTAACCGATCTGAGGATCGGACTTCCCATATCTGTGGCACTGGAAAAGCATCCGGAAGCATTCTCCAAAATGTACTGTAAAATAATCGCAGTTGGTGAGCAGACAGGCCAGCTTGAGAGTGTGCTGCGCAATCTGGCCAATTATGCCGAACAAACTACCGCGGCCATCAAAAAAGTAAAACAGGCCATGACCTATCCTGCCATTGTGTTTGTCCTTGCCATACTCGTGGGCATACTGGCGGTTACTTTTATCCTGCCACCGATTGTAAGGATGTTTAAGGCTCTTGGCGGCAAGCTCCCTTTGATCACTCAATTGCTAATTGATACAGTGGGATTTTTCTCCACATACGGCCTGCATATCGCTGTTGCTCTGGTGGCGATCATCATTATCATTTATCTGTATTTACGTACCCCGGCGGGTGCCTATCAGAAAGACAAATTGTTGCTGACGGTGCCGGTTATCGGACGTCTGAACCTGTTGAACAATCTTGCACGGATCTGCCGCAGTATATCGCTGCTGTTCAAATCGGGATTGCCTTTGCCGGACATACTTACACTGACGGCGGAATCAGCCGGCAACAGGGTGGTTGCCGGAGCTCTGCGTGAGGTTGGTCAGGATATCGTAAAGGGCGATGCACTGACGGTATCAATGCGTAATAAACCTGTTTTTTTACCTCTGCTGATTGAGATGACCAGAGTTGGCGAAGAGACGGGAAATCTGGATAACACACTATCGATTGTGGCTGAAAGCTTTGAGATTGAGGCGGCGGATAAACTGCAGACGTTGCTGGGAATGGTTGAACCGGCTATGACTATAATTATCGGGCTGGGTGTAGGTTTTCTGGCATTATCGATATTCGTACCGATTTATTCCAGCCTCAGTCTTGTCGGAGGGTGATGCTGTTGATCGGGTGTCGATTTGCTCGAGAACAGGGGATAACGCTGATGGAAACACTGGTTGCCATCTTCATACTGGCAACTGTGGGTATGACCATAACGGCAAGCATGTACACTATCGTCAAGAATGATGAGGTTGCCCGCATCCATATTTCGGCTGAAAGCCTTGTACGCAACGAGCTTGAATACGTCAAAGCTATAGATTATTTAAAAGCCCCATGGGAATATCAGTTACCCGGTAATCCGCCGTCTTTTGATTTAAACCACAACAGTTTGCCCGATGGATATGATGGATATGCCGTATCTGTCGTCGCTGAGGCCATACCGGGCTGTGACGATGATATTCAGAAGATAACTGCCTCGGTAACTTATCACGGACAGCAGGTGCTGAGGATAGAAACATACCGGAATAAGTGAGTGCCAGTATGACGGCTTATTTACATAAAATGGATAACGGTGGTTTCGGTCGATTGCTGTTGAGATGCCAGAATGGATATACGCTGGTCGAGTTGCTGGTTGTAATATCGATACTGGCAGTTTTGACGTCGGTAACGGCGATTACCTTTTCCACCATCACCATTGTAGGGACGCGAACTGCGTCGCAAAACATGGTTATAAGCCAGGTTCAGATGGCAGGTGACTGGATATCAAAGGATGTGGTGAGCTCGTGCAATGTTACAGCGGGCTCACCCGGTAGCTGGCAGTGTTCCATGCAGAGATATATCTGGGATGGCGCGGATAATGTAACATTGCAACGGGTCAGCTATGTGATAGAAGATGGCATTCTTAAAAGAAAAGTTGAGGATGGTGCAGGGGTCGAGGTGGCAAGGTTTATTTCAGGGCCCGGTACGGATACCACTTTTGTAGCATCCAGCGAAAATAACACGTACCTTTTAACGGTTTCATCGCAGTTTAATGAGGCCAGCTTTAAGAGGGTGTATAAAATTAAATGTAAAAGCCCCTGATGGGAGAATTCTCATATGGTTTTTAAATTGATAAAGAATTTGCTGGTTGACCAGCGTGGAATAGCCATGCCGATGGCTTTGCTTCTGATGGCGGCTGCTGCCTTTGTTGTTATGCCGGGGCTGTCGGCTACGGGCAGTTTGCTTACCATCAGCCGCAACCTTGAAGATAAAACCAAAGCTTATTATTCTTCCGAAGCCGGGATTGCATACTCCCTCTGGAAATTCAAACAGTCTGTTGCCGAGCCGTCTTTTCCTTTGGTATTAAATAATATTAATGGCGGGGACGTTCAACTGAATTTACTCAAACATGAAGTTGCAGCAGATAACAGCGTTATATATACCGTCCAGGCAGCTACTGTAAATGGCTTTATAAGTTCATCGAGGATCGTGGTTAAGATCAAAAAGGGAGGAGATCAGGGTAACAACCTGTTTGATCAGGCCGTTGTAAGTTTGAATGGGGATATTTCGTTAAGTGGAGGATGCAATATCTTTTCGGACGACGTTAAAATAATCGACTACTGTGACTCGGCATGGACCCAGGATAAATCTCAGCCGAGTAAAGGCATAAGCTGTTCCAGGGTGAGTTCGCCCCGTGAGACCAATGTGTTTTATGATAAAGGAAATAGCGCTGAAATATCAATCAAATCTGCTGCGGTTGTCGGCAAGCTGGCTTATAAAGATATCTCTACCGTGAATTTATCCTCTTACAAATATGTTTCGCTCTGGATTTATTCCTCCGTTCCTCTTAATGCCGGAGATATTTACTTCATTATGGCAACCGGCAGTACACTGAGCGGAAACATCGTAACGATAAATATACCTGCTATAGCGGCAAATACAGGAACACGAATAAAGCTGGATATCCCTGATCCATCGCTATTCTCTACACTTAATTCCATCGGCGTTGCTCAGGCTGTGGATAAAGGTGCCTTTGACCTGTTTATCGACAATGTACTGGCTACCAATAGCATCTCCAATGGCGATATATATGCCAACGGCAATATAAATATTGAACCAAGTGCTCAGGTTTTTGGCAATGCATCCGCTACAGGGGCTGTAAACGTTAATACCGGTGGCGGCGCAAAGGTCTGGGGAAGCCAGATGCCGTCTGCACCTCCATATGTTACCCAGTTGATCGATACCAGCCTGTATTACCAGCAGGCTAACATAAAAGGGGGCACTGTATATCAGAATTTAAATTTAAACTGGAATAGCGGCGATCTGGGACAGATAACCGTAAATAACGATATGACGGTGAACTGGTCATCATATACTGTGATTATGGGGCCGGCATGGATCGGGCATAATCTGACCATTTCAACCGATAAGATAGTTATGGGGCCGGTATATGTTGGTAATGATCTGTATATTGGCGGAAGTTCGCAGGTAACACTTAAGGGAACTGTCTGGGTCGGTGGAAAGTTAACTATAGCAAACGGTGCTTATATTCAGGGACCCTATACCATAGTAGCCAATAGTATAGTAATAAGCGGCAGTGCCCAGGTTGAGCTGGTGCGTGGTAATGTGCCCTTTCTCATTGCGCTGGGTACTACGGGAGAAGATGGCAATGTTGTAAATATAACCGGCAGTGCCAGCACTTCGGCGATCATCTATGCCCCCAACGGAACTGTAAGCATAACCGGCGGAGTGGGTGCCAATGGATATAATGTCTATGGCTCGGTTGTAGCTAAGAACGTGGTTATGGCGGGGAGCACGGGTGTCAAGTATTTGACAGGCCTGCGCACCATGCCGTGGGATCCGGGATGGGGTCTGGGGCCCGGCCCCGGTTCCGGTTCGGGTCTCGGTGGCAAAGTGGAATTGACCGCTTATGATTTTCAATAACATCATGTATAATCGTAAAAAATTATTTAAATATCGATATAATCACACTTGCCATGCTTAAATTCGTGTATAATAGGCATAATAAGCATATATAAAGGTTCTTTAAATTGTCGGTAGTTGCTGGTAACAGGAAAAACTCAAAGAGCAGTATATTATCGAAACTACCACGTCTGAGCAATTTTGTCTGGCTTTTAATTGTCTGTGCCGTTGTCCTCATTGTAGCTCTACCTATGTTTTTGAGCACCATGTTTGAATTTTCTTCACAGGAGTTATTGCGTAATCAGCTTGTTCAGCTTCAAAATCGTTATAACGATCTTCAGCGTCAGAAGATATCAACTGCCGAATTATCTTCTGAAGTGGACAGGCTAAAGGTGGAAATTGAAAAAACAGCAGGAACTTACCCGGAAATTTCGACCGGCCCGGAAATAATGCAAATCCTGATCGATATGGCATGGAAATACGATATTACGATTACAGGCATGGAAGTTTCCCAGGGCACAAAGAAATATGGTGATATCGAATATCCACTGCTGATATATACCATTAAGATGTCGGGGCAGGTGCCGGCTTTTCAGAATTATCTCCTGGATTCCGGTTTAAGACTGCCAACCGCGGAGGTTACAAGTGTAGTTTTCGAACCGGCTCAATCCCAGGGAAAACTGGATAAAGCGACGATCACCATCTCGGTAGTTTGTAAAAGGCAATAATTATTCTGTAAACATGATGAGATATGCTTACTGTTAATATCGATGATGATTCCCTGAAAATAACCTTATTAAGGGGCAACAGGGCTGTTATCGCAGTTGAGGAGCCCCTGATGAAAGGCGTTGTCCAGAACGGATTGATTATCGACAGGAAAGCGGTCAGCCAGGTGATTATGCGGGTGCTGGCTGAACGAAATATACGTGAAAAATCTGTCATAGCAAGTGTGAGTGCCGTTCACTCGATATATAGAGTTATATCGGTTCCGAGACTTGATAGAAAGTTGCTGTCAGAGGTTGCAAGGCGTGAAATGGAGAGAGTCAGTCCGGTGCCCCTAGATACCCTTTATATATCGTGGCAGGAAGTAAATATAAGCGGTTCTGAAAATGCTCTGTGCCTTGTTGGTCTGCCCCATGAAAACGTCGATTCGGTGCTTGAAACCCTGCGGATGAGTGGTTTGAACGTCAGAGTAATGGAGCTGAAACCGTTGGCGGTAGCACGTGTTATCGAGGAGAAAACGGCAGTGGCAGTAAATATCAGAACGGACAATTTCGATTTGACGGTTGTAGACAGTGCGATACCTCAGCTTGTGCGAAGTCTGTCGTTTCCGGATGGCGTAAGCACTGAGCAGGAGAGGATGGTGATTGTAAAAGAGGAATTACAGCGCACCATCAATTTTTACAATTCCAGTCGGACAGGAAGCCAACTGACCGAACGGACAGGTTGTTTTATCAGCGGCATTTCGGGAGACAGCCTCTCTGTGGATGTGGGCATGCGTATTAAACCCCTGCCGAAACCTGTGCTGTATCCGACCGGAATTGAATATGCAAGATTTGCGGTCAATACCGGTATGGCGTTGGGACAGAAAGGTGGGGCTAGACGATGGATGCGCGTAATGATAAATGTCTTGCCAAAGCAGGAAAAAATACTACCGGTGGCCGGCATCAGCACAGGGGCTGTTATGGCCGTTCTTATATCGGGTGCGGTTATGATCGCAATCCTGGCTGCGTTGAGCAACTACGCGGCAGGCGAAAGCTCGAGATTACGAGGGCTGGTGGACGAAAAAACTAAGCAGGTAATGAGTCTGCAGAAAACCATGCGTGAAGATAGAGATAAAATAATCAAGCAGCGCGATGACTTCAATGCTACTTTAAGGCAATTGAAGGTACCGCTCAATGAAAGCAGTCTTAACAGAACCCGCATAAATCGCGATATAGGCCGTGTTATCGCCGATTTGCCGGGTGTAATGTATTTAACTTTAATTAATGATAATGGAAGTGCTATAAATTTGGAGGGTCTGTCCCCTGATGCAGAGATGGTTATAGATTATGCTCTTAAATTGAGATCCACCGGCCTGTTTAAAATGATTAATATCAGCTCTATTAAAATTGAAAACTATAATGATGTTAGATTTGGCATAGTCCTGATAAGAGGAGATTGAACCCGGAGAAGTTCATGCAATCTGTGGATATAAAAGAGTTACTGCTAAATGCCAGGAAGTCAAGGGCGTCTGATATTCATCTGATAGTGGGAGCACCGCCTATATTTAGAGTTGATGGTGAACTGAAAACAGTCGATGGATACATTTTGCTCGGTCATGATGATCTGAAGACGTTATTCAACCAGATAGCCACGGAGAGGCAGCGCCGCATATTTGAGGAAGAACTGGAGGTGGATTTTGCCTACATATTGCCCGATGGTGGAAGGGGCAGGTGCAATGCCTGCTGGCAGCAGGGCTCTATAAGCCTGGCGATACGTCTGCTATCTGACGAGATTCCCACAGTTGACACACTTGGTCTGCCGGAAATATGCAAAGAACTGATAACCAGGCCGCGGGGTTTGATCATGGTTACCGGTCCAACCGGATCCGGTAAAAGCACCACGATCGCCGCCATGCTTAATCATCTTAATCAAAGTGCACGTCGATACGTGGTGACTATTGAAGATCCGGTAGAATATGTGCATCCAAATATAAAATGCGCTTTCTCCCAGAGGGAGCTTTCTCAGGATACGCACTCCTTTGTCAACGCTTTAAAGTATGTTTTACGTCAGGATCCCGATGTCATTCTGGTGGGTGAGATGCGGGATCTCGAAACCGCAGCAGCGGTTTTAACTGTGGCTGAAACGGGGCACCTCGTGCTGTCCACCGGACATGCTCCCAGCGCTGCTCAGTCAGTGGAAAGGATAGTCGATTTATTTCCTCCACACGAAAGAACCATGGCACAAGCACGATTGGCTTCTACTTTGATTGCTGTATTCAGTCAGGTTCTGGTGCCCAAGATAAATGGAGGCAGGGTGGCGGCGGTAGAGGTGATGCTCGGGACACCTGCAGTGAAAAACCTTATACGCGAGGGTAAACCCTATCTCATACCCAATACCATACGCACTTCATCCGGACAGGGTATGCGCACCCTGGATGACGCACTTATTGATCTTTTCCGCAGAGGCGTAATCAGCAGGGAAGCGGTTATGGCTTTCTGTCAGGATGCGGATGATGTGAATAAGACACTCAGTACTTTCTCACGGTGAGTTTGAGATGTAAATGAGAGAGGTACGGTCGTATGGCCGTACCTCTTCCTCAATCTCATGTTATAGAATATTATGGATAAGCTGTTTGTGTTACTTTGCCGGTACTTGAGTCAATTGTATAGGTTCCGTGAGGAGTCCCCAGGAAATACGGAGAAAGTACACTTACATCGGAAGGTATCTGGTTGCTGTGGTCATACATATATGCGGCAACGGCGGTTTGTACATTATGTAGCTCTGTTTGAGCGGCCTGTGTTTTGCCCTGACCCATGAACTGGGTAACATTCAGGATAACAACCGCTGCCAGTGTACCCAGTATAGCAATAACCACCAGCAACTCGATCAGTGTAAAACCTTTTTGACTCGACTTTAGAATCTTCATCTGTTTTCCTCCTAACTTTTTTATTACCCGGTTCGACCAGACCGGTTTTAATTGTTACGCTTTTATTATATTTATGGGATTTTTGAAGTAAATAGCTATAAGGTCATGTTTAAATAGTACTTAGGTAGCATAACAGATAGCGAAATAAGTATTTGTAGTAATATAGTACTATGTGTCTTTCAGGCCGGAATGGTAATATTGACACCAAAGGATCCGGGTAATGATAGATAGTAGAGCATATAATAGATGGGTCGATTGGATCACCGAAGGCTGGTGGCTGGCTATTATCTTTCTCATTCCTCTGATATTCAATCCGTTTTGTTTGAGCCCTTTTTATTTTGTTAAATCTCTTTTTTTTATATTTATGGTAAGTGGTTTGACGGGTTTGGTTATAGCCGGTCTTATCTTAAATCCACCCGGTCAAAATAAAAGGGCTTTATTCGGTTGCATCAGAAATTCAACAGTTCAGGTTATTGTGGTGGTACTGGGTTTGATCTGGATACTTTCAACCTGTTTGTCCGTAATGCCACATAAGAGCCTGCTGGGAAATATCGCCGGAACGATGGGACTGATGCCTGCCCTGGCGTGGATTGTATTTTTTCTAATTATCTGCTGGAAAATTAAAAGGTGGGAACAGATAAAGAGAGCTATTTATGTTCTTCTTTTATCCAGCGGCCTGGTAAGTTTAATCGGCATCCTCCAGTTTATTTATCCAGACTTACTGCCGTGGTTTCCCCTTCACGGCCAGGGAAGGGTTTTCTCGACCGATGGTAATCCGCTTTCATTGAGTGGATTCCTGGCTATGACAATGCCGATTACACTGGCGATGATTATAATAGCGTACGAAGATTACAGGAAGCGTAAAAACAGGAAACTCGGCCTCGTATTTTATCTTTTATTAACGTTTTTTATTTTGCAACTCATCTGCACCGCACTGGCTCAGTATTCTTTAACGATGCTTGTATTCGTTGTGGGTATATTTTTATTCTTCCTGCTGATAGGGGTTTATTTAAGGAGAAAGCAGACGATTATGCTGGCCGGATTATCTTTATTGCTGATAGCTATAACTGCAATATATCTGGTTGTTCCGGTCATGCTCACACCCAACCCGCCGGTTTTAAGTGAGGATCCACAAAAATCACCGGTGGTTGCCGAGCAGATCGGTCTTCCCACCCTTTCTATCAGAGTTCATGCCTGGAGAAGTGCTGCAGAGACGCTGTTGGATGCACCGGCGATACCGTTTTATGATGATAGATTCCATTCGATAAGGCGCCTCATCGGGTACGGCCCCGAGACATTTATTGTACTATCACAGCTTAAATTTCCCGCATCATTGAGAAGCATGTATACATACAATTCGCTGGTTATTTCGCAGCCTGAGAATCATTATCTTTATCTGGCCGTTACGATTGGAATTGCAGGGCTGGTGATATTTATTATTCTACTGGCCGTATTATTGTTTATGGCAGTTAAACTTATGATGAGGATAACCGGAAGCACGGTAGGCATCTTGCTGGCTGCATTTATTGCTTCCATTGTGCAATACGGAGTGCATATATTTTTCAATCCATCTGTGGTAACGCTGGAGTTGGTTTTCTGGCTGGTGGCAGGTTTGATCGTAGCCTGTGCAAAAATAGAGGGCAAAGGGGCGGAAACTGATAGTACGGGTGAAATCAGCAGTGTATCTGAGGACAAACGGCCTTTTAACATGATGCGTAAATTATCGGCGGTCCTTGTAATAGTATTATTATTACTGGCGGGGGTAGGTCTGATATCGCCTTATTACCTGGCCAATTTAAGAGTTAAAGAAGGGATACGAATGTGGGATACCAGACCGGAAGAAGCCTTTCGGAAATTTAATGAGGCGGTAGCGTTACAGCCAGAGGAATCATATTACTACAATTTTATCGGGCAGTACTGTTTTTTAAAGGCAATTACCATCGATGATGTGATTGAAAAAAGGAAGTTACTGTTTTCCGGAGAGCAGGCTTTTAGGCAGGCCATACTTCATGAACCACAGATGGCGATCTGGAGGTATCGCCTGGCCGATCTTGAGACCTACAGAGCAGTATGCTGTGATTGTGGAGCAATCGATATAGCATTAACCGCTTATGCTGAGGCGGATCAACTTTTCCCGGATAATCCGGTGATAATGAATAAATGGGCTACGGCTATGATGATTGCCGGAATAAATAGCGACGCATCTGATTTACTGGAGCGATCCGACGAAATAGATCCAAGATGGATTCAGACATCTTTTTATAGGGGCCTGCTGAAAGAGCATCTGGATTCAGAAGATGACAGCTACGGTTACTTTGCCGATAAGATCAACGGAAGGCTGGAGAACATCGGATATTTTATCAATTTTTGCAGTCAGATTCAGCTGTATAATCTTATAGATGGAGTTTGTACTTCTTTGCACAAGCATAATGTGGAGAAAAAGGACTGGATGGGCCTGGTGCTTGAGGGTATCGCCTGTATTTATGCAGGGAGACATTCGAATTCCATCGTGGCATTTGAGAATGCTGCCGAAATCGTTCCGGAGAGCGAGCTGTCATTTCTGGCGGGTATAGTTAAAGGCGTTTTAAGCAAAAGTCCGGATGAAATCGAAGCTGGCGAAAGAATTTCGCAAATGCTTATGGAGCGATTAAATATGAGACATTGACCACTGGCGGGCGTAAAATGGAAGCTATTTTCATATCCTTTTTTTTTCTGCTGGGCATAAGCACGGGCAGTTTTCTCAATGTTGTCGCTGATCGTGTGCCGCAGGGACAATCGATTATAAAACCGCCGTCGCACTGCTTTAATTGCGGTCATGTCCTGGTCTGGAAGGATATGTTGCCTGTGGTTAGCTATCTTATCCTGCACGGTCGTTGCAGATACTGCCATTCCATAATATCGAGTCGATCATTCATAGTTGAAATTATTACCGGTCTTCTTTTCGTTTTAGCGTACATCAGATTTGGTCTTGTTTTACAAACGGCATCTGTCCTGCTGTTCATATCTATTCTGATTATAATTATCGTTACCCGCTGGGAAGGGGTGCAAATGCCGGATGTTTTTATTTGTACTGGCATACTGATTGCCCTGGCAATAACGTTGCTTAATGGCGTAATCGGAATTGTCCCGAATCTTCTGTCTGCTATCGCAGGTATGGCCTGCGGTTCCTTTATACTGTTTCTAAATTGGTTTATACAAAAGTACGGCACAGGCAGTAATATCAGTTTTCAGACCGTTCTGACCGGGGGGCTTGCGGGTGCCATGGTCGGATTTCCGACAGTACTGATGGCGATATCGATTGCAGTGATTGCAGGTCTCCTGTTTTTTGCAATGTTTTATGCATTAAAAAGATTGATGGCCTTTCCGAGATCAGCCGATATCTGGTTGGGTATTGCAACGATAATTATTCTGTATTCTGACAGTTTTTTAATCAGAGTTTTCGGCCTGTAGGAACGTAAGTTACAGGATTAAACTATACATAATTTGATCATACAAAAAATGTGAAAATACGTTCATTTTAGCTTTAAAAAGGGTATTGACATGTATGCGCTTATGTGCTAACTTTTAAATGTCCCGAGCAATCAAAGTTAGAACGGGGAGGCAGAGGACCCTGGCACAAGGTAGGCGAAGGCTGAAAAGTGCATAAGGGGGCGGTGAGGAACCGGGAAAACGAGGTTGCTCGGGGCGTTTTTTTATTCCAGTGCGCCTATAAAGGGTAGATTTCGATATTTGCCCCCTACATCAAGTCCGTATCCAACAACGAATACATCCGGTATCTCGAATCCCACATAATCAAGCGGAACATCTATCAATCTCCGCACCCTTTTATCCAGCAAGGTGCATACTTTAAGGCTGGAGGGTTCTTTGGTTGAGAGATAATTTAAAATGTAATTAAGAGTCATTCCGGTATCCACAATATCTTCAACCATTAATACATGTTTTCCTTTGATATTAACATCGAGATCCTTGTTAATTTTAATGGAGGTATCGGTTTTATCTGCGGGAGTAGATATAGCCATGAAATCGATTGTGAGTGGTATGGTCATGTTCTGCATTAAATCGGACATAAAGCAGATGACGCCCTTTAAAATACCTATTAGAACGAGGTCTGTGCCCTGATAATCGCTGGAAATTTGCTTTGCCAGAGATTTTACACGCCTCTGTATCTGAGTTTTATTGAATAGATATCTTTGAACGCCCAACATTTTATTTTCAACGGTGGGCATATAGCCGAATTTAGCCAGCAGTTTAAGATAATCCCCCTTGTTTAATAGCCTGATGTTCACATCGGGATACAGCTCCTTTAGCCTGCGAACCTTGCGATTCTTTTCTGTGATTAGACTCTGTTTGGTGGTAGTCAGTTCAATGTATAGATTTATCTCGGGCAGATAGAAATCTGGAGTAAACATCTCAGTTATCCTGTCGTGGTCGTAGGAAAGTGGGAAGGAACGTGGTTCATACAGCCATTCAACCTGGTAAAAGTCCAGCAACCGTGCAAACTCTTCTTCGCTTGGATGGCTGAAATTAATCGGTCTTATAGGTGTAAGTGGTAAATCGGAAAAACTGGTTAATTTTTTCTGCTGGGCAACTAATGATTCATGCTTGAGATTAAGATAGCGTAAAAGTTCGTTTTTTTCCATTAACGTGGATATAAAATTGGCGGCTGTAACGATAAAATCCTTTTCATTTGGCTTAAAATGCCGTCTCTCTCGCGTATATACCCTGATTTCACCGATAACTTCTCCTTTTTGCGTTATGGGTGCACCCAGTAGAGATTTGATTTTTTCACTTTTTGCTTCTTGGGGATACTGTGTTTTCTGGCTGTTTACCACATCTGATACGGCAACTATCTTGCCATCGAGTATTTCAGGGTGGCTTTTTCGCGCATTTATTACTCCTTTGCGTAAATATAAATCACTCAAACCGAAAGCTGCAGCAATATCAAGGTATTCTTTATTGGGATTAAGCAGCATAATCGCACAGCCATCGGCTTTTAATCCTTTGGCTATACTGGCTGCTATGGAATTAAGCTGCTTTGGCATAGGGGCGTCACTGTTCAAAATGCGCCCGATCTGTTTATATGCAAGGGAATAGCGATTCTCGATCTCATCCATGCCTCTGCCACCTCAAAACCCGCTTTTCAATTTAACCACACTTAGTATAACCACAACTTGGACAGATGTGACAACCTTCTTGATATACTAATAGATTACCACAATCCGGGCACAGACCGGTAAATGAGATATTGCTGTTTTCAGCATGGTGAACCATAGTCTGTTCCGTTTCTTGCGGTACGTATTTTTCCAGCACACTCCCTATAGCATCCGCACATGAAAGTATAGCCCGGCCGTTCTCCCATGAAACAGATGGGCAGCGGATAGCTCTCAGTTGCTTGACGACCGATCCGATGTCGATGCCCGATCTGAATATCAGGGAAATTAACCGGCTGATTGCTTCGAGTTGGGCGGAAGCACAGCCGCCCGCCTTGCCCAGACTGGAAAATACCTCACAGATACCCTTGTCGTCAAAATTTACCGTAACATATATATATCCGCAACCGGTAGTTACTCTCTCAGTAATGCCCCTGGTAACCTTGGGTCTTTGACGCGGTGCTAATTTCATCTCTCCTTCTTGAAGTTTATTTTCAGCTACCTGTTTTTGCCCAGTGCTCAATACCTGGCTATCACGGCTTCTATCCCTATAGATGGTTATTCCTTTTAATCCTAACTTATAAGCCAGCATATATACATTTTTGACATCTTCTTTAGTGGCTTCAAATGGCATATTGACCGTTTTTGAGACTGCACTATCCGTATACTTCTGGAAAGCGGCCTGTATTTTTACATGCCATTCGGGTGAAATATCATGGGAAGTAACAAAGACCTCTTTCACCCAGTCGGGGACATTTTTTATATCTGCCAATCTTTCTCCTTCTGCCAGTCTTTTCATAAGTTCTGAAGAGTAGAACTTTTCCTTTCTTGCAACAGCTTCAAAATAAGGGTTTATCTCGATAAGCGTTTCCCCATCGAGTATATGCCTGTAATAGCTTAATGCAAAAATGGGTTCGATTCCGCTGGAACAGCCGGCGATTATGCTCAGGGTACCGGTAGGTGCAATCGTTGTTCGGTTGGCATTGCGGACTTTTGGTCCGTTTTTAATATCATATATACTGCCTTTAAAGGCAGGGAATAATCCTCGGATTTTCCCGAGTTCAACAGATTCTCCGGTTGCTTCTGTGGAGATAAACCTCATAATCGTTTCTGCTATTTCCAGCGCCCTGTCGGAGTTGTAGGGAATAGAAAGCTGAATCAGCAAATCGGCAAAACCCATTACACCCAGCCCTATCTTTCGTGTCTTCTTTGTCATTTCTTCAATTTGTTTAAGTGGATAACGATTTACTTCTATTACATTGTCGAGGAAACGAACTGCCAGACGAACCGTATTTTTTATTTTGTCAAAATCAATCTCTGCTTTTCCGTCTTTTACCTTTGTCATTCTTGAGAGATTAATTGATCCGAGATTGCAGGATTCATAAGGCAACAGCGGTTGTTCGCCACATGGGTTGGTGCTCTCGATCTGTCCGAGATTTGGAGTGGGATTAAATTCATTTATACGGTCGATGAATATTATGCCAGGATCACCCGTACGCCAGGCCATATCTACTATTTTGGAGAAAACTTCACACGCATTTAATTTTCCTACAACTTCTTTAGTGTGGGGATTAATCAATTCGTAATCTTCATTGTTTGCGACAGCCTGCATGAATTTATTGGTAACTGCTACGGATATGTTGAAATTGGTAAAGGCTGTCGGGTCTTCTTTAGATGAAATAAATTCAAGTATATCTGGGTGATCGATATTGAGTATTCCCATATTGGCACCGCGACGCATTCCACCCTGTTTAATGACATCGGTAGCGGTATCAAAAGCGCGCATAAACGAAACCGGGCCGCTGGCTACTCCCCCTGTAGATCCGACCCTATCCTTTTTTGGCCGGATGCGGGAGAAGGAAAAACCCGTACCCCCTCCGCTTTTATGTATCAGGGCTGTATATTTGACGGCGTCGAATATCGATTCCATGCTGTCTTCAATAGGTAGAACAAAACAGGCGGAAAGCTGACCCAATTCACGTCCCGCATTCATTAGTGTGGGCGAATTGGGCAGAAATTCGAGTGAGGTCATTAATCTGTAAAATTTATTTTCCCAGCTATTTACATCTGCATTTTTATCGAATGCCAGCTCTGCTGATGCTATAAAGCGGGCAACACGGTGAAAGAGCTGTTCAGGGGTTTCTATTACCTTGCCGTTACTGTCCTTTTGTAAATATCTTTTCTCAAGAACAATCCTGGCATTTTCGGTAAGCTTTAGCTCCGTCGGTTGGAGTTCTTCCTCACTACGCTTGGCGTGCTGAGGTGTATCCTTCTGTTCAGAAATAAGTTCGTTAACAATGGATTCGACTTTTTCCTTATCGGGAATACCGGGTGAAGGATGACCAATTAGATGCTCCATTCCGGGTAGAGCCGGTTCAACGTTTTTTCCTCCGGTCTTCTCTTCAGTTCTCATATCTTTCTCCAACCTCGAAATTACTTCTTGTGTCAGCCGTTCAATTTCATTCCTGTCAGCCAATCCTAAAGTCTGCGTATAGTTAAAGACGGTTTTCGCAACATAGCTGCGAATAGGATCTGATAGACGACCTTTATTAGTATTATTATGCCTGCCTGTCATTTTGAGTCCTTTTGTTGTCTTCTACGTTTTAGCCGTCCGGAAAGTTCTTCAGCTTTGATAAGTGGAAGTTGACCATCGAGAGGAGCACCCACCTTGGATGCTATTAGGTTATCTACCGCCTGTTTGAGAGTATCTATATTCGAAAATTCGTAATAAACGCTGGCAAACCTGATATATGCGATGTGATCGATGTCGGCCAATTTATTTACGACGATTTTACCTATCTGGGCAGAATTAATTTCATTTTTACCCAGACTGTATAAATCTGCTTCTATATTTTCCACCAGCTTTTCGATAGTACCTGTAGGCATAGGTCTTTTCTCGCAGGCTTTGCGAATCCCATTAAACAGCTTTTCGCGATTGAACTCTTCCCGTCTTCCGTCTTTTTTAATCACGAAAAGGCTTCTTTGCTGTAATCGCTCATATGTGGTAAACCGCCCGTTGCAACTTATACATTCTCTTCTTCGCCTAATCTCATTTCCAAGATTGCGAGAGTCGATGACCTTTGATTCTGAGCCACCACAAACAGGACACTTCATTTCGACACAACACTATGTGGTTTAATCGGATATTAACACAAGATATAGTTTCAGTCAATGGTTAAGGAGACATAATAAAGCCGGGCAAAATTATTTTGCCCGGCTTTATTACGCAGCGCAAAATTGCGACTGTTTACCGAGGTATTCTGCTCATATCTGCCGCGGCGCGTGGTGCCGCCGGTTGCGCATTGGGATAGCGCGAGCCCCTCCTTAAGAAGGCGGGGACATCGAGACTATCTTCGGTTGCACCCCGCAGTAATCTGCGCAGTTCTACCTCTGTAGGTACGCCAGAGCCATATTGTGCGGTGAATCCTGTGGCGATAATTGTTATCTGTACCTCATCTTCGAGTTGTGGGTTAAATACAACGCCGAAGATTATATTGGCATCCGGATCGACGGATTGGGCTATCACGTCAGCTGCTTCATTGCATTCGAAAAGCGTAAGGTTGCTGCCGCCGGTTACATTGAACAGGACGCCTTTGGATCCGCTGATCGAAACGTCCAGTAATGGGCTGGCTAAAGCGGCCTTGGCGGCCTCCACCGCGCGGTTAGCGCCCTTGCCGTGCCCGACCGACATCCAGGCCGGTCCCGAATTTTTCATTATCGCTCGGATATCTGCAAAATCGAGGTTTATAAGGCCGGGTACTGTGACGACCTCAGCTATGGCTTGGACACCAAGCTTGAGTACATCGTCAGCCAGCCTGAATGCGTTATCTACGGTTGTTTTCTGATCGCAGAGTTCGAGTATGCGGTCATTGGGGATAATGACCAGTGTATCGACTTTGTCGCAGAGCTGGAGGATGCCCTCTTCGGCTACCTTCATACGTCGAGCGCCTTCGAATGAGAATGGTTTGGTTACGATTGCTATAGTTAATGCACCTGATTGCCTAGCGATTTCAGCAACTATGGGGATACTGCCTGTGCCGGTTCCGCCGCCCATACCTGCTGTTATGAAGACCATATCCGCGCCGGCAACTACTTCTTGAATTGCCTGGCGGCTTTCTTCTGCTGATTTTCGACCGACGTTATGGTCACCACCGGCACCGAGACCACGGGTGAGCTTTTCGCCCAGTTGAACACGTACGGGTACTTCGGCTAATGCCAGAGCTTGAGCATCCGTGTTCATGCAGATGAACTCTACACCTTTGATTCCTTCACGGACCATACGTGTTATGGCGTTAGATCCGCCGCCGCCGCAGCCAATAGCCTTTATTTTTGCCGGTGCTGTTGAAAACATTGATTTTGACATCGATTTTAATACCTCCTGCTATCTATTTTTGATTAATTTATTTTTTCACGCACTGAAGAATTTCTTGAGTAAGTTGACGATATTGTTTATCTGGCCTGCCTGTTTGCCACTGCCGTTGCCATTGCCCTTTCCTTCCCATGTCGGCTTACCTCCGGTTTTAATTGACCAGAGCAACAGGCCCACACCGGTGGCATTGGCCGGATCATGAAGAACATCGGTGATTCCGTAAACGCCCATTGGTTCACCGATTCTGGTGGGTATCCTGATGGTTGCACGTGCAAGGGCTTCCAGACCGTTCATCTTGGCTCCACCGCCTGTTATGACCAGGCCTGCAGGTGCAAGCGAAGCGTAGCTTGTATCAGGCATTTCAAGCAGTATTAACCTTAACAACTCCTCCATGCGATCACGAAGTATGTTGCACAGATCCTTATATGAAACACTATGGCCATCTTCCACCGTAAGTGTTGATCCTTCATCTTTCGATCCCGTTTCGGGATAAACATTGCCGTATTTTTTCTTCATAGCTTCTGCTATCTCGAATGGAAGTCCCAGACCGATGGAAAGATCACTTGTGAATTGATAGCCGGCTACCGGAATGATAGAGGTATGGTAAATACTGCCGTCTTTAAAGACAGCTATGTCAGTAGTTCCGCCTCCTATATCAGCCATGATGACACCAATTTCCTTTTCTTCGGGTGTCAGTACGGCTTCTCCACTGGCAAGCGGTTCGAGGACAAGATCATCGATTTCTACACCTACGCTGCGCACACATTTAACCAGATTTTGCACGGATGCAGTCGAAGCTGTGATGATGTGCGTTTCAACATCGAGCCGAAACCCATGCATACCGACCGGATTTTTGATCTTTTCCTGTGTATCAAGCATGTAGCCTCGGGGTATCTGGTGCAGGATTTTTCGGTCGTCAGGGATGTTGATATTCTTGGCTGAAGCTAAAACGCGTTGCAGATCATCCGGCCTGACCAGTCTATCTGCCCTGGGTATAGCCACAACGCCGTGGCTGTTTAGTGAACTGATGTGCCTGCCGGTGACGCCGATGTAGGCCGATTCGATTTTTACACCGCTTGCCTGTTCGGCTCGCTTAACGGATTCAGCGACAGAATCCCTGGCCTCCTCCACGTTTACAACCATGCCTTTATGCAGACCATGACTGGGTACCTGGCCAACACCAAGGACCTGAAGAGCGCCTGCAGAGTCAAGCGTGGCTACTATAGTGCAGATCTTGGTGGTGCCAACATCGATACCTGTGATTAATCTTTTTGCCATTATTCCATGCCTCCTTAGATTTTATGCTTTACCGATTTTTTATCGTCGCTATTGCTGTTACAGGTTACAAGAAGTAAAGGATGGTTATAGCGATTATCAGACTTATGAAAACAATTCCATCGAAAACCATACCGCTGAAAATAGCCAGCAACCGTCTGTCGTTGCCCATTATGGTTCCGAGTCTTTTCGCTCCTACCATTTTTCTTTGCCTCCTGTTTTTATATTTTTTCCGCTATGCGAAGCTTGGCGCTCCGACTGCGCGGATTTTTAGCGATTTCAGATTCCGTTGGAGTAATCGGATGGCGATCATATAGCACCAGTGTTGGCTGATGATGACAGCAACATACCGGTATATCCGCAGGACAGATACAGGCCTTTGTTTCTCTCAGCATGAAGTTTTTAACAATCCGATCTTCCAGCGAATGGTAACTGATTACTACCAGACGTCCTGCAGGAGCAAGCTGTCTGATGCTTTGTTCAAGTGCTGAAGTCAGGTGGTCCAGTTCGCGATTTACTGCAATGCGGAGGGCTTGAAAAGTTTTTGTAGCAGGGTGAATTTTCCCGCTGGACTGACTTACAGAATTGGAAACTATATCTGCAAGCTCTGCGGTGTCGTTGATGGGCCTGTTGCGCACGATGTTATGGGCAATTCGATTTGCGTTTGGCTCTTCACCATAAATCAATATGAGTTTTGCCAGCTTGTCTTCGGGCATTTTATTAACTATGTCGGCTGCGGTGAGTTTTTCATCAGGATTAAATCTCATATCCAGGGGGCCGCTGCGCAGGAAGCTAAATCCCCGCTCGGAGTTTTCCAGTTGAAGAGACGAAAGACCAAGATCGAAGAGGATGCCGTCCACAGAATTAAAACCGGTTTCCCGACATATACTTTCCAGATTGTAAAAATTTTCATTAATAATGATGGTGCTTTCAAAATAGTCGTAAAGATTATGCTGGGCTATCTTGATAGCTTCCGGATCCGCATCGATGCCGAGTAATTCGCCGCCGGGTTGACATTTTGATAATATCGCGAGTGCGTGCCCTCCGCTACCAAGTGTACAATCGATATAACGTTTACCGGGCTTTACATTTAAAGCCGTCAGAACTTCATCAACCAAAACAGGGGTGTGACCCAAATTAGCAACAGCAAGGCTCATCTCTTATTCTCCAGTTCATCTGCTAACTGACGCGCTTCATCAGCCGTTATGCGATCTTTTTTCCATTGCTCTGCATTCCAGATCTCAAAATAGTTATTGACGCCGGCGATTACGGCTTCATCACCTATACCGCACCGCTCTCGCAGTGTTGCAGGAAGTGCAATCCTGCCCTGGTTATCGATGGAGACCTCATTGGCATTGCTAAAAATAAAACGGTTCAATTTTCTCTGGCTATCGGACATTAAAAAGCCCGTAGGTGCCTGGCTCGCCAGTATTTTGTCCCATTCTGACTTTGTATATGCGGTAATGCAGTTGTCCGCCACTATTGTCAGAACCAGGCCATCAGCAATCTCGCGGCGATATTTTGGTGGAAGCGGCAACCGGCCTTTATTATCGACTTTATATTCGTATTCACCTACAAACATATATTTATCCCGCGCTGATAAGCGTAGTCAGAGTCTTTTGACCTAACACTTCTTCCAGATAATTGATTTTGCCCCAATCAAGTTCAGCTAATTCCTGTATATGCTGACTCAATTGGTGGTCTTGGTTTAGGCAATAATGGGCCACACCGCTCTCACAATACTCTTCATTAACAATACCCTTATCGATAAATTCTTTAAGCATTTCCTTTAAATGACAGCGTGTGGTGGCAATAAAATGGGCGATTCCATCAAAGTTGAATTTAGCCTGTGGGTGCTTTCCCCAGAATAAAAGCAACCGCAATCTCAAACCTATAAACTCGTTTTCCCTTAAATAATCGAACATATCTTGATTAAGCAGTTTTTCACGGTTATCACTGATCACCATGATTTTTCACCATTTTTTACCACTTTTTACCACTATGTCCCATTATTACCTCATTTTTCACCACTTGTCAATAGCATTTCAATTAAAACTTTATGATTTATTACCTGAAAACAGTGTCTGGAATTGCCGATATTTTTTGATTTAATACAATAATTGGTAAATATGAAATTAAAAAATACTATATATAGTGTTTTAATTTAATCATTTATTTTTCGTGTATCTTGACCGGATTTTATAGATCGGTGATATGTGATAAAATAGCCTTCTGTTTTCTGAAATTCTTGAGTAATCGGGTTATATGTTGCGCATTGATGTTCTGACTTTATTTCCTGAAGTATTTGCCGGATATCTTGAACACAGCATCATAGGCAGGAGTATAAAAAATAACCTTGTCGATATCAGGCTGTATAATATACGGTCGTTTACTCATGATAGGCATCATACGGTTGATGATTATCCTTACGGTGGTGGTGCAGGCATGGTTATGAAACCGGAACCCATTTTCGAAGGTGTCGAGTGGATTAAAGCTGATTCAGGAAAGGAAGATATTACGATTATTTTGCTTACTCCTCAGGGAAGGCTTTTTACTCAAGAGCTGGCTGGCAAATTAGCAAAAAAAAGTAATATAATACTGATTTGCGGTCATTACGAGGGTATAGATGAAAGAGTTGCTGAAAATCTGGCAACAGATCAGATAAGCATTGGCGACTATTTATTAACCGGAGGTGAGCCTGCAGCTATAGTGATTATCGATTGTATAGTGAGATTACTGCCGGGTGTTGTGGGCTCGAATTGTTCGCTTGTGGAAGAGTCACATCTGAATAATTTGCTTGAGTATCCCCACTATACAAGACCTGCTGTATATAATGGGTTGAAAGTTCCCGACGTACTGCTATCGGGAAATCACCGGGAAATTAGTTTGTGGAGAAGAAAACAGAGGCTACTTAGAACTGCGATCAGGCGACCTGATCTTTTAAAAAAAGCTGAGCTTTCAAAAAGCGAATTGGAGTTTCTACGATCACGCGGATTGATATGAAAGAATAATCAAATTGAATATGATATTATATTAAGGAAAGGTTTACAGCAATGGATATTAGATCTTTGGGAAAAAACAGGATAAATCCGAAATTGCCGGTGCTGGCTGCTGGCGACAATGTGAGGGTCAGCTTCAAAGTTAAAGAGGCGAATCGGGAACGGTTACAGGTTTTCCCTGGGCTGGTGATAAAGATAAGCAGAAATGCCACTGGCGGTAATTTTACTGTGCGCCGGGTGACCTCAGGAGTGGGAGTAGAACATACTTTTCCTCTTGCTTCCCCCCTACTTGAAAAGATCGAGATCGTTCGCCATGGAAAAGTGAGACGCAGTAAGCTTTACTATATAAGGCGATTGAGTACCAAGGAAGCAAGGCTTAAAGAAAGAAGAGAAGCAATTGCAGAAAAATCCCAGCAAGTTTTAGAGGGTGAAGCTGCAGGCGAATCCGGTATAACAGAAGATTCAGAAACAAAATAGAGGGTAAATGAAATATGCTGAGGTAGCTGTTAATGCACCCGGTAGCTACCGTCATTCGTTTACTTATTCGATTCCTGAAAATCTGGAGGTAATACCCGGTCAGGCCGTATGGGTTCCTTTCGGATCGAGGGTATTAAAAGGGATAATACTCGATCTTACAGATTTCAGCCCTATTGAAGATACTCGCGATATTAAAGATGTAATCAGCCCATTCCCTTTGCTTTCGCAGGAACGCATTAAGCTGACTAAATGGATTTCCCGGTACTATATGGCTCCTCTATTTGAATCGGTTGCTCTTATGCTTCCTCCTGGTTTTGAACAAAATGATGCCATAAAACCTAAATATGCAAGGTATTTCGCATTGAATATTTCGGTGGAAGAAGCCGAAAGATGGATATCGCAGTTAAGAGAAAAAAGAGCTCTAAAACAGGCCGATCTAATTGAAATGCTGCTGGCAGCCCGTGAGCCTTTGCCGTCATCAGATATATGCGGTAAATACAAATTTGATTATTCTATCATAAAGGCTCTGATCTCAAAGGGGCTAATCGCGGAGCAGACTAAATTGCTCAGACGTGATCCTCTAATGAAGTGCGATTTTTCCCTGGAGTTACCAGTTAAATTTACCGAGGACCAGGAGGCGGCATGGAAGATCATTCATACTTCATCAAGTAGTAAGGCGGAAAATGGCAATGGTAATATTTTCCTTTTGCACGGTGTAACTGGAAGTGGGAAAACCGAAATTTACCTACATGCACTTGAAGAAACGCTTAAGAAAGGGAAAAAAGGGATTTGCCTTGTTCCCGAAATTTCTCTTACTCCCCAGATGATCGAACGTTTCTTTTCGCGTTTCCCCGGTAGGGTAGCCGTATTGCACAGCAGACTTACTCGGGGAGAACAATATGACGAGTGGTATAGAATATATAACGGAGATGCAGATGTGGTCATCGGAGCTCGCAGTGCCATTTTTGCTCCACAACCGGAATTGGGACTGATAATTATAGATGAGGAACACGAATGGTCGTATAAGCAGACCGATAAGTCGCCCAGGTATCATACGCGCGAAGTTGCGGTTGAATTAGCCAGATTGACGGGGGCAATTCTGATTTTAGGCAGTGCCACGCCGGATATAGTGACGTATTACAGAGCTTTAAAAGACGAATACCGGCTGATTGAATTAAAGGGCAGGGCGACTCCACTGGGTGCCGAATCACAGCCTGAAGTTACTGTTATAAACATGGGAGATGAATATAAGGCGGGCAATCACAGTATATTCAGTCGTTTACTAAAAAAAGAGATGGAAGATTCTTTGAAGGCGCATCAGCAGGTTGTATTGTTTGTCAACCGACGCGGTGTGGCTACGTTTATTCGTTGTGATAATTGCGGTTATGTGGCCATGTGCAAAAGATGTACAGGATCACTTACATATCACGCTTCCAGCAAAAAATTGGTTTGCCATCACTGCAGGAAAAGTTATCCCTTTTTAAAAAAGTGCCCGATTTGTTTGAGTGAAGAATTGAAATATTTAGGTATAGGTACTGAAGCTGTGGAACATGAGTGCAGGAGATTTTTCCCGTCTGTAACGATTATAAGATTGGATAGCGATGCTGTAGCACATCCTCGAGATTATGAGGCAATTTTAAAATCTTTTAGGACGAAGTCGGTAGATATAATAATAGGTACACAGCTGGTAGCCAAAGGGCTGGATTTTCCCGGAGTATCATTAGTTGGTGTTATCAGTGCCGATGTAAATATAAATCTTCCCGATTTTAGAGCGGGGGAAAGGACTTTTCAGTTACTGTGCCAGGTTGCGGGTAGAGCAGGGCGTGGAATCGTAGCAGGAAAGGCAATTATTCAGACTTTTAATCCCGAATACTATGCAGTTAAATTTGCAGCCAACCATGACTATAAGGGATTTTATGATGAAGAAATAAGATACAGGAAATATTTTGGCTATCCGCCTTTTAATAAGATGATACGCTTGATTTATACCAGTTCGAATGAAGAACGTTGCCTTGCTGAGACGCAAAAGGTGGCTAGCGCCATAAAAAAAGTGCTTGATTCGATTGGTGATGTGAGTACGAGGATAATCGGTCCTGCTCCGGCCTTTGTTTATCGTTTGCGCGGGAAATACCAGATGCAGTTGATTTTGCTGGGTCGTGACATTCAGACATTATTTGACGGGATTAATCTTTCACGGGGATGGATTATAGATGTAGATCCAGTAGGTATTGTATAATTATAAATCATGGCAAAGCTGAAAATCCGCATTAACCCGGATCCGATATTAAGGCAAAAATCAAAAAGGGTCAGCATTATAGATAAATCGATACAGAAGTTGATCGATGATATGATTGAAACTATGCAGGAGGCCCATGGTGTGGGCCTTGCAGCAGTTCAGATTGGTGTTCCCCTTCGTATAATCGTTATCCAGATTCCGGATGATGAAGCTATGGCATTGATTAATCCAGAAATTATTGATAGGAAGGGGGAAAGAAATGTTATAGAAGGATGCCTTAGTATTCCTGGATACCAAGCGGAGATAACCAGGTCGGAGCTGATTAAGGCCAAGGCTAAGGATCGTAAAGGTAAATTAGTACGAATTAAAGCTACTGACCTGTTGGCTCAATGCCTTGAGCATGAGATTGACCATCTGAATGGCATTTTATATATCGATTATTTGAAGGATACAGACCAGCTTATCAAGACGGATCAAGAATTACTGTAGAATGGCGCAGTATATAAGCCTTTCAACCCGTCCAGTCCATCTCAACTACAAATTTTCCGGTCCAATTTTCTAGTGATACGGGATAAAACCCCGGTGTATCCTTAACGATCTGGAACTCGATATTTTGTGATTTACCCGGACTCAGCGTTACCTCCTGCTGGCTTTCTGCAAGACCTTTAATTCTTAGAATGAGGGTATGTGAACCTGGCAGTTCACCGGTGTTTGTAACCGTAGCAGAAATCGTTACCGGTTGTCCCTGCCTTACTCTTTCTGGATTTATAGCAAAATTGCTCACGGTAAAAAATGGTGGAGCGAGTGGTATTGCTGTGAAGAAACCTCCGATTCCATCGATATCGGCATAATAATCACCTGGCGTGTCCTTGACAACGGTAAAACTCGCTGTCTGGCTCGCACCGGGTGGTAAAGTAATATCGGTTATATTTTCTACCACGCCACCGATTCTTAATACAACGCTGTATTTACCTGTTTGCATTCCGTTGTTGGATACGATAACACTTATATTAACAGGCTCTCCGACCTTTACTTTGCTGGGTGTAATTGTCAGATTGCTAACTGAAAACTTGGGCATCCCGGCCTGCTGATATCCTCCCGGGAAAGCTGGTTGCATTACTCCGGGGGGCATGGCTGGCATACCCGGCGGAATGGGTGATTGTCCCTGGCTTGATAAAGGTACACGTGGCATGGGCTGTGGTGGCATCTGTTGTTGCGGAGAGGGTTGCATATCAAATGGCCCTTGGGGGAATGGTGGCTGTCCGGGTATAGCCTGTAGGGGTGGTGGTGTTGGTGCTCTACCTGGACCCGTCTGGGATTGCTGCGAAAACTGGGACCCGCCGGTTTGGGGGGTGGTCATTGGGGATTGTGGTCTGACCTGACCGCCAAATTGTCCCATACCGGGGGGACCCTGAAAAGGCCCCTGCTGGTAGGGTGGCTGCTGTGCCGTTTGGATAGGCGGCTGCATTGGCTGCTGCTGAAAAGGAGGCTGCATACCGGGCTGCTGTGGCTGTTGCTGGAAAGGAGGTTGCATACCGGGCTGCTGTGGCTGTTGAAAAGTACCCTGCATAGGCGGTTGGCCAATTCCCTGATAGGGTGCTTGCATGCCGGGACCACCCATTTCCTGTCCAGCTCCCGATGCGCCCTGCTGGGGCTGCATGCCGAAAAGAACACCTTCGGGCATACCTGTCATACTCGGGCGCGGAGGCTGACCGGGAATACCGGGATGCGATTCCTGAATTCCTCCTTTAGCAGGCTTGCCCTTTACTTTTGTTGCCTTTCTGATCTGGTCTGGAGATGTAACAGCTTTTTTCTTGGGTTTCATCACCAGCAGGACAATCATTAACACTATAACACCGAGTACAATCCCCAAAAAGGCCCATAGATAGGGAGGGAAAGAATCAAAAAATGAGCCGCTGCCGACATTAAATGTGCCTGTTAAATTTCCAATCGTTATAGTATTTGCGCCGCTTGTTTCTGCTGTAAATTGGAATGTAATATCCTTAGTCTCTCCTGGTCCTACCGATATTTGCTGGGGATTACTTACAGCCTTCCCGTTAATGAGCAAAGATAGCTGATGATTGATCGCACTTGCTCCGCTGTTAGAGGCCTTTATCTTGACTGTGACCAGATCACCGACTTTGATATCGGCGGGAGATATAAAAGGTGTGCCTTTTGTAAGCGCTAATCCCTGCGGAAGAGGTGTTGCATTATCGGCAGGCAGAATATACGATTGTGTGATATCTTGTTCAGCTATTACCGACGGACGCCCATTTGATAATTCCTTGAGCATAGATGATGGTTCATTCATAGCATTTGCTATTGAAGGTGTTATCATAGCCGTGAGCATTACTATCAGGAAGGTAATTAGAAGTGACATAAGCAACCTTTTCATTAAAATTTAGCCTCCCAAAATCTATATATAATAGTAGATGGTGATAACATAATCTAATCTTTGTAATACTCTACTCTAAAATGGTGTGTAAATCAATAGTAATTACCTGTAGTATTGTTTTTCAATTTTATCAAGTTGCGCGTCGCTTAATCCGAAATGATGTGCGATTTCATGTTTTACGGTTCTTGCAATTTCTATCTTTAGCTGTTTTAAACTGCGGCATTGCAACTCAATAGGTTTTTGAAAGATAGAGATCTTATCCGGTAAAACCATATTGTAGCTTTGATCTCTGACAGTTCTGGGTACTCCTTCATAAAGTCCTAAAAGATCTGAGCGTCGGATTACTCCCGCGTTTTTCAGTTGTCGGCGCGTGGGCCAGTCTTCGATAACGATATCGACATTTTCAAGTAGGCCTTTAAATTCATCCGGCAGTTCGGATATTACTTTTAAAACAAGGTTTCGAAATTTATCTCTAGTCATTCCTTTATTGCTAACGGTTTAATTATTTAGATATTAAATAATTTAATAATACCAGATGCCAGAATTGCGAAAATCGTTTAATAATATGGGAGAATTATAATACGATATTGACGGTACTATCCACAGAGGTTAAAATTTTCAACATTATGAAAGCATCAATAAAGTATAATCCACAAGAAATTGAGAAGAAATGGCAGGAAAAATGGGCACGGGATCATTTATATGAGGTTGGTGAAAATGATCCCCGGCCTAAATACTATGCACTGACCATGTTTCCTTATACTTCCGGAGATTTACATATTGGCCACTGGTATGCAATGGCGCCATCGGATGTATATGCTCGTTACAAAAGAATGCAGGGCTTCAACGTATTGCACCCGGTAGGTTTTGATGCTTTTGGGTTACCAGCTGAAAATAAAGCAATTGCAACGGGTATAAACCCTGCCGAATGGACCATGAAGAATATCGAAAACATGAGAAGGCAATTGAAATCTATAGGTGCGATATACGACTGGAGCCGTGAGGTTATCACATGTCTGCCTGAATATTATAAATGGACGCAATGGTTTTTTTTGAAGCTTTATAAAGCAGGACTGGCTTATAGGGGAATAGCGGCGGTAAACTGGTGCCCAAAATGCCAGACTGTACTTGCCAATGAACAGGTGGTGGGTGATGGTGTCTGCTGGCGTTGTGAAAGTATAGTTGAAAAAAAACAACTTGAGCAGTGGTTTTTCAGAATAACTAAGTATGCCGAAGAATTACTCGAGTATAAGGATATAGATTGGCCCGAGCGTATACGCACCATGCAGACCAACTGGATAGGAAAAAGTTATGGCGCCGAGATCTCCTTTGCACTCGACCATCCTGAAATTAAAGAAAAGGAGATAAAAGTTTTTACCACCAGACCGGATACAGTGTTTGGAGTCACCTTTTTTGTTTTAGCTCCCGAACATCCTCTTGTACCCGCACTTACAGTGCCGGAAAAGAAAAAAGAGGTCGAAGAATATATCCGAAGAGCTCAACGACAAACTGAATTTGAAAGAACCTCAGAAGAGGGAGAAAAGACAGGTGTGTTTCTGGGAAGTTATGTTATAAACAGGGTAAACGGTGAGAGAGTCCCTATATATATAGCGGATTACGTTTTACCGCAATACGGCACTGGAGCTGTAATGGGTGTACCGGCTCATGATCAGCGTGATTTTGATATGGCTAAAAAGTACGGTATTCCTATAAGGGTTGTAGTTGCACCGGACAACTGGGATGGCGGAGAGCTGAAGATGGCGCATACCGGCAGCGGAATTATGGTCAATTCGGAGCGATTCAACGGGTTGTCAAATGAGGAAATGAAATCTGCAATATGCGACTACCTCGCCGATAAGGGTTGGGGTGGAAAAACAATCACCTATCGACTCAGGGATTGGTTGATCTCCCGCCAGCGGTACTGGGGTGCTCCTATTCCGATAATATATTGTGATAAATGCGGAACAGTACCGGTGCCTGAGGAGGACCTGCCGGTATTACTCCCTCCGGAAGCTCAATTTAAACCTACAGGGGAATCACCTCTGAAGTATTGCGAATCCTTTGTTAATACGCATTGTCCTGTATGTAATTCGCCTGCAAAGCGGGAAACCGACACTATGGACACGTTTATGTGTTCTTCATGGTATTTTCTGAGGTATACCAGCCCGCATTTTGATAAATTCCCATTTGATCCGGAGAAAATGAAATACTGGATGCCTGTTGACCTCTATACCGGTGGTGCAGAGCATGCCAATATGCATTTGCTTTACGCTCGGTTTTTTATCAAGGCTATAAGGGATATTGGGCTGGTACCTTTCGATGAACCATTTATTAAGCTTTTTAACCAGGGCATCATAGTTTGTCAGGGTGAGAAAATGAGCAAATCGAAGGGAAATGTTGTTACTCCAGATGAGTATGTTAAAGACCTGGGTGCAGATTCTGTAAGGACTTATTTGATGTTTGTTGGTCCGTGGGAACTGGGAGGCGACTGGAATGACAACGGCATAGTAGGTATGTACCGGTGGCTTAATCGTATCTGGAATCTGGTAACTGCAGATTATCTTTTGAAATCTAGAGATGGTGATACAGAAAAAGAATGTATCCGGTTTATGCATAAGACCATCAGGAAGGTATCGGAGGATATGGAGCGTTTTCGTTTTAATACCATGCTGGCAGCTCTGATGGAATATACTAATCTTCTTAGCAAGGTTCTCGAAGCGGGTTCTGTATCAATTGATGTATGGAAAGAGGCGCTCAGGAACCTGTTGCTTATGCTTGCTCCTTCAGCGCCTCATCTGGCAGAAGAGCTATGGATTCAGTCTGGTTATGAATATAGCATTCATAATCAGCAATGGCCGGTATGGAATCGTGAATTGGCCAGCGATGAGGAAGTAACCCTTGTTATCCAGATCAATGGCAAAGTCCGTGATAAGTTGATGGCGCCTGTAAATATTACGGAGAAAATGGCCAAAGAGCTTGCCTTTGCCCAGCCGCGTGTCAAGGCCTATATTGAAGGCAAAAATATAATTAAAACGGTTTATGTACCTGGGAAACTATTAAATTTGGTAGTCAAATAAGCAGACCGGTCATGAAAGTTTGCTATCAGGAGAAAAATTCATGTTGGAAGCATTGATGACGGATCAACAGAAGGCTTTACGTGACGAGGTGAGAAAATTCGTTAAGTCTGTACCCAAGCAACTGCTGCTTGATATGGATATGGACAGAATAAAATATCCAAAAGAATATGTTGTTAATCTGGCACAAAGTAAGTTACTCGGTCTGAGATTTTCTCCTCAGTTTGGCGGAAGGGGACTTAAATGGTGTGATGAGATAATTGCACTGGAAGAAATCGGTGTTCTGGGTATGTCACTCGGTTGTCTATTTTCTCTTGTCAGTATCGTCGGCGAAGCTCTGGATGTTTTTGGCACGTTAGAACAGAAAGCAAAATACCTTGAGCCGTTGTTAAAAGGCAGGATATTCTGTGCAGAGGGTTTAACGGAGCCAAGAGGTGGCTCAGACTTTTTTGGTGCGACTACTACGGCTGTCCAAAAAGACGATTACTTTATTTTAAATGGACAAAAGCGTTTTATCGTTGGAGCCGAGGGTGCGGATATATTCCTCGTTTATGCGCGTACAGATATTAGTGGTGATAAATCCATCAGTGCTTTTATCGTGGAGCGTGATGCTGGTGTTGAAGCTAAATATTTATATGGATTACTGGGGACCCGCGGAGGAGGAGCCGGACGTCTGGTATTTAAAGATGTAAAAGTTCCAAAAGATAATCTTATTCTAGGACTCAATCGTGGAGCCGAAGTATTCAATCAAATGATGATACCGGAAAGGATGACATCAGCGGCGGGTGCAATCGGTATGGCGAGAGCGGCACTCGAAATAGCTACCAGATATAGCAATAAGCGCAAAGCTTTTGGTAGGAAAATCCGCGAATATGAAGGAGTAAGTTTCAAAGTGGCCGAAAGTATTACCAAATTGGATGCAGCCAGAGCTCTTATATATGGTGCCGCTGCAGCAGTTGACAGACTGGGCAGTACCGGTTATACACGGCGCTTAGTGTCGGAGGCAAAAAAATTTGCAACTGAAACGGCTTGGGAAGTTATAAACAATGCCATGCAGATTGTGGGTGGCATAGGATACACAAATGTTTATCCCATCGAAAAGATGCTGCGGGATGCAAGGCTTTCCATTATATGGACCGGCACAAGTGAGATAATGAATCTTATTATCCAGCATGAATATTATTCAGAAACGTTATTATCATCGGGAAATATCCGTGATGTTGAAGAAGATGCGCCTGAAGCAAATGCTAAGGATGAAAAAATTTACGAATAGATAATCGAGCGTTGTGAATATTAATAGAAATACTGTAAGTCAGGTTATTGCAGAAAATATAAATTCCCTTTATAAACGAATTGAGGTTGCTGCGAACCGAAGTGGTAGAAACAAACAGGATATTAAAATAATAGCTGTAAGTAAGAATTTTTCGGCAGATTACATCAGAGCCGCGTATAAATGTGGGTTGAGGGATTTTGGGGAAAACAGGCTACAGGAAGCGATTAATAAATTTCCAGAAATCATGGACATTCGTAATGTTTTAACTATGCATTTTATCGGTCATTTACAAACCAATAAGGTAAAGACTGTTATTGAACTTTTTGACATAATACATAGCATTGATTCTGTTCATCTGGCGGATAAAGTTAGCCAGAGATCTTTTAAAAAGACCCCAGTATTTCTTGAGGTAAATGTATCGGGCGAACATACCAAATACGGTTTTCTGCCTGAGCAGCTGGAATATGCTGTCAGTAAAATCAGTACTATGCCCAATCTTGTGATAATGGGTTTTATGACAGTGGCTCCGATAGCCAATAATCCCGAAGATGTACGGCCAATATTTAAGAAACTAAAACAATTAAATGATCTTTACAAATTTAAAGAATTATCAATGGGTATGAGTGATGATTTCGAGGTGGCTATCGAAGAAGGTGCCACTATGATAAGAATTGGCAGGGCGATTTTTGGAGAAAGGAGCAAATAGATGCGTATAAATTTAATCGGTTGTGGCACCATGGGTGAGGCCATTTTAAAGGCGATTATCCGTAAAAAAATATGTTCAAATCAGGAGATTACGGTATGTGAGATGTTATCTGATAGACGTAATCGATTGGGGAAAAAATACGGGGTAACCACTACGGGTGACTGTAAGGCTTTTCTGGATCGAGCCGATGTTGTCATATTGGCGGTTAAGCCTCAGGATGTAGAATCTGTTCTACAGCAAATAACAGGACTATTTAAAGCTCAACTTTTTATCTCCATAGCAGCCGGGATAAAGTTAGATTACCTTTGCACTAAGTTAAATTACAATCAGGTTGTGAGGTCTATGCCAAATACTCCAGCCCGAATAGGCAAAGGTATGACTGTATGGACCGGTACAGTAGAATTAGAAACAAAAAACCGTGAAAAAGCACGCATGATATTGTCCTCGTTTGGTGAGGAGCTTTACTTCAGTGATGAAAAGTACCTGGATATGGCTACGGCTTTAAGCGGAAGCGGTCCAGCTTATATCTTTCTGTTTATCGAAGCTTTGATAGATGCCGGTGTACATATAGGTTTATCCAGGGATATATCGCAAAAATTAGTACTGCAGACGATTTCAGGTTCTGTTGAAATGATGGAGAAATTGTCAAAACATCCGGCTGAGTTAAGGAATATGGTTACTTCGCCTGCAGGTACTACTACTGTAGCACTATTACAGATGGAAAGCGGCGGTTTAAGATCGTTGATAATAACCGCCGTTGAAGCAGCTTATCAAAAAGCCAAACAACTCAACTCGAAATAAATGCTGACAGTTATGACAGCGGCTTGCGGCAATATATTACTGTGCTCTTCGGTATAATCCGGTTCAAGATGTTTTCTAACCATCTTGTATACTTGTGTCCATTGCAGATATCCCAAACCAAAAATTTATAGTACTGGGAAGGAATAAATGCCCTATCGTTCTTCAAACCGAAGACTCCCTTTAGCCACCAGTAAATTGAATGCAGTGCATGCTTATAGCAGACCTTTGTGATTTTGAAGTTAAACCTTTCTAATAAGTCTATAATCTCAATGTGTTTGAAAATCCTGATGTGCCCTCCTGGTGTATTATGGTATTCATTTGATATTTTCCAGCATATCTTCTCTGCAAAATAGGACGGGACACTGATAGCGAGCATGCCACCGGGCTTAAGCACACGATTAAGCTCAGACATTGCCTTATCAAGATTCGGTATATGTTCAAGTACCTCGGAACATATTACCTTATGAAAAAAAGCGTCTCCGAATGGAAAGGTTGTGACACTTCCGACTACTAAGTGCCAGTTGCCCGCTGTTTCTGATTTTTCATCCATCTGCTGTAACATATAGCGGGCGCGCTGAAGGCTGTTGATATCTATATCAAGTGCAATAGAAGTACCTTTATTTACCTTACAAATTTGCCATATATGACGGCCATTTCCACAGCCGGCATCTAAAATAAGCTCTTTACCCTGGATTTCCAATAAATCCGGTTCAATAGTTATCATATTAGGGATATAGCAAATGTGCTAAAAATGCCTGTATCAGGCAGGTGTTTTCCCCGGATGAAGTTTCTTCCACTTTTCCAGAAGCTGTTCTTTTGTTTCCTTATGGTCCGGATCGGGTATACAGCAATCTACCGGGCAAACCTCGGCACATTTAGGTTTATCAAACCAACCAACACACTCGGTACATTTAGCCGGATCAATTTTGTAGATTGTTTCTCCTTCTTTAATTGCCTCATTTTTACATTCAGCTTCACATGCGCCGCAGCTAATGCAGTCATCAGTTATTTTGTAAGCCATCTAACTAAAACCTCCCGGTAAAAAATTTAATTAATTTAATATAGTAGTTTCTTTTTTAGAGCAGCACAAACGTGCGGTGGAACCATATCATCCATGTTTCCACCCAGTTTGATAATTTCTTTTAATAGGCTCGAACTCAGAAACTGATATTTCAAATTCGCCATGAAGCAGATAAGCTCGATATCGGGTGCTAATTTTTTATTCATCAGAGCCATTTCGAATTCCCGTTCAAAATCCGAGTTTGCACGCAGGCCACGCACCAGAACTTTAGCACCAATTTTACGGGCAAATTCAACTGTAATCCCTGAGTAGGCTACAACCTCCACATTTTTAATATCTTCGACCGATTTTTTAGCCAGTTCCACACGCTCATTGACGGTAAAAAGGAGCGATTTTTGGGGAATATCATAGACCCCTACAACCACCTTATCAAAAATAGTAGATGCCCTTCTAACTATATCCAGATGTCCATTGGTGATGGGATCAAAGCTACCGGGGTATATTGCTACGGTCAATATGTAACCTCCTTCCGGTATATCGAGATAGACGTATCGCCATACCTTTTCTCTTTTAATTTGACTAACGTATCATATTGATTTTCGAGTGGTGAACGCGAAGAATGTGATGCTAAAATCAGGGTATCAGCTGAAACTATTTCCTTAGCCCCGATTTCAAAAATCAGTTGTCCTAACGTTCTATCAGCATAGGGAGGATCGATGAAGATCAGATCGTAACAACTATCAAGAAAACCAAGAGCTTTATTAACCGAACAGCAATATATATGTGATCTGTCCTTAAACCCGGTTTTCTTAAGATTTTCTTCGATAACCTGACAGCATTTTTTATTCTGGTCGACAAAATCTATCCATTGCATATCGCGGCTTAACGCTTCAATTCCTAATGCGCCACTACCTGCAAATAAGTCGAGCCCTCTTTTCCATGAGCCGGCAATGGACAATAACATGGAAAAAATGGCTTCTCTAACCTTATCTGTGGTAGGCCGAAGCGACATACCGGGAATGGTCTTGAGTATTTGTCCTTTAGCTGAACCACCTGTAATACGCATTTTGGCTGATGTTAAATATACACTTCAATGAAATAATATTTTGCAATTCGAGCACTAATTATAATACGTTTGCATGCTTATTAGTCAAGCAACCGAAATTGTTTTGACAGTAGTTAGTCGATTGTAATATACTATCCAACGGCTTTTATAGCAGGAGAATATCAGAAGTGTTAGCCCAGTTCGGTTATATAGGTATCCTTCTTATAATCGCTGTTCTATTTACTGTTACCATTCCATTGATTCCCAAGCTTTTACAGGCTATACGGATCATACCTACCAAGAAAAATCCTGTGAAGTTTAGCCAATACGAATGCGGAATGCAGACAATAGGTAAAACATGGGTTCAATTTAATTTCAGGTATTACTTTTTTGCCGTATTATTTGTGCTTTTGGATATGTTGACTATCTTTCTTTATCCATGGGCCGTTAATATTAAAGACCTCGGTATAGGTGGGCTTGTTGCAGTAGGTGTATTTTTAGTGATATTACTTATAGGATATATTTATGCCTGGCGCAAAGGAGCCCTCCAATGGAAATAATAAGGCCTGAAATCTTAAGCCCTGATGAATCCGATATAATTGAAGGCAACATCATTAATACTTTTATCAGTAAGTGTACTGACCCTATTCCGGATCCCGATAAATGGTTGGACGAAGAAATACGTCGTAATATTTTACTAACTACGGTTGATACTGCTATCGCCTGGGCTAGGCAGCGTTCCATATTTCCTTTGATGTTTGGACTGGCTTGTTGCGCGTTTGAAATGATAGGAATGGCGGCGTCACGGTTTGATGCTTCACGTTTTGGTATGGACATATTCCGCTGGTCTCCAAGGCAGGCCGATCTGATGATTGTTGCCGGAACACTTACGTGGAAAATGGCGCCGGCGGTGAGGATGGTCTATGATCAGATGCCAGAGCCCAAATGGGTGATTGCTATGGGTGCGTGTGCTATAAGTGGTGGAACTTTCAGAGAGTCATATAGCGTCGTGCCCGGCATAAATCGTATTATTCCGGTTGATGTTTACGTACCGGGTTGTCCTCCCAGGCCGGAGGGGTTGCTCTACGGTGTAACAAGACTGCATGCTAAGATCATCAAGGGCACTATCGACAATCCCAATCTATCTTTAAAATAATCAGTATTTTTAAGGGCTTGATTAAGTGACAGTAGCTATAAACGAAACAGAAATCGAAAAAAAATTGAACGAGATATTTCCCGGATCGGTTATCTCAAGTGAAAAAGGTTCTATCCTTGTAGATAAAGGAAGCTTGCTAAAAGTAGCTGAGTACCTAAAAAATGCGCCTGAGCTTGCATTCGATTACCTTACCTTTGTTACGGCCGTGGATTACCTTGATTATTTTGAACTTGTCTACCGAATTGTTTCTTTGAAATACAATCACAGTTTAATTGTCAAAACGCGTTGTTCAGATCGTGAAAACCCAACTGCTCCGTCATTAACACCTGTATGGCGGGCAGCATATTATCAGGAACGTGAAATTTATGACCTGTTCGGTATCAGATTTGAGGGACATCCGGAATTAAAGCGATTACTGCTGTGGGAAGGATTTAAGGGTCATCCTCTTCGGAGGGATTATCTATAATGCCAATAAAAACAGAGCCTTTCTATCTTAATATAGGACCTCAGCATCCGTCCACACATGGTGTTTTTCGAATGAGAGTGATGCTGGATGGAGAGGTAGTTGTTGATGTTGAACCGGTCATCGGTTATTTGCACAGGGGTATTGAGAAGTTAGCAGAGGGCCGTACATATACTCAGAATATTATCTTTACCGATAGGCTTGATTATCTATCTTCGATGACGAATAACCTTGCTTATTGCATGGCTGTTGAAAAACTTGCCGGCATTAAGGTTCCTGAAAGAGCAGAATACCTGCGTGTTATTTTTGCGGAGGTCATGAGGATATCAAGCCACCTGATGGCGGTGGGATTCTTCCTTAATGATCTCGGTGCGATGATGACACCGGTACTCTATATGTGGAGAGAAAGAGAGAAGATACTTGATCTGTTTGAAATGGTATCAGGGCAGCGTCTTCTGTATAACTATATGCGTATCGGCGGATTGAGCCAGGATGTTCCTGCCGAATTTATGCCAGCTATGAAGAAGTTTATTGCAGAGATGCCCAGATACGTTGATGAGTATGATCAGTTACTGGCTACCAATGAAATATTGCTGGCCCGCGCAAAAGGAGTTGGCATATTACCCAGAGAGACGGCAATAGATATTGGTGCAAGCGGTCCTGTATTAAGAGCCAGCGGTGTTAAATGGGATATCCGGAAAATGAACCCGTATTCCATTTATGACAGATTCGATTTTGAAATCCCCATTGGTCAGAACGGCGATTGCTATGACCGATATTGGGTAAGAATGCAGGAAATCAGACAGAGTATCAGAATTGTTGAACAGGCATTGAAGCAAATCCCCGATACGGGGCCTATTCGTGCCGATGTCCCCCTATATATAAGACCCCCCAAAGGCGAAGCTTATGGATATATTGAAGCGCCTAAGGGCAACCTCGGATTCTATATTGTTAGCGATGGCTCTATAGCCCCATACCGTCTGCATATCTATCCGCCTACCTTAATAAATATTACGGCATTGAGAGATATGGTTAAGGGCTGGAAAGTAGCCGATCTCATTATTATATTTGGAAGCATTGATGTTGTACTTGGAGAAATAGACCGCTGATGAATCTGCTTGATCAATTTAAAATCTGGCTTGTGTCGATGGGATGGCCCGGTTGGGCTGCCTATCTTGTTCCAGCAATAACAGGGATTGTCGTCATAATAGCGTTTGTCCTGACGGTAGTCATCGTATTTATATGGTGGGAACGACGTTTTCTCGGGCGTTTTCAAATTCGAACTGGCCCAAACCGCTGTGGTCCAGAAGGAATATTTCAACCAATTGCGACGGCAGTTAAAATATTGTTAAAAGAGGATATAGTGCCAGAAAAGGCCGATAAAATATTACATTTTCTTGCTCCCATAGTAGTCTTCGTCCCTATTCTCATGCTTTTCGCTGTAATTCCTTTAAGCGAAGGGGCAATACTGGTAGATTTAAATGTCGGTGCCGTTTATGTGATAGCCATCAGCTCGATATCTGTACTCGGTATTTTTATGGCTGCCTGGGCTTCAGCAAACAAGTATTCTCTGATATCCGGTATGCGTGCTATTGCCCAGATGGTGAGTTATGAATTACCTGTCGTACTATCGCTTGTCGGAGTCGCTATTGTCGCAGGATCATTTTCTATGATAAAAATTGTAGAGACTCAAAATATACCGTATGTGTTCTTACAACCTCTCGGTTTTATTATTTTCTTTCTGGGTGCTCTGGCTGAAATGAACCGTTGTCCTTTTGACCTATTAGAAGCTGACTCTGAGATAGTTGCCGGATATCATATAGAATACTCCGGGATGAAATTTGCCATGTTTTATCTCGGAGAATATGGCGTGGCGCTGGCCTATGCAGGCGTAATTACGACACTATTTCTTGGAGGGTGGCAGGGGCCGTTACTGCCGCCCATCCTGTGGTTTCTCATAAAGGTTATGCTGGTGTTCAGCCTGATAGTATGGATGAGGGCTACTCTGCCGAGACTGCGTGTAGATCAGTTAATGTCATTTGCATGGAAAGGCATGCTTCCTATGGCAGTGATAAATCTTATTCTTATTGCGATTGAAGTCTTGATTATACCGCATTCACTACAGTGGGCTATGGTGATGCTCAATTTTGCCTTAGCCGCAGTTCTGATATTGCTATTTTCAAGGCTTTTTACTTTAGGGGGTGGCAGAGTTGAAGTTTGAGCGCTACGGTATCGGCATAGCCAAAGGTATGGCGCTAACTTTTAAGCATCTCTTCAGGCCACCCATTACCGTCCAGTATCCTGAAGAAAAGCTTCACACCTCGAAACGAATTAGAGGTAATGAACTGGTATGGTTTCCGGATAGATGCACCGGTTGTGGAACATGCACTAAAGCCTGTCCCCAGGGTAACATCCATCTGATGACTCATAAAAATAATGACAATAAGTATATCGTTGATAAATTTGAAGTAGATACCGGGCGGTGCATTTTCTGCGGTCTTTGCGTGGAGTCGTGCCCGTATGATGCGCTGGCTATGGGGTTAAATTATGAGTGTGCTAAATATCGTCGGCGTGATCTAGTTCTAACAAAGGAGAACTTGTCCATTTCAACCGATCATCAACCGAGTGCTTATTATCGCCCTCAGTTTGAGGCTAAATTACCCGCCCAAAGCCTCCTTCTTTATAACCGTGAAATAGGCGGACAGAAACTTAAATTTATCCCATTAAGTACAAGAAAACGAGGCCCAGGTGCTTGAAGAATTAACAATTAGTATTACTTTTTATCTAATAGCGGCAATTGCTGTTGTTTCGGCTTTAGGCGTTATTGTGCTCAGAGACATTTTCAAAGCTGCTCTGTGTCTTGTTCTTCTTTTTATGTCGGTAGCTGGTGTCTATATGATGTTACATGCTGATTTTCTGGCTATTATTCAGATTTTGATTTATGTCGGTGCAATTTCGGTTCTGATAATCGTGGCTGTAATGCTGACCCGAGATGTGCGGCAGGGTTTTCCGCTAAGCAAAATAAAATATCCTGCCGTTATAGTGGCGCTTTTATTGATCTGCCTTATAGGGTACGGGTTGATAAATACGGCATTTGCTCTGTCAACTAAATTACCTCTGGATGAAACTATAAAGCCGATTGGTAAACAGCTTTTCAGTGAAGGGGGATATTTACTGACAGTCGAGATGGCTGCAGTATTGCTACTTTCTGCGATTCTCGGAGCCATTGCAATTATCAGGGAGAAATAATGTTAACTGTTGGTTTAATTCATTATCTTATCCTATCTGGAGTGCTTTTCAGTATAGGTTTTTGCGGAGTGTTGACGCAGCGTAATGTGATAAGAATTATTATGTGCCTTGAAATTATGTTAAATGCAGTAAATATTTCCCTTATTGCGTTCTCACGGTATATTGTACCGGAGATGCTAACCGGGCAGATATTTGCAATCTTTGTGATGGTTGTGGCTGCTGCTGAGGTGGCTGTAGGAATTGCCATTATCTTCTCAATTTACCGCAATAGGGAAAGCGTAGATATAGAGAATTTTAATATTTTGAAATGGTAACAGAAATATGTGGGTAGAAATCAAGCGGGCACCGAATTTAATTATAGCCGAGATGTGGAAGGAATTCTTCGAAGGCGAAGGTGTACCTGCAAGAATCCTCCCGGAGGGAAAAAAATTGGAGATGAGGGAAGCCTCCCCATATAAAATCTATATTTCTCAGGAAAAGGTACATGTTATAGAGGAGGTATTAAGAAAACTATAATGCCAACGCAGGTACCCTGGCTCATATTTTTACTGCCGTTTATTTCTTTTTTAATAATCGGTCTCGTGCTGCGACCATTTCTAGGTAAGTATCCAAGGCTTGGGGGCTATGTTACCATAGGCGCGGTTGGCATTTCGTGTGCTCTGTCTTTCTGGTTGCTAGGCGCTGTTATAGCTACTCCAGGCCATATGTTGATGGTTGATGATATTGAATGGGCCGTCATTGGCAGTTTAAGGATACATCTTGGCGTCATGGTAGATTCGCTTACAGCTGTTATGGTGGTGGTTGTCACACTGGTCAGTCTGATGGTTCAAATCTATTCTCAGGGTTACATGAAGGGTGATCCGGGTTATCTTAGATATTATGCATTCATGTCATTATTTACCGCCTGTATGCTGGGATTGGTTTTGGCAGATAATATTTTGTTCATGTTTGTTTTCTGGGAAGGTGTTGGCCTTGGTTCGTACTTACTTATCGGTTTCTGGTTCCATAAACCTTCTGCAGCCAATGCTGCTAAGAAGGCTTTTATTGTCACACGTCTTGGTGACTTTGGCTTCCTCGCAGCTATACTGGCATTATATGCACAGACAGGTACCTTTGATACGGAGACGCTCTATAAGATGGTAGCTGCCGGAACACTGGCTGGTGCGACGTTAACCTGGATAGCTATAGGCGTATTTTCAGGCGCAGTGGGCAAATCAGCACAGTTTCCATTGCACGTGTGGTTGCCTGACGCTATGGAAGGCCCCACACCGGTTAGTGCGTTAATCCATGCCGCTACTATGGTGGCTGCAGGAGTATTTTTGGTTGCACGTTTTTATCCCCTTTTCGAACACTCACCGGAAGCAATGCTCATAGTTGCGGTGATTGGTGCATTTACTGCGATTTTTGCCGCGAGTATGGGATTGGTGATGAATGACATCAAACGCGTACTCGCATATTCTACTATTAGCCAGCTCGGATATATGATGTTAGGACTGGGTGTAGGTGGGGTTGCTATAGGTATATTCCATCTTTTCACACACGCATTTTTCAAAGCTTTGCTATTCCTGGGGGCTGGTAGTGTAAATCACGGTACAGGTACATTTGATATGAGGCTTATGGGCGGGCTGCGTAAATCGATGCCATGGACCTATATTACCTTTGTTATCGGTTCTCTGAGTCTTTCAGGCATCTGGCCACTGGCAGGATTCTGGAGCAAGGATGAAATACTCGTATCTGCTTTCAGTAATAACCCAGGATTATTTGTTCTTGCAGTTGTAACCGTTTTCATGACAGCGTTTTACATGTTTAGAGCGGTGTTCATGACATTCCACGGTGAATATAAAGGTGGTGCACCCTCTGAACATGGTGATAAATCCGAACATTCGCACGGGCCGCACGAGTCGCCGGCTGTAATGGTGATACCGCTGGCGATACTCGCGATACTGGCTGTATGCGCTGGCTGGGTCAATATAACCGGTTCTTTCAATAGTTTCTTCGGACATGGTGAAGCAGCTCATGAAATGAGCTTAATCGAGGGATTCTTCGGCCCGTTAACTCATATACTTCCTCTGATTTCACTTTTAATTGCTCTGGCGGGAATACTTCTGGCATATGCAATATACATCAAAAGGTGGATTTCAGCTGAGAAGATAAGTAATACGGTAAAACTTTTATATACTTTATTATCGCGAAAATACTTCATGGATGAACTTTACGAAAATATCTTTGTTAAAACAATTCTGTACAATGGTATTTTCAAGGTGATGGGGATGTTCGATTCCAGTGTGGTTGATGGTACAGTGAATGGGACTGCCTTTGGAGTGGCTGGCGCAGGTGGGACCCTCCGTAAACTGCAAAATGGTCAAACACAGTTATATGCTTTCTCTATCGCAATAGGAGTTGTAGCTATTGTGATTTGTTTATTTTTATTCGGCTGAGGTAAATGCAATTGAATCTTAATTTGTTAAGCTGGATCATCTTTTTGCCGATCGTTGGACTGGCGATAATTGCATTGTGGCCAAAACCGTCTCAGAGAACGATCAAATGGATTGCTCTGGTTGCCGCCTTATTATCTTTTATCTTGTCATTATATGCTTTTCTTGTTTTTGATAGATCATCTGCAGCTGTTGGCCACATGCAGTTTGTTGAAAAGTACCCCTGGATACCTGCTATTAATTCCTATTATCATGTAGGTGTTGACGGTTTGAGCCTTCCTCTGGTTATTTTAATGACATTTCTCGGCGTGTTGTCAATTCTCATTTCATGGAAGATTCAGCTAAGGCCTAAAGAATATTTCAGCTGGCTGCTGCTGCTTGAGACCAGCATTTTGGGCGTATTTACATCGCTCGACCTCGTCCTGTTTTTCCTTTTCTGGGAAGTGGAACTGATACCCATGTTTTTCCTGATTTCAATATGGGGCAGCGGTCGTAAAGAATATGCGGCTTATAAATACTTGATTTATACGCTTGTAGGCAGTGCCTTCATGCTGGCCGGTATATTATGTACCTATTTTATAACGCATACATTTGATATGACTGTGCTGGCTGGAATAGACATCACATCTTCTGTTATGCCCCTGACCGCATTGTTTTTCCTTTTGATAATTGGTTTTGCAATTAAACTGCCGGTCTTTCCTTTCCATACATGGTTACCGGATGCACATACCAATGCTCCCACCGCTGCCAGCGTTATTCTTGCCGGCGCCTTACTTAAGATGGGCGGTTACGGAATGATAAGGATATGTGTGAGTATGCTACCTCAGATAGCCGTAATATATGCTCCTATCATGTGCACTTTAGCAGTAATCGGCGTTATCTATGGAGCCGCGGTGACGCTAAGACAGATGGATTTAAAGAGGTTGATTGCGTATAGCAGTGTAAGCCACATGGGATACGTGCTGTTGGGTATATTTGCTTTAAATCAAGTAAGTCTGGCTGGAGCAAGCCTGCAGATGTTCAGTCATGGGGTTATTACGGGCTTACTTTTTGCTATGGTCGGACTGGTTTATGACAAGACGCATACTCGCGACCTTAATAACCTCAGCGGCCTTGCACGCCAGATGCCTGTTATTGCAGTTGTTTTCAGTATTGCTGGATTGGCATCCCTGGGATTGCCGGGTACAGTAGGATTTGCAGCGGAATTCATTACTTTTGCAGGTAGCTTTGCCAGTACTGTTATACCCGGTATGCAGGTGTTTACACTTATAGCTATTCTAGGAATAGTACTTACATCGGGTTATATTTTGTGGATGCTGCAGCGGGTTTTTTATCAACATCCGCTGGATAAATACAATGGTGTCGGCGATGCTGATCTGGTAGAAAAAATCAGCACATTCGCATTTGTAGCGGTGATAATGCTGATTGGAATTTGCCCGGCTATTCTTACAAACGTGATTAATCTGGGCATAGCGCCTATCGCGAAATTGATAGGAATATGAAATATAGAGTGATCTGGATGGTTTAAATATATGATGATCGACCAATTAAGATACATAGCACCGGAAATAAGTCTCCTTTGTTTCGCGTTATTAATAGTGCTTGTCGATCTGTTTGTTACCGGTAAAAAGATACTTCAAGTACTGGTTGCTGCCGGTATCCTGATATCTGCGATATTTTCAATTATACTATGGAGTATTCCTACTACCCAGGCTTTTAACAGCATGATCGCAATTGATCACTTCGGTCTTTTCTTCAAATTCCTCATACTGGGGTCAACTCTGTTGGTTGTAATGGCTTCGTACAATTATGTAGTAAAATTTGCCAGATTTCAGGGCGAGTATTATGCCCTGCTTATGCTTTCGGCTGTTGGGTTGATGTTACTCGTATCTGCAATTAATTTTATCGCCATTTATGTGTCACTGGAACTGAGCAGTATTTCCTTATATGTACTTGTTGGTTTTCTTAAGGATAAGCAATCCAGCGAAGCGGGTTTAAAATATTTGATTTTAGGTGCAGTAGCTTCAGCGATACTTCTGTATGGCATGTCTCTGGTATTTGGATTAACTGGGAGTATAGGTCTTACTTCGATATCGGAACATCTAAAGCAATTAACCTTAAATACGTTACTCGATTCTCCCGTGCTTTTAATAGGTATGGTGCTGTTGATAGCAGGTTTTGGCTTTAAGATAGCCAGTGTTCCGTTTCAGATGTGGGTACCCGATGTCTATGAAGGGGCACCAACTCCTGTAACAGCATATTTATCGGTTGCCAGTAAAGCGTCAGGCTTTGCAATTTTTGCCCGTGTCTTTATAACAGCTTTTGGAACTCCCGGATGGTTGCATAATGAATGGTCGATGATTGTTGCTATATTGGCTGTGTTAACAATGACTGTAGGTAATATAATAGCGGTTGTACAAACCAATATAAAAAGATTGTTGGGATACTCAAGTATAGCTCAGGCTGGATACCTAATGGTTGGTCTGGCTGCCATAGGAATGGCAGAGAGATCGAACATATCTGCTACAGCTGGGCTGGTGTTTTTCATTCTCAGCTATGCTCTTACTAACATAGGTGCTTTTATTGCGATTATTGCCATTTCGAATAAAATTAATAGCGATAATATCGATGATTATTCAGGCATGATAAAGCGTTCTCCTCTGCTGGCTCTCGGATTGACAGTATGTCTTGTTTCACTAACAGGACTACCTCCGACTGCTGGTTTAATTGCTAAAATATATATATTCAGTGGAGCTGTAAGTCAAGGTCTGGCATGGCTGGTCATTATCGCAGTTATCAACACTGTTATATCAGCTTTTTATTACTTTAAGGTCGTTAAGGCTGTGTGGCTAAACGAGCCAACATCTCAGGAAAAAATAACGACTTCATGGCCTGAATGGTTGTCGCTGGCGATTTGCTGTTTATTTGTTGTTATAATTGGTATCATTCCCGGCTTTTTCATAAATATAACGCAGGCTGCAGTAAAGATATTCGGCCTTTAAAAGCAGCACTGTTTATACTTTGCCCACCGGACGAACTATCGTTTATAAGCGGTTAATTTGACACTGTAAAATACCGGTGATATATTCCACAACCGTGAAAAGAGTAGGTATACTTTATCATCCTAAAGTACAACGGTCGGAAGAATTTGCACACAAAGTCGACGATTTTCTTGTAGCGAAAGGCATCGACTGCTGGTTACATTCTTCATGGGATGAATCTGGTGCTCAGCAGAGGCTAACCGATACAGACCTTATGATCAGTATCGGTGGAGACGGCACTATACTACGTGTAGCAAGGATTATTTATCCACGTGAGATACCAATTGTGGGCATAAATTTTGGGAATCTCGGATTCATGGCTGAATTTGAGTCCGATGAAGCTTTTGAAAAGCTTACAATTGTATTGGATGGCGGTGGTTGGGTCGATGAGCGGTCTATGCTCGAGGCCAGAATATGTTCGACAGGCAAAAGTTTTCATGCTTTAAATGATGTAGTTGTTGGAAGGGGTAAATACTTACGTTTGATCAATATAGATGTGAGCATTAATCAAGACAGATTTACAACGTATCGTGCTGATGCAGTAATAATTTCAACACCTACCGGCAGTACAGGATATATGCTGGCAGCCAATGGGCCTATTTTATATCCCGAATCAAGAGATATGGTTATAAAGGCTGTTTGCCCTCACTTAAATATGGACAAGGCTCTGATTCTCCCAGGGGATGTGAGGGTAAGACTTAAGGTGAGTACGAATCATGAAGCTATTATAAGCATGGATGGGCAAGTCGAAGAATCCTTGGTCAGCGGTGATTCAATCGAGGTATGGCGCAGTCGGCATGTGACAAGATTTGTACGATTGAATCCGCCGGGCACATTTTATAAAACGCTGGTATCCAAACTCCGAGGGAAGAATCTATGAAAGTAGAGAAAGCACGTATTGATGATGTGAAGAGCATGCATGAGCTTGTCAACAAATTCGCCAGCAGGGGTGAGATGCTTCCTCGTGCTATGAGCGAAATGTATGAAAATTTGAGAGATTATTTTGTTATACGTGGTAAAAACAAAAGGGTTATAGCTTGTGTGGCACTGCATATAAGCTGGGCGGATCTGGCCGAAGTAAAAGCCCTGGCTGTAGCACGCACAAAGCAAAAGAAAGGCATTGGATCAGCACTAGTAAAAGCATGTATAGATGAGGCAAGAGAACTTGGAATTCCGAGGGTATTTTGTCTTACTTATAAACCGGAATTTTTTGAGAAGCAAGGTTTCAGGCAGGTAGAAAAAATGGAGCTGCCGCGTAAAATCTGGGCTGAATGCTATAATTGCCCTAAATTCCCTGATTGCGACGAGGTAGCGATGGTTTATGATTTATCACAGGAGCGATAATGCAGGAGATATTGATATCAAGCAAGGAAATTTATTCAGGCAGGGCAGTTCGTTTAAAGGTAGATACCATTAAGAAAATGTCGGGTGATATTACTACAAGAGAAATTGTATGGCATTCCGATTGCATAGCTGTAGTGGTGGTTGATGATGAAGGTAATGTGATAATGGAAAAACAATACCGACGACCTGCGGACAAAGTTTTACTTGAAATACCCGCAGGCGGTATAGATGGAGATGAAACTCCTGAAGAGGCTGTTATACGTGAGCTTCAAGAGGAGATAGGCTACCTACCCCGTCAAGTCGTAAAGTTGGGTGGTTTTTACTCGGCTCCAGGTTATTGCACAGAATTTTTACATCTGTTTCTTGCTAAAGAACTTGTGCCTTCGCGTTTGACTGCTGAAGATACCGATGAAATAGATATTGTAAGAGTACCTTTTTCTGAAATACCGTCTTTAATATCTGCAGGTCAAATATGTGATGCTAAAAGCGTTGCGGGGTTACTTCAATTTTTATACCTATACCAATCCAAATAATACCGAGTATATCTGATATAGAAGCAGATAATTCTGGTGTCAGCCCATTGCTTTGATTACCGCGTCGGCTACCTGTGATGTTCCAACACTTGGTTCATTCCGATTTTTGCGCAGATCATAAGTGACATTTTTGCCCTCAGCTATTACTGCAGCTATCGCATTTTCCATTCTATCAGCTGCTTTTTCTTCACCAAGATGGCGAAGCATAAGCACTGCCGATAGCATTTGTGCCATGGGATTAACCTTATTCATCCCGGTGTATTTGGGTGCACTTCCGTGTGTTGGCTCAAAAATAGCGGCCCCGTCTCCAATATTAGCGCCCGGAGCCAAACCGAGGCCACCAATTAATCCGGCACATAGATCGGAAATTATATCTCCGTAAAGATTTGGCATTACGAGCACATCAAATGCTCTCGGTTCTTTAACAAGCTGCATTGAAAGTGCATCGACGAGTTTTTCTTCAAATACGATATCGGGGTATTCACCGGCTACCTGACGGGCGATGGTAAGAAAAAGACCGTCGGTATATTTCATAATATTGGCCTTGGTTACGACGGTAACTTTCTGTCGTTCGTATTTACGTGCATAATCGAAAGCAAATTTAACAATACGTCGGGCACCGAACTCGGAGATTGTCTTTATACTGTATCCAGCGTCCTTACGCAGATACCCGCTAAAATGTTTGGTAATGAATTCATATAAATGATTTGCTTCGGGGGTACCTTTAGCAAACTCGATGCCGATATAAAGGTCTTCTGTATTTTCGCGAACGATGACTATATCTATATCCTTATATAAAGTTGTAGCTACGCCCTTATAGCTCTTGCATGGTCTTAGACAGGCATAAAGATCGAGATTTTTTCGCAGTGCAACGTTAACACTGCGAAACCCCTGGCCTATTGGGGTAGTAACAGGTCCTTTGAGTGCCACCTTATTTTTGCGTATTGAATTTATTGTTTCGTCGGGAAGCGGTGTTCCATATTTACTGATAGCCGATTCACCCACCGTGTATACATCCCATTCGAATTTAATTCCGGTAGCTTCGAGTACACGTACGGTGGCATTTGTAATTTCCGGTCCGATTCCATCTCCAGGAAGTAGTGTAATTCTATATGTCATTTCATTTGACCTTTAGCCTTAAGTGAACTCGCTGATCAAAGCTTGAATCCACCATATTTGTTAATATAGGGGACAAGACCGCCTTCGTTAAGTATGCTTAGCATAACGGCTGGTATTTTTGTGAACGTCTGTCTGACATTTTGGGTGACATTAATAATGACACCACCACCGAGATCAATCTCGAGTTGATCTCCATCTTTTATCAGGTCTGTATCGCATATTAAAACCGGCAAACCTTGATTGATAGCATTGCGGAAGAATATGCGGGCAAATGATTTGGCCAGAATTGCGCTGACTCCTGCCATTTTGATGACTAATGGCGCATGTTCGCGACTTGACCCGAGACCGAAGTTGGATCCGGCTACGATAAAATCACCTGGATGGACCTTTTTGATAAATTCTGGATCGGCGTCTTCCATAACATGCTTGGCAAGTTCGGGTAAATTACTTCGTAAATCTGCATATCTTCCGGCGATGATTAGATCTGTAGATATGCCGTCACCGAACTTAAAAGCCCGGCCCTTTAAAGTAATCTTTTGCATCAAAGAACCTCTCTTGGATCGGTAATTTTACCGGTTATTGCTGAAGCTGCTGCAGTGGCAGGACTGGCAAGATAGATAAAACTTTCAGGATTGCCCATACGTCCTTTGAAATTTCGGTTTGCTGTTGAGATACAAATTTCTCCATTACCCAGCACACCCTGATGGAGTCCGAGGCAGGCAGCACAGCCGGGAGGCAAAATGAGACCGCCGGCTTCTATGATAGTGCTGATATAGCCTGCTTTAATAGCTTCAGCCATTATTGAACGTGATGCAGGGCAAACGAGTAAGCGAACCTCTCTGTGTACTTTTCTATTTTCTAATATTTTAGCTACCTGACTGAGATCGTCAAGACGGCCATTTGTACATGTTCCGATGAATACCTGATTGATATTAACATCACCCAGATTTTTAGCCAGTGCTATATTATCTACACTATGAGGTCTGGATACAGTTGGTTCCAGCTTTGATACATCGATAATAATCGAACGCTCGTAGGTGGCATCTGCATCTGCCTGTAGTGGCTTGTATTTATTCTTACGTCCGCAGGCATATAAATAGTCATGGGTAACCTGATCAGATGGAAACAGGCCTACTTTAGCGCCGGCTTCCACCGCCATATTGGCAATAGTAAGCCTTTGGGACATAGACATATCATCCAGCGCATCACCTGTAAATTCCAGTGCTTTATATGTAGCACCATCGGCACCAATAGTACCGATCAAATGCAAGATTAGATCTTTGGCACCTATATATTTTTGAAATTTACCTTTCAATTCGATCCGGTAGCTTTCGGGGACACGAAGCCAGGTTTTTCCGAGCGCCCAGGCAATGGCGATGTCGCTGGAACCCATTCCTGTGGCAAATGAGCAAAGTGCCCCGGCTGTAACGGTATGTGAATCTGCACCAATTATAATATCACCGGGATTGGCGAATTTTTCTGCTACCAGTTGATGGCATACGCCATTGCCGACATCGAAAATTAGGCATCCGGTTTCATTTGCAAAATTACGTAGAAATATATGATCGTTGGAGAGAGATAGGCTGGGGCTGGGAGAAGCATGGTCGATAAATATAACAGAGTTTGATGGATTTACAAGTGTATTATTTTTACCTG
>DAOTVU010000025.1:0-5063 GCA_034436215.1 Dehalococcoidia bacterium
TCCTAATATTATTGATAATCTTGATATGATCCTTGTACATTGTAATGGCGTCTTCTTCTGCCAGGATATCATTTTTCATCCATTCAGATACCTCATTACCCGATAGCCGCATGTTGCCTCTAGTGAAACTTGGAATACCGCCCATCACTGTTACAGCTTCGGCCAGCCAGTCGAGATGCCTCATTTCTTCACGTGCTATGGCCTCAATCTCGCAGGCAAGTTCACCTTCACCCATCGCATAGGCATGGATTAGATATTGTATGATTGCCGCATGTTCACCTTCGATATCTTTGTTCAACAGACTTATAATCTCAGCTTTTTTCACCTTATCCTCCACTAATTTAAATTTCAGACCAATACTTAAAGACTTATATGATAAAAGTCATCTCTGATTCTGCAAATATTTTTCTGGATTGGCATCGAATTCTTTTTTGCAACCAACGGCACAGAAAAAATATTTCTTTCCTTTGTATTCAGAAGTAGCTGCAGCTTTTTTCTCGTTTACCTTCATCTTGCATACCGGATCTATAGCCATTTTTATACCTCCTTTCTTGATTTCGTATCCTTTTAAAGGTTTATAATTTTTCAATCTCAAGGAGTTGGACACTACCGTAACTGAGCTGGCAGCCATAGCAAGCGCAGCCAGCATTGGATTTAGGAAGCCATATTTCCCCAGGATAAATTGCATGCCTTCAGGTACGCCGTGAACCAAAAAAAACGGATATAAAATACCCGCTGCAATGGGGATTAAAACAACGTTATAGGCAAAAGCCCAGAATAAATTCTGTTTGATAACAGTCATTGTTCTTTTACTTAGCGAAATGGCTGTGATGATCCCTCTAAGATCGCCGCGGATTAAAGTAATATCCCCAGTTTCAATTGCCACATCTGTACCCGTGCCTATGGCAATTCCTATATCAGCCTGAGCCAGTGCCGGAGCGTCGTTTATACCGTCACCTACCATTGCAACTACATGGCCATCCTTTTGTAATTTGATTATTTCCGCTGCTTTATTTTCGGGCAATACTTCAGCTATTACCTTTTCGATACTCGCCTCCTTTGCAATAGATTGCGCAGATAGCAAATTGTCACCCGTGATTAAATAAACATCGAGTCCCATATTTTTGAGTTCGGTTACAGTTTCTATTGCTTCCGGCTTGAGCGTATCCGATAGTGCAATTGCTCCGGCGAGGTTTCTGTTTACAGCTACAAACAGGACTGTTTTGCCTTCCGACCATAATTTCTCCAAATTTTCTTTAAGTATATTTGTATTAATGTGATTGCTATTCATTAAAAGCAGATTTCCTATTAGTATTTCTTCTTCTTCTTTTATAATAGCTTTTGCTCCCATACCCGGCAATGCCTGAAAGTCGGTATAATTCTCCACAGGTATATTATGGTTTTTAGCATAGTCAACCACAGTGCTTGCCAATGGATGTTCTGAACCTCTTTCAACAGATGCTGCCAAGCTTATCAAAGATTGGTGGGAAAATGGCTTAACAGGTATAGTATCAGTGACCTGCAATTTTCCCGTTGTTAATGTACCGGTCTTATCGATCATAACAGTATCGATTTTTTGTGAAAGTTCGAGGGCTTCTGCCTTTCTAATCAATATACCCAGCTCGGCACCCCTGCCTGTCCCGACTATCACGGCGGTTGGTGTGGCTAGTCCGAGGGCGCAAGGACAGGCTATGATTAATACGGCCACAAAATTGAGAAGTGCATAAGTGAAAGTCGGTTGAGGACCTATAATAAACCAGACAATAAATGTTACAATGGCAATTGAGATAACGGCAGGAACAAAATAGCCGGCAATAATATCTGCCAGCCTTTGAATGGGTGCCTTGCTTCCCTGGGCTTCATCAACTAATCGTATGATTTGTGCCAGCATTGTTTCCTTTCCTATTCTTGTGGCACGGAATTTGAAGCTACCCGTTTTATTAATTGTCGCACCAATTACCACATCACCCGGTTTCTTCTCAACTGGTATGCTCTCTCCTGTTATCATTGATTCATCTACAGCTGAATACCCATCGATAACTATGCCATCAACCGGAATTTTTTCACCCGGCCTGACTATAAGTATATCGCCGACAGCAACCGATTCAATCGAGAGTTCAATCTCGCTATCGTTTTTGATGATTCTGGCAGTTTTGGGCTTGAGGCCGATCAATTTCTTAATAGATTGTGATGTCTGACCCTTTGCTTTAGCTTCAAGATATTTACCTGTAATAATTAGGGCAATTATCATGGTTGATGTATCAAAATAGAGGGCATGCCCCGATCCTGTAAGATTGAAGAAGTGTGGGAAAAGCACAACGCAGACACTGTAAAAATAGGCAGCAGATGTCCCCACAGCTATCAGCGTATTCATATCTGCTGTTCTGTGTTTTATAGCTGCCCATGCACCTTTGTAGAAATTAGACCCTGACCAGAATTGAACCGGCGTGGCCAGAGCCCATAAAAGATAAATTTTAAAAGGGAAATCAATCATGGTAAGCATACTAAGCATCATAACAAATGAGGCTGTTACCAGTGAGAATATCAGTTTTGACCTTAATTGATTGAATTCGATTAGTTCATTAGATTGTAAATATTCTTCTTCTCCCGGTGTACCCAGTTCATAACCAGCGTTCCTTACTGCGGCACGCATAGAGTCTATATTTGCATCTGAGCGATGCTTTATAGTTGCTTTCTCTAATGCGAGGTTAACCGATACAGAAGTAACACCTGGAACAGATTGCAATGCTTTTTCTACCCTTAAAACGCACGATGCGCAGGTCATCCCTTTTACCGGTAAGACCGATATTTTGGAATCGGAGATATTAGTGCTCAAGTCATTGCTCTGCTGTTTAATGCTGATGTTATCATTCATAATTCGAGATGCTGTTCCCATACACCGTGCTGATTACAGAAAGAAAATGAAAAAATATGTCTGTACTCTGAAGAATCGATTTCAAAAGAATAAAGGGGCTGGCTTATAACAGGTTTAAATACCTCTCGGCCTAAATCGATAATCTGCCCATCTTTTTTTACGCCGAATGCCTGGATCCAGGTAATATAATGATCAGGGGTATTTGGATGCGGAAACTCTTTACCTACCTGAATTTCAATGATATCTTTACCCTGCGATCCCCTTCCTTTTAAAAGTTGAATAACGGGGATATGTTTTTCCTTGCCCTCCGAAGTAAACCCTTTCACCAGATCACTGAAATGGACAATTTTGGAGGTTTTTTCTTTCTTCATAACACGTTGCGCAACCAATCTGGTATCGAGGCTGCCTATCCCTCCACATTCCGGTGTATAACAGGTTACATCACTAAAGGTGCATTTAATCTGGCAACCCGGACATGGATCAGGGGGTTTGGGTGCTTCAATTACAAAGTTACATCTATCACACATCCAGTATGTCATAAACCTTTTACCTCATAAAACAATATTTGTATTTATGTATTTATTTAATAATGTATCCTTTTTCCTTATGCTTGAGGTAGATCTTTTCAGCTAACTGATCAAGTGCTTTAAGATCATCTTCCTTGGGATGACCTTTTATATACACCGGATCCAGTACTTCTACTTTGAGATTATTCAAACTGGCAGTAATCTGTTCCACTGCTCTGCTGCCCCAGCCATAGGAACCGATAATGCTGGCAAATTTCAGATTTGGCCGTAAAGCATTAACGAGGAAAGCGGCATTGGCAGCTAATGGATGTGCACCACCCAGGACCGTGCATGTGCCGATGACGATTGTTGCCGCTTCAACCAGAGTTATGGCTAATTTGCCCGGGTCTGTCTCCGTCAGGTTAAATTGTTTTACATTGACGCCTCTATTTATTAAAGCGGTAACAAAATAGTCAATCATTGCCTGGGTACTGCCATGCATGGAGACGTAAGGTAATATAACCAGGTTTTTAGGTTCGTCGTAAACCCAGCTTTTATAAGCATTCAGTATAAAGTCGGGTTTATTGTAAATAGGGCCATGGCTGGGGGCAATCATGCTGATTTTATAGCCACTCAGCTTTTCCAAATTTTTCTGAATGTTTATCCGGAAAGGCATCATAATCTCGCCGAAATAACGTTTGGCAGATTCATAGACTATAAATTCTTCTTCCGCATACAGCGCCGACTGGGATAAATGTGACCCAAAAAAATCACATGTAAACAAAATACCGTCTTCCTGTAGATAGGTTACCATTGTTTCCGGCCAGTGTACCCAGGGCGTATGTATGAATTCCAGAGTTTTATCACCCAGAGAAACGGTGCTTTTATCATCGACAACGATAAAAATATCATCCTGTAAATGCATTAAATCGATCAACATACCCTTACATTTGTTGGTACATATAATCCTGGCTTCCGGATAGAATTCAAGCACAATGGGTATACTTCCGGCATGATCCTGTTCAGCGTGATTACAAATAATGTAGTCCAATCGTTCTACCTTCAACTCTTCCAGATTTTGAATAAGTAGTGTATCGAACGATGGATCGACTGTGTCTATAAGCGCTGTTTTATCAGATCCCCTGATAAGATAGGAATTGTAGCTGGTGCCATCGGGTGTAGGGATTAAGGCATCAAAAATTCTTCGATCCCAGTCAATGGCACCTACTGAATCGACTGCCTGTATAATATTGCGTACCGTCATATCAAACTCCATTATAATTTTTTAAACTGGTCTTTGCTGGCCCCGCAGACAGGGCATGTCCAGTCGTCCGGTAAATCCTCAAATCTCGTACCGGGTTTTACACCGCCATCGGGATCTCCTTTTTCAGGATCGTAGATATAACCACAAACGCTACATTTATATTTATCCATTATTACCTTTCCCTCCTTTTTTTCCGCTATGAAACTGGGCGCCGTTTTGGGTGTTGTGCCCCTCTTAACCTGCTGATAATAAGCGTATGTAATTGGTTCTCCTTCTTTTAAGACATCAGCATCCACAAGTTCACCAACAAAAATAGTATGCGTATACACATTTAACCGATCGATTACTCTGGCTTCGAGATACGCTAAGCTGTTATCCGTGATTATAGGCGCCCCGGTTTTACCGATCCTGAAGTTAA
>DAOTVU010000026.1:0-17565 GCA_034436215.1 Dehalococcoidia bacterium
TCTGTCCGCCGTCCTGAGACAGCCTAAGGTCATCTGTATTGCGGGCGGCGATGAAGATAGCCTGATCGTTGATATAATTGTTCGTCCGCAGGATGATATCATTGGTAGCCGCCGGAAAACACAGTACCCGTTCCCATGATTTACCTGTAGAAGCTGAGGATGAGACCCAGATGCTATCGAGATTTGAACCTGAATTATTTACAGTGGCGAGGTAGATGATTGAGGAATCGGCTTTCACAGCGACATCGGAAAGGTAGTTTATCTGTGTATCTATCAGGCTGATTTGATTCCAGTTATGCCCGTTGTCACGACTTACAGATATAGCCGATTCGTCCAGGGCTGTGCCCGATGTATATGCTGAAGGCCAGGCTGCAGGCGAATTCAGCATAGCCGAGCTTGTACCACAGTAGGCACGTGAACCATCAACAGACCACAGTACACGGGCATTACCATAGCCGGATGTGCCTGCCCCGGTAGGGGATTTATCGGATCGGTACCAGCATGTTGCCGGACATGTCATGGGTGCGTCAGTGTACCATGTCGGCACCATTGCCTGAACGGGATCACCTGTAACCTCGCCCGCCAGAAGTTTTCCGTTAAGATACATACCGAAAAATGCGATGCTCGAAATCCGGCGATTCGGCTGTGCATTCAGCAGTTGAAATACCATGCTGTTATCAATTCTGAAAATGCCTGCGCTGCCTGCTATAGCATCGATGCTGACATAGGCTCTGCAGAGGGAAGCGGACTGGCCCGAAAAATCCGATGGAAGCTCGAGATCACCCGTGATTACCTGATTGAATTTAGCAGAAGTGCCACCCCCCGAAATCGTAATTTCCGGTTTACTGCCACTGTAAATGACGGACCATGAGGTTGTATTCGCACTGAGATCACGTACGCCCACATTAAAGAAAGTGCCGGTGGGGGTGGAATAGATTACCGCCAGCGAGACATCTGTCCGGTAGGATGGCGAGAATTTCAGTGATAATACATCACCGGTGAAGCCCTGCTCTGCCCAGCTTCCACCCATGCAGGTGGCCTTGTACACATAAATCGATCCGGCGCCGCCGGAACGCGTTCCGGCGGCGATATCGTAATTTCCATAAAATGGAGATATTGCTATCGAGCCGATGTTGGCGGTGGCGGGGAAATTGCTGTTGTTCCAGGTTTGACCTCCATCTGACGATATGAAAATACTGCGTGGTTGCCCTCCTGTTGAGGTTACAGCTGCTATAAAATGGCTGTTATCCTGGGCAACTGCTATCTGCCAGGCGGGCATTACAGCACCTGCTGTTATCAGGTAGCCGGTTAAATCGATCCAGCTTGCACAGGCATCATCCGATCGGTATACCCTGCCGTGGGCAGTATCCACGGCATAGAAAGTCCTCCCGTCTACACCGGCAACGAGATCGCTGACTTCTGAAGGGCTGACGATAACGTTAAAGGCGTTTGAGGGTGTATCGACCGGAGTCCAGATCATACGGCCGGCATAGGCGGGCTGGGATGGTAACACAAAACATGATATTAAGATAATAAGTGCCATTCCGGAGAGGTACAGTCGAAGGATATTGCTTCCGGTTGAACGTCTCATTTTATACACAGAAACATCGAACTTTAATCCGGCTGATATTTTTCAGGCCGGTAGTTGATCGGGTGGAATTATCTGTGAAGCCGGTATATCGATTTCCGGCATGCCATCAGTGTAGTGGGGAGTAGGGGGTTTCAGAGGTTGCTTCGGCCCGTAGTTCAGTTCCTCATTAATAGTATCGATCAGACTGTACACTATTTCGGTTGTACCCTTATGTATGCCTTTATGTCCCACCGGCAATTTACAGATATGCAGTTCCCATTCGTTATATTTCTCTCGCGTCCATGTAACGGTACGGCCTCCGGCCAGGGCAGCACTTTTCTTATCGCCCGGTATAACGGTAATCGGTTTGATATTGGTATTGCGCCAGTGCGTAACCACCGTTCGCAACAGCTTTTTGGTAGTCTGCCCGCATTCTTCGGCGGGTGTGGATGGCACTTCGGTAACCGTACCGGAGCTTTCGGAAGCTTCAGGCGCGGGAAGGCTTTTCTTACTCACAGTCGTCTCAATTTCCGGCACCTCAGAAGGTATGGGAAGTTCTCTGCCCTGAGAAAGTTCCTCCTCGTATTTCTGAAGTAATTCCCCGAACTTTTCCATCAATTGTTCACGTGTGGAAGTCGGCGGCTTTTTTGCTCCATTGCCTATCATAACGACGGTAGTTTGTGGCGGAGGCATGGCCGGTATTTGCGGCGGTGGAGGTGCCTGGTATTGGGGGTAGACGGGAGGTGGCGGAGGAGGTACATAGGCAGGGGGCTGGTATGGCATCGGCTGGGCCACCGGCTCTTTACGCCGGACCAGGGCATATATTCCGTAAATTATGCCGCCTATTATGATAATTGTGAGCGGTATGGTAATAGCCGGCACCGTATAATCGGGATCCCACTTTACAGTGATTGTTTTAGGTCCGTCGATGATCTCGCTGCCGGATGGTAGCTGTGCGCGGTATTTACCTCCAAAAAAGCCGAGTATACCGGGCATGGCAACTTCGTTGGATATCAGGCTCCATGAGCCCGTGCTTCCAGCCTTTTGCCAGCCTCCGCCTTTGATATTGCCGTATTCGGACACGATAGTGAATCTGTAATAAAGGTCATATGTGGCCAGATAGCGTCCCGGTTGATTTACGGTCACATTCAATGTGGTAGATTTGATTTTATCATTGCTGGGGGTGAGCCAGTATGAAAATCTGTACTGGGAATCTGCATCTTTATCTATCTGGTCGGGTGCTGTCAGTGAGATGGGTACTCCTTCGCGGTACCAACCCGTGCCGGATACTGTGGCGATTCCAGAGGGATCGGTCTTAACATCGATATAATATTCGGGATTGTAGTTGAATGTTACCTGACTGATGCCCGCACGGATGCTGGCAGAGGACGTCTCGGCTTTATATCTGATATCTGTCCTACCGGGACTGGTAACCGTAGGGTCTACGCTAACATTGGTTATAACGTCCGGATCCAGTCGTGTAAGCTTGATAGAATCACCACCGCGCAGTGTGCCTTTAAGTACATTATCCACGTATACACGTGTCTGGCCTTCGGCCAGTCCCGGTGATATACTGACAAAAGCATCGTAATAGCCTTTTTCCACCAGAAGCGAGAAACTCTGCTGGGCGGTTGAAGAGCCTGCGGTGGCTGTAACGGTGAAGTTATAGTAGCCGGCCGTCCCCTGAGCCGGTGTTCCACTGATTATACCGGCGTTAAACATAAGCCCGGACGGCAGGTTACCGCTGGTCAGTGCATAAGTTATAGTACCTGTCCCCCCTGTAGCGCTGATACTGGCCGAATAAGGTTGCCCTATTGTAGCTGTAGGCAGACTCGAGGTATTAAAGGTGATGGGTGGGGCTGTAATGGTAATGGTAAAACTCCCCGAAGCACTCCCGGTGGAGTCGGTAACCGTGGCAATAAATGTATAACTTCCCATGGCTGTCGGAGTTCCCTGAATTAAGCCTGTGGGAGATAGCGTTAATCCCGGTGGTAAAGCTCCTCCCGTAAAAGACCAGCCGCATGTGCCGTTACAGGTGGCAATCAATTGTGCCGAATAATATCCGTTGACCTGGCCGTTGGGGAGTGATATCGGTGAAATGGATGGGGCTGCTTCAACCGGCGTTGCATTCAGAGAAAATGCAAGGCAAAAAAGCACTGCGCCGGCAAAGACTTTTCGCACGATATTTGTATATGCCCGATTAATAAATAACAAATTTCCCACTATCCTGTATTATAATGACAATTTAATCTATTGTCGATAGTATCATATGAACTCATCCTGGATTATCTTCTAACTTGCATGGAAAAATAAGCTGCAATACAATCAAAGTCAAAGATATGTTCAACTATTTTTTGGGCAGTTTAATCGATGGATAGTATTATCAAAAACTATGGCCGCATTATCAAAAATGCCCCTGTGGGCAGTCTTTTGATTGACATTAATGGCCGTGTACTGGATATTAATGATTCATTTAATGAACTGTTTGAATTAAGCCGGCGGGATCTAATTGCAGAAACAGGCGTTTTCGGTTATCCACCTTTTATTGATGCCGGCATCGGTGAAGCATTGAAAAAATGTGCTGATACGGGTAATGCCGCAGTTACCGAGCATTTTTTCAAACGGAAGCAGGATAAAGGGGTTTACATCCGCTTGAATGCCATACCGATAAAATCGGATCAGGGACGGGTAATCGGTATATGGTCGATAGCCGAAGATATAACCGGAACCAGCCAGGTAAAAGATATAATCGATAGGTTAAATGAGGACAGGAAAAGAGTACAGCAATATCTGGATACGATCAACGTTATCCTTCTGTCCCTGGATAGAGAAGGCAGAATAACGCTTATAAATAGAAAGGGCTGCCAGGTTCTGGGATATACTGAGGAATATATACTGGGTAAAAACTGGTTTGATGATTTCTTACCCGAACGATTACGGGATAGATCCCGGGCTGCTTATCATTTATATATGTTGGGTGAGGTACCGTTGCCTGAAGAATTCACCAGTTCGATGCTGGCAGCGGGCAATGTTGAAAGAATAATCTACTGGCATAATTCGATACTGTACGATGAGGAAGGACGCATATCCGGTTCGCTTCATTCTGGCAATGATATTACTGAAAAGAGAGCCATGCAGAGGGAACTGGATCTTAGAGCGGTTCTTCTCGATCAGGCTATGGACTCAATTTATATGCTCGATGAACAGGGTAATATCATTTACATGAATGAGGCGACCTGGAAGACAAGAGGATATACAAAGGAAGAAATGCTCGGCATGAATATAGCCGAAATTGTTGACGGCAGATATAAGGACCGGATCAAACGGCTGATAAAAGATGTTATAACATGTGGCGAATTAACCTTTGAGACGGTGCATAACTGTAAAGATGGAACAGTATTTCCCGTGGAAATTTATTCCAAAGTGATTAAAATTGGCGATAAAGACTGTCTGATAAATATCGCACGAGATATAAGCGAACGTAAAAAAGCCGACCAGGTTATCAGTCATTCCGAAGAGAGGTTCCGTACGATTTTAGAGGAGATGGATAACGGCTATTTCGAACTGGATATGCACGGCTGCTATAAATTTGTTAACGATGCTATGTGTAAAATCCTCGGTCTTGATCGTTCCGAGATCATTTCCAGGCATTTTAGCAGTTTCATTGATAGAGATGATGAGAAGTTTATTGAAAGCATTAAGAATACAATAGATGAGGTTGTAAATAAAGGCTCGGCCGTGGCCGGCCTCTTCGGCAATATCTTAAAGGGTGATGGCACACGGAGGATAATAGGTGTCTCAACTTCTCCTATGAAGGATGCGGTGGGCAAAGTCATAGGTGTACGCGGCATAACCAGGGATATAACCGATCGTATGAAAATGGAACAGCAGTTGCTCATAGCCAGCAAGCTGGCATCGATCGGCGAGCTGGCAGCCGGCGTTGCACATGAGATAAATAACCCGCTGACGGCTATTATGGGATTTGCACAGCTTTTAATGGAGCAGGAAGGTCTACCCCTGCAGATGAAACAGGATCTGGATAAGATTTATGCTCAGAGCCAGAGAGCGGCCAAAATTGTACAGAACCTGCTAACCTTTTCGCGCAGCTATTCACTTGAGAAAAAGATAATCGATATTAACGAGCTTATCCTTAGAACCCTCGATATGCGCAGCTATGAGCACAAAGTTAATAATATCGAGATATTTACTGAGCTTGCGTCCGGTCCCATATGGATATCGGCAGATGAGAATCAAGTACAGCAGGTTATATTAAATATTCTGGTTAATGCCGAGCATGCCATCATATCCAGACGACGGATGGGTATAATCAGGATAAACACCGAAGTAATCGATCAGAAAGTCAAAATCAGCATCGTTGATAACGGCCCGGGCATTCCCGACTCGATTAAAGACCGGATATTCGATCCGTTTTTTACCACCAAAGATGTGGGTGTGGGAACGGGGTTGGGTTTGAGTGTCTGCCACGGCATAGTTACCAAGCACGGAGGGACTATCACTGCCGAGAGTGTCGAAGGATTCGGAAGCACATTTATCATAGAGCTACCGGTTGCAAGCACAGAGGAGATCGGTATTGCTTCGTCAATATCCGCTGATAAAAGACTGCCGGAATTGATCGGAGAAAGGCGGAAGATACTTGTGGTCGATGACGAGGTCATTATACGAGATATACTGGAGCGGGTGCTGACGGAACGGGATTTTATAGTGGATGTGGCTGAGAGTGGTGAGGATGGACTGAAGAAGCTGGAAGAGCGTGAGTACGATATCTATTTACTGGATATAAAGATGCCCGGAGTCGATGGGAAGGACCTGTACGAGAATATAAAAAATAAATATCCCCATCTGGTAAATCGCATAATTTTCATTACCGGCGACACCGTCACCATGTCCACCCAGGATTTCCTCGAATCTACGGGAAGGATATATGTGAGTAAACCCTTCGATTTTGCCAGTTTAATCGGCAGCATAGAGGCGGTTATCAGAGAAGGTTGACCGGTTTAGATGTATTGCTACTTTATTTTGCAGGGTATTCCGGCGGTTAAAAGATATACCTCGTGAGCGCAATTGGCCAGTTTCTGATTGACTTTTCCCAGAAGATCACGATACAGCCTGGCGAGCTTATTGTCGGGTACGATTCCCAGGCCGACTTCATTGGTAACGAGTATAAAGTGTTTTTTTTGTGTTCGCATATGCTTGATAAGAGGTTCAATCTCAGATAATACTTCATGGTGTGCCGTTTCTTCCGACATTTCCTCATTAAGGCGGTTGGCAACCAGCATGGTTACACAATCAATAATTACGGTATCGTATTTTCTTCGTATGCGTTTTAACCCAGCAGCGATATTGATGGGTAGCTCCAGCGTATCCCATCCGGCAGGTCGGGATTTTCGGTGCATTTCGATCCTTGCCTGCATTTCCATATCCAGCGGCTGAGCCGTTGCGCAGAATAGCACGCTTTTCCCCAGTCCTGCTGCCAGCTTTTGAGCGAATTCGCTCTTACCGCTTCGGGCGCCACCTGTAATCAGTATAATCATGTTGCATCTGTTTATTTGTAAATATATGCTGATCAGGGGAATACGATTAGCGGGTCTCCGGGTAAAAGGTATTTATGGAAGGTAAAAACAATATACAGTAACAGACTGAAAATCTCACCCAATTCGATAAGGGCGCCGTAATTATCACCCGTCAGTCCGCCGTAAAGATTTTTAAAATATAAAGCGGTGAGCATAATTAATACGCCTGTGCTTACCATAAGAGCGATGCCTTTTAAAAACCCGCACAAAAGTATGCTTAATATCAATGTAGTCAGGCTGCTGACCAGGAAGCCGCTCCAGCGGGCCTGGCGTTTAACCGCATAGCCGGTGCCGCTGTTTTTGGCGGAGTGAAAGTTGAGTATGGCTGCCGTTACCGTCCACCGGCTGATTACAGGAAATATGAGCAGCATGGCCATGGCTGTGGTAAATGTAAAAACGGCATATTTAAGTATCAATGTCAGACAGGCACCGGCTATTCCAAATGCTCCCACGTGGGGGTCTTCCATTATCGTTAGCCTCTCATCTCTGGTACGGCCTGCCGCCATGCCGTCACAGGTATCCATGAGGCCGTCCAGATGATTGGCACCCGTCAGTATGACAAGCCCTGCCACCAGCAATGCACTGACGATCTGATACGGCAGGATGAACCGCAACAGATAAGAAACTCCGCCCAGGACAATGCCTATTATAAGTCCCACAACCGGGAAAAAGGCAATTGAGCGCCCAATCTGTTCCGGACCCTCGACGTTTTTATCCGGAACGGGGAAAATCGTCAGAAATTTTAATGCGCTGAAGAACAGCCTGCTATTTTCTGTGCTCAATATCGGATACTCCTGCCTGGGTAAAAGTCGCCATCTGTGCGAGCAGATCAACGGCCGCCTGGCAGATGAAAATTCCAAGTGCAGCACCCGTTCCTTCACCCAGTCTGAGATTTAAATCGATAAGCGGTTGCAGACCGATATGGTCAAGACAAACCCTGTGACCATGCTCTGTCGAAAGATGTGAAGCGATTAAGTAGTCTTTAACCTGAGGATTGAGCGTATAAGCTATCAGCGCCGCTGCACCGGATATGAAGCCATCGAGGACTACAGGAATGCTGCGTGCGGCCGCAGCCAGCATCACACCCGCCATGCCCCCAATCTCGAACCCGCCCACTTTTGACAGTACGTCTATGGCATCGTTTTTATCGGGTTTATTAATCATGAGGGCATGCTGAATCACACTGATTTTATGGTGCAGCTGTTCATCATCTATACCCGTTCCCTTCCCGGTTACAAATTGCGGGGATCGGCCTGTTATGGCCGAAACGACTGCACTGGCTGATGTGCTGTTGCCGATACCCATCTCACCTACGGCCACTATATCCAGTCCCTTTTCAAATTCGCTATTGAGCACCTCGATGCCGCTCTGCAGGCAGTCGATGGCTTGAGTACGGGTCATGGCCGGCCCATTAAAAAAGTTGGCGGTTCCGAAGTCGATCATTTTACACACCAGGCCATCTGTCGGAGGGAAGCCGCCCTTTACACCCATATCTACGACCAGCAGGCGTGCGTCAATCAGGCGGCCGAGAACATTTATAGCAGCGCCCCCGTTAACAAAATTCAATACCATCTGCCGCGTCACTTCCTGTGGGTAGAGGCTGACTTTTTCAGCAGCAACACCGTGATCGGCTGCCATGGTAATGATCAGCCTGTTTTTGATAGCGGGCAAAGGCTTCCTCTGGATGCCGGCGATTTGAATTGACAGGCTTTCCAGTACGCCCAGACTTCCACGCGGCTTGGTCAGTTGATTCTGACGCTCTAATGCGCTTTTCATGGCGGCGTCATCCGGTTGACGAATATTTTTAAGAGTTTCTTCAAGCATCTTCATAACATGGATGGCTTATGACATTAATATTCAATACCTTTCCGTTGCCTGACGCCTTCGTTGAAAGGATGTTTGATCATGAGTATTTCACTGACAAGGTCGGCTTCTTTGACTACCTCGTAAGGTGCCTTGCGACCGGTCATCACCAGTTCCACGTGCTCGGGCTTGCTCCTGATCAGGTCGAGTATCTGTTGCAGGCTGATAAATCCCCGCCAGTGGGCGATGAAAATTTCATCAAGAATGACAACATCATAATTTCCCCGGGCAATCGTCTCCTTTGCAAATACTAACGCCCGATTCGTTTCATCGAGAAGCTCTTCATCTGATTTGGCGAAGATATCGCCTTTGCCGAACTGCCTGATCTCGAATGCAGGGCATTTTTCCATGATGAAATGTTCGCCGCCCGGTTCGCCTTTGAGAAACTGTATGAAAATTACCTTGAGCCCCTGCCCGGCTGCTCTCAGCGCCATGCCCAGGGCTGCTGTGGTCTTGCCCTTACCATCACCTGTGTAGACCTGGACCAATCCCTTTAAGTTTTTATCCGACATTTTAACCTCCGGCAATAATATCGTAGATTTTCCCCATATCAAGACTCTTTCTGACCGTATCCGCCAGTCTATTGAACATCTCTTCCCTGTCGATGCCCCTGTGATCGACCCGGCGTAAACCGCGCAGCGAGCATAAATTGTCTATCATAATACGTGTAAAATCATTGCTGTTAAAAAGGCCATGCGTATATGTACCGAATACCATTCCTGTTGTGTTGGAAGCTCCATCTTTAATGCATGAACCATCGATATGCCTCACGAAAAAAGCCGGCTTTGCTTTATTGTACAGGTCCCGACCCATGTGGATCTGGTATCCCTCAATCGGTATCCCTTCCATATTTTGAAGCAGGCCGGCTTTCGCTGCCACCATACCTTTTATCTGCATGGTGATTTTATCCTGACGATAAATTGTTTCTATATCAAGCAGGCCGAGCCCTTTAATTGCTGACTTGCTGGACTCGACGTGGTCGGGATCATAAATGGCTTTACCCAGCATCTGGTATCCTCCACATATTCCGATTACCGGTGTTCCCCTGCCTGCCCTTACAAGAACTTCGTGGGAAAGCCCCGATGTGTACAGGAAGTCCATGTCTGATATCGTACTCTTGGTACCCGGGAGTATTATGAGATCGGGGTCGCCCATTTCATCAGCCGATTTAATATACCTGACTTTACACGATTGCTCAAGCGGATCAAAATCATCGTAGTTGGATATATGCGGCAAATGTATTATGCAGACGTCCGGTCCGCTTCCCGAATGCGTGTTACGGCGTTCGTCCAGATACACCGAGTCTTCCTGAGCGACAGTGAGCTCTTTCATATGCGGGATTACACCCAGAACCGGCCTTGAATAACGCTTTTCCAGAAAATCCAGCCCGGATTTCAGCAAAGACGCATCACCTCTGAACCTGTTGATTATGAATCCCTTTACCATTTTCCTCTGCGAAGGTTTGAGCAGTTGCATTGTGCCTGCCAGCGAGGCGAATACACCGCCTCGATCGATATCGGCTACAAGGAGCACAGGAGCTCCAGCCATCCGGGCAACCCTCATATTGGCAATATCATCCGACATTAAATTGATCTCTGCAGGGCTGCCCGCACCTTCGATTACGATCAGGTCATATCTTTGTGATAGCGATTTAAAAGCTTTACAGATTAAAGGCCAGAACCTGCTTTTATCCTGATAATAGCTCCGGGCATCCACCGTACCAGCCGGGCGTCCATAGACAATCAACTGTGATTGGTTGTCTGCCTGAGGTTTCAACAGCACCGGATTCATATCGACCGCTGGCTCGATGCCTGCAGCTTCGGCCTGCACTGCCTGCGACCTGCCGATCTCATACCCCTCACGTGTAACAAATGAGTTAAGCGCCATATTTTGCGATTTAAAAGGTGCCGTTCTGTAACCGTCCTGCCGGAAAATGCGGCACAGTGCGGTAACCAGGATGCTCTTTCCCGCTGAGGACGATGTGCCCTGTATCATAATTGTCCGGGCCTTCATATACTCTCTCTTTTCAGCTTTTTAAAGGCCTCAACCAGTTTTTGACAGTCATGCATGGATCGGGGCGCAATCCGTATGTAGTCGGGCAGTCCAAAGGACGTACAATCCCTCACCAGCATATCCATTTCGAGTAATTTTTTCCCGATCTGGGTGGCATTACCTGTTTTAACCAGAAAGAAATTGGTGCTGGTAGGCGGTATGCTATAGCCCAGACCGGTGAGCGACCTTATCAGGTAGTCCCTGGATTTTTCGATGAACCTGCAGCATTTAGTTAAGTAATCGTCGCACTTCAGTGAGGCTGTACCTGCATTCTGAGCCGTTGAGCAGATATTCCAGGGTGGTCTGACCTTTTTAAGGATTTCGATGATTTGCCTGTGAGCAACGGCATAGCCCACCCTCAGACCTGCCAGGGCGAAATCCTTGGTCATAGAACGCAAGATAATGAGGTTATTTTTGTTTATCAGAGAAAGCGAATTCCATCTGTTCGCAGTAAATGAGATATAAGCTTCATCAATCGTAATCAGAGCTTCCGGAAAGGCATCGATTATGTCTTTAATTTCCTCTTTTGAGATATATTGTCCGGTGGGGTTATTGGGGTTGCAGATAAATATGCCCGAAGGATTGAAAGGTCTCGCAAAATCTATAAAGTCGCCGGCATTGAAGCTGAATCCGTTATCCTGGTGAAGGGGATAATTGACGATACCGGCATTAACCAGCCGGCAGGCAAGTTCATATTCGCCGTAGGTGGGAGAAGGGAGTATTATGATGCTTGTGTGGTTGAAATAGGCAATTGCAGTCATGCGTATAAGTTCGGTTGAGCCGCTGCCGGCGATAATATTGGACGGATCGACTTCGAGTTTGCAGGCCAGCGTTTTTATAAACTCCATAGCCTCCGGGTCAGGGTACCGGTTTATTTCGCAGGTTCTTAAGCTACGTCGAATTGCCGCAGGCGGTGGATAAGGATTACAGCACGTGCTGAAGTCGAGCAGTCGATCGGGGTTACGCCCATCGATAGAGGCAAAACCGGGGCCTCCATGCACCTGTGGACCCAAATTCACGATAAAGCTGTTAGGACGTGGCATGTATTGCTACCTCCACACCGGTAACCACTAAAATACAGCAGGCGGCCGATGCCAGCAGGATGCACTGGGACTGTGTAATGCTGGATAATTTCAGTTCATCAATTTTATCACCCAGCACGTAATAGCCCTTTTTTTCCAGCATAACATTGAGTGCACCGGCCATAGCGCTCATCGTCCAGCCGGCATTGGGACTTTCCGTCAATCTATGGTCCCTTAACATCGTTTGCCAACTACCCCCTGTATTAAGTTTACATAATAATGAAGAGACCAGGATAAAGAACGCACTCAAGCGTGCCGGAATGTAGTTAAAAACATCGTCTATTCTGGCCGCGGCTTTTCCAGTATATTCCCAGCTGCCATGGTATCCGACCATGGCATCGAAAGTATTGATAATACGATAACATAAAGCGCCGGGTAGCCCGCAGATGACGAAGTAGAAAAGGGGTGCCACAAAGCTGTCGCAGATATTCTCGGCGCATGATTCAACGGTTGCTGATATAAGTCCCTGCTGGTCCAGGCCGTCTGCATCGCGGCTTACCAGTGCACGGACATCTCTGCGGGCCCTGGTGAGGTCGTTCATCTTTAATGCGGATTTGACCTTCTCCACAGCCTGCCACAGTCCGCGTATGGAGAAAGTATTTTTCAATAGATAACCGGATAGGATGAGGTATGGTATGATGCCTGCCTTCTGTACGAGCTGCATAATAAAATAGACGGATAGCGGTATAAGTGAGGCATATATGATGACGATTACCGCACCGAAGAAAAGCTGACGCCCTGGGCTGGTTTGTGGGCGGAATTCAAGTATCTGGCCGATGTGTTTACCGAGCCAGGCTACGGGATGAAAGCGGTCAGGTGCTTCACCGCACAAAAGGTCGATGGATAGGGCGATGATCAGGATATATAGTTCATTCATTACCGTTCAACTTTTTTGAACCATCGGCATTGATCAACACTGTCGGAAGGCCGTTGATTGGATGTTCGCCAACATAGACATCGAGATTAAAGACTTCTTTTAATATGGCAGGAGTCAGCACCTGAGAAGGTTTGCCCTGACTGTATATACGCCCCTCTTTGAGGACAATGAGCCGATCGCAGAACTGTGAGGCCAGGTTGAGGTCATGAAGAACGACTACCACTGTTATCTCCATCGTCGAACACAGAGAACGCAGAAAATGTAATATCTCTATCTGGTAGCTGATATCGAGGTTTACTGTTGGTTCGTCGAGAAGCAGAATATCCGCCTGCTGTGCCAGGGCTCTGGCTATAATTACACGCTGTCTTTCTCCACCGGATAGCTGATTGACGGGTTTATCGGCCAGATACCCGGTGTGGGTTATATCCATGGCATTTACGGCAATATTTATATCTTCCTGGCTTTCATAGCGCAGCAAACCCAAATGCGGCGTCCTGCCCATGATGACTATCTCGAATGAGGTAAAAAGTTCGGGCAGATAGGAGTTCTGCGGCACGAAGGCGATTTTTCTGGCAATCTGCCCCCGCTTCAGCGACGTGATGGGTGTACCATCCAGGCAGACTGTGCCAGTCAGCGGATGCAGAAGCCCGGACATCAACTTGAGGAGTGTGCTTTTGCCCGAGCCATTGGGACCGATGATACCCAGCAGTTCATTCTGTCGGGTTTCAATATCGATGCTGTCCAGGGCGTTGCATTTACCGTATTTGAAATCGACGTTAGAAAGGGAGATTATCGCCATCAGAATACCGCCTTTTTCTTCTGCCTCAGCAGGTAAAGGAAGAAAGGTGCGCCGATAAAAGCCGTTATCACGCCGATCGGTATTTCCGTGGGCATGATTACAGTTCTGGCAGCTGTATCAGCCAGTATGAGGAAAGATGCGCCCATCAGCAGGGAGAGGGGCAGCAGCAGCCTGTGATCGGGGCCGAATATGAGCCTTACGGTATGGGGGATGATAATGCCCGCAAACCCTATTACACCGCAGAAACATACTGCGGCGGCAGTGCTGAGGGTGGCCGATGCAATGACGATGAGCTTGATCGCTTCCACATTTATGCCGAGCTGGCGGGCCTGCTCTTCATCCAGTTGCATTACGTTCAGCGGACGTGCCAGCAGGATAATCACCGATGAACCTGCGAGTATGTAAGGCAGCATGAGGTTTATACGGTCCCAATCTGCCAGTGCAAATGTCCCCAGAAGCCAGAAGATTATGCCGTGCAGTCTGTCGTTTGAAACAATGAGCAGGTAAGAAGTAATGGATGCAAGGAATGCTCCTACCGCTACACCTCCCAGAATCATAGTTGTCAGAGGCAGTGTCCTGCCCGTGCGGGAGATGAAAAATACGGCCAGCACGCTCAGAACGGCTCCGAAGAACGCCAGCACCGGAATGACGATGACGGGCATATTGAAAGGCAGCAGAAACCCGATGACGGCACCCAATGCCGCACCCTGTGAAACCCCTATCAAGTAGGGATCGGCAAGAGGGTTACGGAACATTCCCTGGTAGGCTGCACCTGATATTGCCAGCGCTGCGCCGGCCAATCCTGCCATAAAAATACGCGGTAATCTGATATCCAGCAATATAATGGTTTCGGTAAGCGGATAAGAGGATAAACGATCGGGCATCAGTATTCTGGCTATGAGAATATTGATAATATCTGTAAAAGGTATGGTTATACTGCCGACGGTGCTGGCCACGATGGTGATTGTAACAAGCAATACGACCGCTCCTGTAATCGCCATCCATCCCGTTCGAAGCCGTTTGATATAAACGTTTGATGCACTTTCCAGCGTACTATCCATTTATATGATCCAGCGGGCAGAATTATCCTGCCCGGAAACAAAAAACCCTGCTCCTGTGAGCAGGGGGACTTTATCAAATCTAAATCCCACCCCCTTACTCCGCGGAGGTAGCTCTGGGCAAGGCGGCGTTCTGACTGTAACAGCAGGCGGGACTGTGCCGGAATTACACCGGCTTGCTATCCTTTCAGCCGGAGATCACTCTCCGGTACCTTGCGCTGATTATTCAATTTTTTAACATATTATCCCCCAGAGACGATAAAGTCAATTCAACATATCTTCGCTGCTTGCCAATTGGTATAAAGCACATATATAATCTACGCCGGGTCAAGTTGGAGAATAATGAAGAATAAGATACCTTCCTGGCTGATTGTGGTTGTCCTGCTCGTATGCATCATCGCGCTCGGTCTCTGGCTGAGAATCGTCCTGCCCTTTAATCAGGTATTTACCACCGATTGGGTGAAAATGACCGGCATAGATGCCTATTACTACATGCGGATGGTGGATAATATCGTAAAACATTTCCCCACCATGACTCCGTTTGATCCATACTTCATGTACCCCGAGGGCAGAAATACCGATTTAAATCCGGACTTTTTTTCCTATACAATGGCTGCCATTATCTGGCTTCTGGGACTGGGAAGGCCAGGCCAGCATTTTGTGGATGTAATTGCAGTTTATATTCCGCCGCTGATGGCGGCGATCACAGTGATAATCGTTTATTTCATCGGCCGGGAGCTGATAAATAAATGGGTCGGACTGCTGGCGGCTTTGATGCTGGCCATCATGCCGGGTGAATATCTAAATCGTTCTTTGTTGGGATATACGGATCAGCATGTTGCAGAAGTTATGTGGTCGGCACTGGTCATGCTCCTGCTGATGCTGGCAATTAGGCAGGCTGAAGGGAAAGACCTGAAAACTATCGAGGAAAAAGGGTGGAAAACGGTTATAATGCCGGCAGTTACCGCCGTTCTGTGCGGCATCGCACTCGGGTTATTTGCCCTGACCTGGGTAGGCGCCCCCGTTTTTGTTCTGATTATTTTCATCTATCTGCTTGTCCAGATTATCGTTGATCATATGGCCGGACGCAGTACAACAGCCGTTGGTATCACCGGTGTTATCAGCTTATTCACCGGACTGATAATATTCATGCCCCAGTCACGCAGCCTGTATACGCCCCTATCGATGCTGGGCGCAATTGGTATGATAACAGCTTATGTTATCATCTCGGAATTTATGAGGCGCAGGGAGCTGAAGAGGCCTTTATTCATAGTTGCCGTAGGTACCCTCAGCCTGATCATTCTATTTTTGATATTTTTGATTACCCCGAACCTGTTTATCGCCATGCTTGATCAACTGTACAGGGTATTCGCCTGGAGGCCCGAGACGACCATCATGGAAATGCAGCCTTTATTACTGAACAGGGGCAATTTCACCATCAGTGTCGCTCTGGGTAACTATACATCCGGTCTTTTGCTCGGGCTTGCCGGTCTGGTGCTGGTGATCTGGCAGGCGGTAAAGAAACCGGAGTCGCAGAAATTGATGCTTATCGTATGGAGCATTGTTATCCTGCTGGCGACACTGGCCATGCGCCGCTTTGCCTATTATTTTGCTGTGAATATCGCGCTGCTGTCGGCCTGTTTTGCCTGGTGGATAATGCGTTTTGCCGGATTTGGAAAAGAGAAGTCGGCGGCAGCAGTAAGACAGACAGTGGCCAGAACCAAAGCCGCCAGGCGAAGGCTGGCTGCTGAGAAAAGTCCCTCACGAGGAAAATATGTCTGGATGTCCGTAACGCTGGTAGTGGTTTTGCTGGTTATGATATATCCCAACCTCGGGCCCTGGCCGAAGGGGGAAAAACCATCGATAGACCTTGCCAGCCAGCCGCTGTTTGCACCTTCCAATGCGTGGTGTGAGACGCTGGACTGGATGCGGACAAATACTCCCGAGCCGCTGGGTGATGCAGAAGCCTATTATGGCATATTTAAGGCTCCGGGTGAACCGGGTGGATACGTATATCCGCGCAACGCATACGGAGTTCTGGCCTGGTGGGACTACGGCTACTGGATTACCAGAATTGGCAGGCGAATACCGTTTTCAAATCCGGGTACATCTGCCGAGCGGGGCGAATATAAATATTTTCTGGCACAGAGCGAAGAAGAAGCTGCGAAGGTGATTAAAGACCTGTACATCCGCTATGTGGTGGTTGATTTCGAGCTGGCTTCCTATGACGGTAAATTTCATGCCCTGCCGACCTGGAATCAGGAATCATATCAAAAATACTACGAAGTATATATTCAGAAGCAGGATGATAAATATGTTCCATCCATTCTTTTTCATCCCGATTACTATCGATGTATGTTGATACGCCTGTACAATTTTGAAGGAAAACAGGTTATCCCCGCCAATGTGGATGTAATTGAATATCGAGAAGTGCAGTTGCAGAATGGACAGAAAATAAAAGAGATCTTAGATGATAAGAAATTTAAAAGCTATGACGAGGCTGTGAGGTTCATGGATAGCCAGAAGGGCAAGAACTACGAGATCGTAGGCGCAGACCCATATACCAGCCCGGTGCCCCTCGAAGCCCTGAAGAACTATAAGCTGGTATACGGATCTAAGGAGAAGACCGGTCCTGAGAATGGCTCAAATTCCCTGATTAAAGTGTTTGAGTAT
>DAOTVU010000027.1:0-42753 GCA_034436215.1 Dehalococcoidia bacterium
AAATGGTCTCGTCTGTCACTGCAAACGTATTTGAAGGTGCAACCGGTTTGGACTCGCTATCAATAGCGGTGGACAGGCTTATATCGCTGACCGGCAAAGTGCCACCACCCGTACTGATTTTTATGCATCCCGTAGAGCAGACAAACAGTAAAAACACGGTTAAAAACAGCGTAATTGAATAACGAAATCTATTTTTCATTTAGGTGCCTCCCACTTTAAAGAAATTTACTATCCATACGTCCAGCTTAATAAACGCCTGCTGCGCTACCAGTCAAGCACCAGACAGTTGTTGTTTTTATCATATTCTCCGATCAGATTCTGCCCATCAGCACATATACGAATGGGTATGGAGTATCTTCGCTCGGTGCCATATGGCCACTGATAGTTGGGGAAATAGAGTGTCCTTTCCTCACCCGGCGCCAGCACTTCCACCCGGCTTGAATCACGGTAGTTGCCCTCAATATAAAGATAGGTCAGACTCGGTTTGGCATTCGGGTTGGTATAAGTTTCCGGTATTACCCTGGTCTGGCCGATATTTTTGATTTTATAATAAGCTCTGTCCCCTTCCACCCAGAAATCTGTGATGGTCAGATCGGGCTTGTCGCTGATAAAAGATGTAACGGTGATAGAAACTTTAACCGTGGTACTGCCGGCTTTATTTACGGCGGTCAGGATATATTCCCGGCTGTTGACGGGAAGTACAATCTTGTTCCCGACCGGTGGCACATTACCCAGACCTGCAATGGTTACCGTGTCAGCACCCATTGTGCTCCAGCTCAGCGTTACAGCCTGCCCGGTGCTGATTGATTCAGGGAAGGCCCTGAAATAACTTACAGTAGGGGCTGGTGCATCTGCCTTCTGGACTGCTGTCACGCTGAAGGATGTGGTCGCAATCTCCGCATTATTCAAATACAGCAATACCGAATACCTGCCCGGCTCCCATAAACCCGAAGGAGGACTGAGCTTAAAGGCAATGTAGCTTGTCCCCCGTACGTTCAGGCTGTCCTCGGAGATCACCTGTTCCGAAATCGTTCCACCCTCACCCCCGAAATAGACCCATTTAACGGCCACCGTGGTATTTTCGGGTGCGTTATTTACCCTGGCACAAACATAGATGACCGGAGTTGCGGCTGAAAAACTGTTAGCCACTGATAGTGGTTGACCGGCGGCTGATACCGAGGTAGCCGTGGTAATTTCGCTGAGCGAAACTGGCCCCTTTTCGCCCTCGGGTATCCTGACTTTTACACAACCTGCGCCAAGTGCCGCTGATAATATAATCAACCAGACGAGAAATTTTGCCGATGCCGAGCTTTTCAATGGCCCCTACCTTACCTTTATATTTTAAAAGCTGTACACTATATACTATATCATAATTTGATTTTTCGATTGTAGCGATTGTATGATAGTTGCATTCAGGTTATTGCTGACCTGCATTATGTCATATTATGAAAATAAGCGAAATCATCCGATCAAATAATAGAAGCCTGTCCTTTGAGTTTTTCCCTCCTGCTACACCCGCCGGTGAAGAGAAGCTCTTAGAACGAATCGATAGATTGAAGGCTTTTAATCCTTCTTTCATCTCGGTTACTCAACATTCGGGGAAAAATACCCTTCAGAAAACCCGACGAATAGTTAAGATATTTCACGACACTATCGGCCTCACCGTCATGCCGCACATAACCTGTGCCGACCCACGGCGGAGCGAACTGGAACCGGTGATCAACTATTACAGGGACACGGGTATAGAAAATATACTGGCACTGCGTGGAGATCCGGAAGAATACGGCCCCGAGATTTTCGACGGTGAGAAGCATTTTCGCTACGCCGCCGACCTTGTCAGCTTCATCGCTTCTTACAGGCATTTCTGCATAGGAGTAGCCGTTTACCCCGAAGGCCACTTAGAGTCACCCAATATCGGGCTGGACACGGCTTATACCAAGCAAAAAATAGATGCGGGAGCCGAATTTGCCATTACCCAGATGTTTTTTGAAAACTTTTATTTTTACCAGATGATGGACCGCTTTCAACAGGCAGGCATCGATATCCCGGTAATCGCGGGGATAATGCCTATAACTGATTTCGATAAAGTCGAGCGTTTCAGCGAGCTCAGCGGCGTAGAAATCCCCATCCCCATCTACGTAAAATTTGAAGAGCTGGAAAATCCGGACGATGTGGTCAAGGCCGGCATAGATCTGGCCACCGAACAATGCCTCGACCTATGGGAAAATGGTGTTCGCTGCTTTCATTTCTATACACTCAATCAGGACCAGCCGGTAATCCGGATTCTGGACAATTTGCGAAACACCTTTGAAATAAGTTAGCCTGACCGGTGCTGCCTCCGTTCCGGAAGGAAATAAATGTGAGGCAGCATCGATATTATCGGGCGAAATTTTAATAAACAAAACAATCGGGAGAGAGTATGTCGGCTTTAAATGGTGTACGTATTCTGGAACTGGTGCATCTGCCGCCCGGAGAGCTGTGTACCATGATACTTGGTGATCTGGGCGCCGAGGTTATCAAAGTGGAGGCTCCTCCCAAATCCGGCTCCAAAGGAGCGGGTGTGTATAATGGAGAGCAGGCTGAAGCACTTAAAAAAGCCCAGGCCTTCAACGCTTTAAATCGCAATAAAAAAAGCATAGTGCTCAACCTCAAATCGGCCGCAGGGCAGGAGGTATTTTACCGGCTGGCCAGAGAAACCGATGTGGTGGTAGAGGGTTTCCGGCCAGGCGTGGTCAAACGCATGGGAGTGGACTATGAAACATTATGTACAATCAATCCACGTTTGATCTACTGCTCCCTCAGCGGATATGGGCAGGATGGCCCTTACAGCCAGTACGCCGGTCACGATATAAACTATATCTCCATAGCCGGCGCATTAAATTTGATCGGATCGGCCGATCAACCGCCGACCATACCTCTCAATCTACTGGCCGACTTTGCGGGTGCCTCATTAAGCGGAGCTATCGGGATTTTAACCGCATTATATGCCAGACAGAATACCGGTCAGGGCCAGCATGTTGACATTTCTTATACAGATAGCGTTATCACCATTATGACCTTTTTCCTCCAGCTCTATCTGGGAAACGGTTTAACCTTTCCCCGTGGAGAATGGGCACTGACGGGTGCATATCCCTATTACAGGACTTATTCCACCCGAGATGGTAAACTGATCAGTATCGGCTGTATTGAAGGCTGGTTCTGGGAAAACCTCTGCCGGGCCATAGACCGCGAAGATTTGAAAGAATATTCATTTAACGTCCTGCATTTTGCCGGAAAACCGGATGACCATTCGTGGAAAAGGGTCGAACAGGAGCTCCAGCAGATATTCCTCACGCGTACCAGAGATGAATGGTTCGACTATCTGGCCAGCAAAGATGTGCCGGTAGGCAAGGTCTATTCTATTGAAGAGATCTTCACCGACCCACAACTGCTTCACCGCAAAATGCTGCTGGAGTTCGATCACCCTACTCTCGGCAGGGTAAAGCATCCCGGCATCAGCATCAAGCTATCGGGGACACCGGGCAGAGTAAGGAGTCTCGCTCCCTATCCCGGTGAGCACACCGATGAGATAATGGGCATACTGGGCTATACCGAACAGGAAATTCAGCGCTTGCGTAATACCTGCGCTATAGGCTAAAATTTGAGAAAATGGAGGTGGTACTATGGCAGCCAAAGCATTCGTTCTTATCACTACATCGGTAGGACAGACCAAATCGGTACTCACCGCCCTTAAGAAACTCGAAGGCATTAAATCGGTGGATGCCGTCATGGGGCCCTACGACATCATCGCTGTCGTAGAAGGGGAATCTGTAGACAGTGTGGGCAAGTTAATAACCGAGCATTTCCATAAAATAAGCGGCATTGAACGCACCACTACCTGTCAGACAATTAGAATAGCTTGATCTTATGGCAATGGACTGCATTTTCTGCCAGATAGCGGCCGGCTCGATACCGGCAGATATCGTCTATGAGGATGCCGATTTTCTGGTTTTCCGGGATATACATCCCATGGCACCCGTACATGACGTGATCATTCCCAGAAAGCACATCGCATCGATTAACGACCTAACCGATGATCAGCAGATGCTGGCTGGAAAGATGCTGCTGGTAGCCAGGAAGGTCGCCGAAAAAGAAGGGATCGCCATCAGCGGCTACAGGTTATCCATAAACTGCGGACCGGATGGCACGCAGGTGATACCTCATATCCACCTTCATGTCCTCGGCGGAAGGAAGTTAAGCAACGAGTTGGGATAAACTCAGCTCAGTTTATATCGTAATAGCTCATAGATGCTTCTATCCGGCCCAGCTGTCCTCCGCCTTCCCATAACTGCAGAATCTTGCTATCGCGCAGATATTTTTCCACATGGAACTCCTTTATATAGCCGTAGGCTCCCATCAGTTCCATGGCCCGATTGCACACCATTTCCACTGCATCGCAGGCATAAACCTTTGCGGCGCTGGCTTTACCCATGAGAAAGCGGTCTCCCGGATCCCCGAATCCCTCACGTTTATCAAACATAGAAGCTACGCTTAGATAATAAGCACGTGCTGTTTCAACGGCTATTGCCATATCTGCTATCATAGCCGCCTGCAATGTATGCTCCCTAACCGCTTTGCCTTTGTAATATCTTGTGCCGGTATACTCGATAACTATCTCCAGCACAGCCTGTGCACAGCCTGTAGCAAAGGCTGCGGTGCTCAGACGTCCGAAAGCCAGGGCCGCACGGAAAAGCTTCCAATCTTCTCCCGGCCCGGCACAGCGGTACTGCAGTGGAACCCGCACATTATCAAAATAGATATCGGCGTTAACATCGCTGTACCTCATTCCCATCTTGTTTTCAGGTTTACCGAAGGATAGTCCCGCCACACCCTTAGGCACATATATCAACGCCACACCCTCCTCACCCACTGACGGGTCGGTTGTGCAGAGTACGCCATAAATCTCCGCTATACCCGCACCACCGGGCCAGCGCTTACTGCCGTTAATCACCCATTCATCACCCTCCCGTCTGGCAATCGTTCTGAGCGTCCTGCCACGCTGGGTACCGTCTTCCCCGTTGCAACCACCTTCGGGTTCGGTAAGGGCGAAACAGGCCACATGCCGTTTATCCGAGCAGAAGGGTGTCATGAATTTTTCCAGCACCAGATGATTACGCGCACGCATGGCCGGTCCAAACAGCCACTCCGGACATGTAATCTCAGTAGCTATACCGGCATCGCCTCTGGCAAGCTCTTCACAGACAGCACAGTATTCAACAATCGACCCGATTGCCAGACCGCCGTATTTCGGCGAGAGCCCGTACTTCTGCATACCCATTTCCACCAGCTTAGCCATCACCTTTTCACACGCCTCACGGCTCTCATCGAGTTGTATCCTGACCGGCATAATCTCCCGATCCACAAAATCCCTGACATTTTGCACCAGCATTCTGCTTGACTCATTGAGAAATGTACCATACCTTCTCATTCTGTTCCCGCCTCCTGTACGATTTTTATTTTATTTATTCAGAGATCGTCGCTTCGTCCTGCGGAACACCGTCATAGTCCTTAAACTGTTATAGAAAAGCTGCAAGGCTTTTTATCCTGTCTATAACCTTCTCTATAGCCTCATCCGGTGTGGAAGCACCCGCCGTAATGCCCACAGTATTTTTTCCTTTCAGCCAATCTCCTTTTATCTCATCTGAACTCTCGATGTGGTAGGTTTCCACCAATCTGGAACATACCTCAGCCAGTCTGCGCGTATTGGCGCTGTTGTATCCGCCCACCACGATCATAAGATCGCTGCAACCGGCTATCTCTTCGGCTGCCTTCTGACGCTTCTGGGTCTCACTGCAAAGCGTGTTAACCACCCGTATTTCCTTGGCCCACGGCAACAACCGCTCCATAAGATGTGTTACAAATCCGGTGAAATCAGCCTGAGTTTGCGTGGTCTGCGCCATTATACCTATACGATTTTCCAGCTTTCCCAGATCTATGTCGCCGGCATCCTGTGAAGCCAGTGCCCTATCTTCCGCCCAACCCAGCAAGCCCCTGACCTCGGGATGATCGGCGTCGCCGAAAATAATAATGCTATACCCTTCCCGGGCCAGCCGCCGGGCAGTTTTCTGGGCACTTCTCACCGTAGGACAGGTGGTATCGATTACCGTTCCGCCGTTTGATTTGATCTTTTGATGGATTCCCGGAGAAGCACCATGCGAGGATATGGCCACAATACCGTTCTGAAGATTATCTATGCTGCTAACCACTTCCACACCCATATTTTTCAACCTGGCTACCACATTTTTATTATGAACTACAGGCCCGAGGGTTACTATCTTTTTACCGCCGCCGGCTTCGGTTTCGATAATGCGGATGGCACGGCGCACACCGAAACAGAACCCCAGCTCACGCGCCTTCCTTATCTTCATGCCGATATTATACATAAAGCAGACATTAAAGTCCGCAGACTTCAATACCCGCTCAAAGGTTTCAGATACCCCTTTAACTATTTATTTATAATCGTAAAAACCTTTGCCCGATTTACGGCCAAAGTGTCCGGCAGCGACCATTTTACGCAGCAGCACCGGTGCGATAAATTTAGGGCTCTTCGTCTCTGCGTAAATAGCATCCATTATAAATAAAAGCGTATCCAGACCAACCATATCGGCCAGCGTCAGCGGCCCCATGGGATGATTCAGTCCCAGTTTCACACCGGTATCAATATCTTCTCTGGTCGCCACACCCTGTTCATACATCTCTATAGCCTCTACCATATACGGCAGGAAAGCACGGTTGACGATAAATCCCGGCCGATCGGGTGCAATTATGATTGTTTTACCCAGGGATTTACCCCAATCGATGGCAGCTTCCAGTGTAGCCTGACTGGTGGTTATGGTCTTCACCAGTTCCAGCAACTGCATCACCGGCACAGGATTGAAGAAATGACAACCAAGTACCTTGTCAGATCGCCGGGTTACCGCTGCAACATCCGTAACCGACAGGCAGGAGGTATTGGTACTTAAAATAGCCGACGGCGTACATATCCTATCAAGATCGGCAAAGATCTTTTTCTTCAGATCCAGATTCTCTATTGCCGCTTCCACTATAAGATCACAGTCGCTGAAATCCTGCATATCAATGGTACCCTTAATCCTCCCCATGACCTTATCCTTATCGGCGGCTGACATCTTACCCTTTTCTACCGCCCTGGCCAGCGATTGATCGATCGCCGACATACCTTTGGAAAGCAGCTCTTTATTGATCTCGGATACCACCACATCATAACCCGATTTTGCGCTGACCTCAGCAATGCCGCGGCCCATAAGCCCACAGCCGACAACACCTATCTTCTTAAATGCCATTATCCTTCTCCTTTACAATTTTTTTATTTCGCCTTAAAATTGGCCTTCCTTTTTTCGATGAAGGCATTTCTCCCCTCGATAAAGTCCTCTGTTGCGGTCACCTGTTTCTCAAGCTGATATTCAAGCTCGAGTCCATTCAAAAGAGTGGTATTCATACCCTCAAGGGCAGCCCGTTTAGCTGCTCTGGCAGCCAGCGGTGCCGGCTTCAGCAAAGCATCTGCCATTTTCCTGGCCTCGTCCATCAGCCCGGCAGCGGGCACAACCCTGTTGACCAATCCGATGCGGTAAGCTTCCTGAGCATCGATAGGCCTGGCCGTGGTGAGCATCTCTAAAGCCCTGGCAAGCGGAATGACCCTCGGCAGCCTCTGCGTTCCTCCCCAGCCGGGAATCAGGCCGAGGTTTATCTCAGGAAAACCGAATGTGGCATTTTCCGACGCTATCCTGATATCACAGGCAAGCGCCACTTCAAAGCCACCTCCCAGACAGGCTCCATTGACGGCGGCTATAAGCGGCTTCCAGACCTGCATCCCCTCGCAGATGGCAGGTGCGGGCATTTCACTCCTGTGCGCACTTGACTGGATACGCGGTAAGGTGGTTTTAATATCGGCGCCCACCGAAAAGGCCCTCTCACCCTTAGCTGTAATAATGGCCACCCACAGCTCATCATCGTTGTTGAAATCATAAATGCATTTATTGAACTGCTCGATCTGATCTGGATCAAATGAATTTAAGGCCTCCGGACGGTTCAGCGTGATGATGGCAACTCTGCCTTCCTTCTGGTATTCGACAGTCATGAAATTTTCCTCCTGATTAGTCGTTTAATCAACGATAAATTATACCAGATCATCCGGTATAGCTTCAGCACAAAAAGTAAAAGCGGGTCTCACAGATGGCGATAACAATCTCAGCCGTCTTTTTTCAAATGCTCTAAGACCTCATTTACCAGCTGCTCGCTCTGCTCAGCATCCAGACCTTCACCCGTTTCCAGCCTGCGTACATAGCTTTCAATGACCGGTGATTTCTGAAATAATGCTGCCATTTTTCTATTTTGCGAGGCTATCTCCGCATCCAGCCCGGTAAAATCTACACCGAGTTTATACTTGTCATTGAAAAAATATATCAGCCGCTTACAGGCCCTCGGATCCTCAGCCTGCACCAGATAAAAGGGCACCGGTACCCAGAGGTTCACCGCGGTAATATTTCTCTGCCCTGCCAACCATGCCAGATAGGAACTGAGTGTGGGTTTCTGTCCTGCGGGTGTTTCAAAATCGGAATCGGTCATTACATTGTATGGCTCGAGCTCGCTTTTAACCTCGGCGGTATTGGCAATCGCCACCAGTATCCGGGGCATGGTATGTGCGGCCACCGAGACCATGGCGCCGACTGTGTAAATCTCTTTCACTCTGTAGATTTGAGCCACATCTATAACCGCCTGAAGAAATCTGTACCAGTCCATCCTCGGTATATTTCCCCTGAAAACCAACAGGTTACGATGTTGGCTGGAATAAAATTTACATTCGGGAAATTGTGCTACATCATCCACCACACTTACACCCGACATGGGGAAAAAGGTATCCGGCAATATCTCCGCACATAACTCGCACTCCGTTTGGCGGATAATATAATCGAGAGTGCGCTGTCCGATATCACTGGCATCATCCATCCAGCCGGCTAACATAACAGAGTCTTTTAATTCCAGTCTCTTTATAATGGAATAATCATCCATTTCCGGCTCCATCAGGATTCACCACCGCGTTTAAAAAACTTGTCGATATCCTCTAGTATTTTCTTCTTATCTTCTTCCGTAATTACCTCGCCACTTTCCGGCGCAGCCACAGTGGACTGCCTCAATCGGTCAAGCTGGTTTTTGATTTCAGATGGCAGTTTATCATACAGAGAAGTCAGCTCCAGTTCGCTTTGTTCCGCCAGCTTATTAAGCTCCGTCATATCCACAAATATACCCAGTGCTTTCGTCAGCACTTCGAGCACCGATTTAGAGCCCTTGGGATAAACAAAGGGAAAGCCCTGCAGGTATACCGGGATTTCACCCATCATACATACCGCATCGATACCTCGCCTTCGGGCAACACCCAGAAGAAGTCCGTTCATGCCGGTTATATTTCCCTGACCTTCCCGACCCTCAATGTCCGACATGAGCACCGTATTCTCATAACCTTTCAGTTCATCCAGCAGTCTCGCCGTATTGGGTACTGCCCATACCCGTGATCGTGCGGTATGATGTATTGGCGCAACTGCCGCACCCGAAGTATAAATGCGCGTACAACCGAACTTCTGAGCCACATCAAGCACCATATTGGCCATCCTGTAGGCCTTGCTACCTTCCGCATACACACGGCCGCCCTCTGCCGGCTGCTCCTCCCCGGTAAAGATGATCAGGTCTCGACTGGCAGTCCGCTTGAAGAAAAACTCGCTTCCGGGAAATCCGACTTCCATGATGACCCCTTTGCGGATAATCACCCGATTGGGATAAAAAAATTCCCACGGTTCTATATAGGCCAGCTCTTCAGCCATCAGTGACCGCCGCAGGAAATCAACTGCAATCAATCCAATATTTCCTATACCCGGCCAGCAGGCCACCATAACCGGATTTACCAGCTCAACTTCGCGTAAATATTTTATTCCCATAACCTCTATCCCGGTAAACCAATTATAGCATAATCGATTTTACCTTCTGACTGAAACGGTAGCATATAAGATACGCCATCAAAGTGCAGATATACTTTCAATATGCGATAATTAACTGAGTTAGACACTTGACATATCCAATGGATAAATACGAAGATATATTTAAACCGCAATTGTAAATATATCTTCAGCATTGTTCTGTAGCATAAAATTTATTGGTCAGTGCGGAGCGCAGGCAAAGGTGAATTTAAAAATACTGGTTGTGGATGAATCGGCAGATAACCGATCGGTGTTTGAGTCATGGTTAAAAGGCCGGGGCTTTAATGTGGTATGTGCGGCAAACGGCAAAGATGCACTGGAAAAGCTGCGCCCTGATAACTTCGACCTTATACTCGCCGGTGTCTCGATACCATCCATGGACAGCATCCGGCTCTTACAGGAATGCAGGTGCGACGAGAAATTAAAGAGAATACCATTCATCCTCATTACAGATGTGTATATCGATCACGATGATGAAGACCTGGCCTCAAAGATAGGTGCACAGGCCTTTATACGCCGGCCTTTGGAACCGGATGACCTCGTCAATACCATCGAAAAAGTTGCCTCGGGTAAACCGATAGCCCTCAAAAGAGGAAGAAAGCCAAAGCCCACGAGCCTGAACAAGGCGATGGTAGCGCTTGAAGAGCGCCTCCTGAGCAGGCTTGAAGGCAGGATAAAAGAGCTTGAGACTGAGATAAAACAGCACAAAACAGATAAAAAGGCAATGCAACTCGGCGAGGAACGATACCACTTGCTTTTCCGAACCATTCCTCAGGGGGTGGTTTTTCAGGATGCCAGTGGCTCAATCATATCAGCCAATCCGGCAGCTTTAAATATACTCGGCCTCAGCGAAGACCAGATTATGGGGCGTACCTCCTACGACCCACGCTGGCGCGCCATTCGGGAAGACGGCTCCGATTACCCCGGAGACCAACACCCCGCCATGATAGCCTTACGAACCGGTCAGACTGTCAAGGGCGCTATAATGGGGATTTTCAATCCACTCAAAGAGGAATACCGCTGGATTAAGATCGATGCAATCCCACTGGTGGAAAACGGGGATGACAGGCCCTATCAGGTATATACCACATTTTCTGATATCACGGACAGTTTCCTTTCCGGCAGGGCTCTCCAGGAAAGCGAATCCCGACTGTATGCCATTATCGAAAATACCACCGATGCCATTTTTTCGGTAGACAGGGACTCCCATGTAATCGCCGCCAACACCATGGCAAAAAAATACTTCCAGAAAGCGCTCGGCACAGAACTGAAAGAAGGCATGAACATGATTTCAACCCTTGATTCTGAACGAAAATCATTCTGGCAGGATATAATTACCCGCGCTTTGAAGGGCGAAAGGATAATATTTGAATGGCACTACGACATGGACCACCAGCCACTGGACCTCGAATTTTCAGTTAACCCCATAATATCGCCCGCGGGTTACATAACCGGACTTTCTTTTTTCGGAAGGGATATAACAGAAAGAAAAATATTAGACCGGATTACAGCTATCCAGCACGGGCTGGCCAGTGCTCTGGCAAATACAGAAGAAATGGATGCCGCGCTGAAAGACTGCCTTGAAGCCGCATTGCAAATATCGCAAATGGATTCGGGAGTTGTTTATCTGCTGGATGAATCAAGCGGCGCCTTTAAAGCATCCTCCTATAAAGGCTTTTCAGCGGAAACCATGGCTAAATTTGGATATTTCCCGGCCGATTCCGATAACACGCGATTAATTATGAGGGGAAAGCCATCTTACGCTCGAAACGACCAGTTCATACCTCCTTTTGACGAGCAGTTTAAAGACGAAAAGCTCACATTTGTCGCCACCGTTCCGGTTTTATACCGGCAGAAAATCACCGCCTGTCTGGTATTATGCTCACACGAGCAAAATAGCATCCCCGAGATTAACCTCAGAGCACTGGAAACCATCGCCAGCGACATAGGCATAGCAATCGAACGGATAAAGGCGAGATGCGCCCTCAGGGAAAGCGAAGAAAAATACCGCACATTACTGGATGAGATGGACGAGGCCTATTACGAGATCGACGAAAAAGGCAATTACACCTTTTTCAACGACGCCCTCTGCCGCATGTTCGGTTACAGCCGCCAAGAGCTGATGGGCATGAACTACAAAGTCTATACCCGTCCCGAAGATATAAAAAAACATGTAAGCATTTTTTCCAGCGTATACCTGACCGGTATTCCCGTAAAACGCATATCCCTTGTGTTTGTTCGAAAGGATGGAAAACATGTGTATGTTGAAGAATCCATCCTGCCCGTAAGGGATAACGAGGGAAAGATAGTCGGCCTGCGAGGGCTGGTACATGATATTACAGATCGGGTTGAGCATGAAGAAAAACTCAGGTCAAGAGCTCTTCTGCTGGACTCGGCTTATGACAGCATTATCGCCTTCGATGAAAATGGAGAAATCTCATATGTCAATGAAACAGCAGCCAGAAGCTATCATTACACGGTTGATCAGCTTCTTTCCATGAATATACGCCAGCTGGTCCACCCCGCTGATATACCGATGCTGGAAGAAAAACTGGCTACGGCAACACGGGAGGCCGACCTTTCCTTTGAAATAGCATGTGTGACCGGGGATAACACCACAATTGAAGTCGAAGCAAGGGTACGTTCAATAGAAATAGAAGGCCGGAGAGTTAACATTTCCGTTTTACGTGATATTACCGAACGCAAAAAGATGGAAGAGCAGCTTAAAGACGCACTGCAACAGGTAAATATGACACTGGAGGGTACCATCGAAGCCATTGCTACTATGAGCGAGATCCGTGATCCTTATACGGCCAGACACCAGCACAGGGTAACCAGGCTGGCGCTGGCGATAGCACGGGAGATGGGCCTTCCTGAGGAAAAGATGCTTGCATTGCGTGTTGCCGGGCTTTTGCACGATGTGGGCAAGGTATATGTACCTTCTGAGATTTTAAGCAAACCAGGCAAGCTGGCCGAACTTGAGAGAAATCTGGTCAGAGCCCATGCCGAAGCAGGCTACAACATCGTCAAAACCATTAAATTCCCCTGGCCGGTCTGTCGGATTGTACTGCAGCACCATGAGAGGATGAATGGGTCCGGCTATCCCGAGGGCTTGAAAGGCGATCAAATCGTCGCTGAGGCAAGGATTCTGGCCGTGGCCGACGTGGTCGAAGCTATGCTGTCGCATCGCCCATACCGCCCTGCGCTGGGACTGGATAAAGCCCTGGAGGAAATCACCACCAATAGAGGCATACTGTACGATGAACAGGCAGTTGACGCCTGCGTAAGGCTATTCACAGAAAAAGGCTTTACCTTCGATGGCTGAAGACCGGCTCAGCCGGCAACAGATATATCATCCATTTTCTTTAGCTGTACAATTTATATAAAAGGGCATATAGCCTCGTAATGACCTATAATAAACAAGTCCCGAGCAGGAGAAGCAAAATGACCGGCTTATTGAGTAAGGACGATCTTTATCTTTTCAATGAAGGCAGCCACCTCCGGCTGTATGATAAACTGGGCGCCCACCTGATCGTGCACAACGGAAAAGAGGGCGTCTATTTTGCCGTCTGGGCGCCCAACGCCGAACAGGTCTGGGTGATGGGCGATTTCAACGGCTGGGATAAAAACGCCTGCAGTCTCCAACCGATTGAGTCATCCGGAATCTGGGGAGGCTTTGTCGCCGGTGTGGTTCGCGGGTCACTGTATAAATATCACATCGTCTCCCGTGTAAAAAAGTACCGCGTTGATAAAATGGACCCCTTCTCATTTTTCTGTGAACAGCCGCCGGGCAGTGCATCAATCGTATGGGATCTTACATACGACTGGCAGGATGACGCGTGGATGAAGAAACGTAAGGAGCATAATGCGCTAAATGCGCCGATTTCAATTTACGAGATACATGCCGGATCCTGGATGCGTGTGCCCGAGGAACAAAATAGACCCCTCAATTACCGGGAACTGGCACCCCGCCTGGCTGATTATGTCAATAACCTGGGATTCAGCCATGTGGAATTTCTCCCCATCATGGAGCATCCTTTTTACGGATCCTGGGGCTACCAGACCACCGGCTATTTTGCACCATCCAGCCGTTACGGTACACCCCAGGACTTCATGTATTTAGTGGATTACCTGCACCAGCATGGAATAGGCGTCATCCTGGACTGGGTACCATCGCACTTCCCCACGGATGTGCACGGACTGGGATTCTTCGACGGCACGCACCTGTATGAACATGCCGACGCACGTAAAGGCTTCCATCCAGATTGGAAAAGCTACATATTTAACTATGGAAGACACGAGGTACGCAGTTTTCTGCTGAGCAGTGCCCTTTTCTGGCTGGATAAATATCATATCGACGGTCTGCGCGTCGATGCTGTGGCTTCCATGCTTTATCTGGACTATTCCAGAAAAAAAGGCGAATGGGTACCCAATCAATACGGCGGTAACGAAAACCTGGAAGCTATATCTTTCCTGCGCCGTCTGAACGAAGAAGTATATAGACACTACCCGGATGTCCAGACCATTGCTGAGGAATCAACCGCCTGGCCAATGGTCAGCCGACCTACCTATATAGGAGGTCTGGGATTCGGCCTGAAGTGGGATATGGGCTGGATGCATGACACACTCGACTATATGAGCAAAAACCCGGTTCACCGTAAATATCATCACAACAGGCTAACCTTCCGCATGCTGTATGCTTTTTCCGAAAATTTTATACTTCCGCTTTCTCACGATGAAGTAGTTCACGGGAAGGGTTCATTAATCGGCAAAATGCCCGGTGATGAATGGCAGAGGTTTGCCAATCTTCGCCTCCTCTTTGCCTATATGTTTACCCAGCCCGGTAAAAAACTGCTGTTTATGGGAAACGAGATCGGACAATGGCACGAATGGAATCACGATACCAGTATTGACTGGCATCTGCTGCAATTCCCCTTCCATCGAGGCCTCCAGAAACTGCTTAGCGATCTGGCCCATCTTTATCGCAACGAACCGGTACTGCACGAACTGGACTTCGAATGGGGCGGTTTCGAATGGATAGACTGCAATGATGCTTTGAACAGCACATTGAGTTACCTTCGCAAGGGAAAGTCCGGCGGCACGATGTTAATAGCCTGCAACTTTACACCCGTCCCGAGGATTGATTACCGTATCGGTGTGCCCTGCGGCGGTTACTGGCAGGAAGTACTCAACAGTGATGCGCTGGATTACGGAGGAAGTGGCCATGGCAATTTCGGAGGCAGGGAAGCTGAACAAATCGGTTTTCACGGTCGACCATTTTCACTGAATATAACCCTTCCACCGTTAGGGGCTGTTGTCTTTAAATCAGAAATTAAATGATTCTCCAGCTTATAATATTGACCGGGAATAATTTGTAAGCAAAGCAAATAAATATGATCGGCATTAATTCGATTATTACACTATCGTTTTTACTCGCTTTAGCGCTGGCAGGCGGGATGGTTGCCCATCGCCTGAAACAACCCATTATCCTCGGCTATCTGATAATCGGCATACTGGCAGGGCCTTTTACCCTGGGATGGATTAGAGATACGCAGATGATCGAAGCAGCAGCCTCCCTCGGTGTAACCCTGCTCATGTTTACCGTGGGTCTGGAGATATCGATCACACAGTTAATTGAAACGGGAAAAGTGGGTATCTGGGGAGGTCTGATGCAGATTATCTTTACAACCATCGCGGGAACAATAGCTGGGATGCTGCTTTTCAGCTGGCCGCTCCAGCAGTCAATACTCTTCGGTTTGATTATCTCTCTGAGCAGTACCGCCATCTGTCTGAAAATACTCATGGAACGCGGTGAGCTAGGTTCACCCCACGGCCGCATCATGATTTCATTCCTCATCCTGCAGGATATATGCGTGGTAGCCATGATGGTCATCCTGCCTATAATGGGAAATAGCGGCGAAAATATTTTCATGAGCCTTGGTCTGGCTCTGGGTAAATCATTCCTTTTTATCGGTGCAATTCTCGTACTTGGCCAATGGGTGCTCCCATGGTTGCTGGGCGATATCGGCGGCATCAGATCCAGGGAATTATTTCTGCTGACCATCCTCGTTATCTGTCTGGGAGCAACAGTAGGCACACAAATTCTGGGACTTTCCATGGTATTCGGGGCTTTCCTTATCGGATTGATACTTCGCTCAACCAGATTTGCCCATCAAGCGCTGGCCGAGATCACACCGCTACGCGATATCTTTGCAACCCTGTTTTTTGTCTCAGTAGGCATGCTGCTTAACCCCTACACATTTATCTCTAACTGGCAGATCATAATCTCCATAGTTCTTGTAATTATTTTCGTTAAAATTACGACGGTATTCCTGATAGTTAAAGGATTTGGCTATAACAACAGGATCGCCCTGTTTACAGGCACCGGATTATTCCAGGTAGGCGAATTCGGGTTCGTACTGGCAGCAGGTGCGCTTAGCGAAGGTATTTTTACGCCTCAAATATATTCATACGTGCTCACAGCCACTATCATTTCAATGATTCTGACGCCATTTGCTATAAGCGCAATAACCGGGCTTTATCCCAGAGTAAGTGCCGGCATGGATCGGAGGAAAATACGAAAAACTCTCATCTATGAGGCTCAGGACACCGGCCTAACAGGTGATACCGGGCCTATTATCATTGCCGGCTACGGCAGAGTTGGACAGAACATCTGCAATGGACTAGATCAGGCAGGTCTGCCCTACATTATCATCGATATCGATCCAGAATGTCTCAATGAGGCTAAAAAATACCATAAAGATCATATCTATGGGGACGCCTCCAATCCATTTGTACTCCATCAGGCAAACGTCGGCAAAGCTTCAGCACTGGTTATAACTTATCCTGACCCTATCGCAGTCGCAGCAACTGTTAAAAACGCACGTATAATCAACCCCGGTATCAAAATACTGGCAAGATATCATAAAAAGAGCGAAGCTGAAAACCTGAAAAGGCTCGGTGTGGATGAACTGATTAATCCCGAATATGAAGCAGGCTTTAAATTTTATAAACAGCTGTTAAAAATAACCGGTTTTAATAAAGGAGATCGAACGCATCTGGTTGACTTACATAGGAAAACGGACGATACTGCCGAATCATCCAACAACACAAAGAACCGGCCAGAATAGATAACCTCTATATCGGCAGTTCTACCCGCAAAACAGTACCCCGATCTTTTCCCGAATCTATAGAGAGCCAGCCGCCCAGCAGCTGCACGCGTTCTTCAATGCCTGCCAGGCCGAGCTTTCCGTTCCTCGGCAGAGCACTTATCCTGTCGGGCAGTTCGAATCCATGCCCGTCATCGCTGACAACGATGCCGATCTGGCCAGGTAGATAATCTATCTTCAGGCTGGCATTTTTGCCACCAGAATGTTTGGCGGCGTTTATCAGTGCCTCCTGTATTATCCTGAACAGGGCAAGCTCTGTATCGGGTTCCAGACGTCGCTGGTTGCCGGTTATTTCAACCTGCACTTCCAGGCCGTAAGTTTTTTTAAGTTCCTGTGTAAACCATTCCAGTACCGGTATGAGGCCCAGGTCATCCAGCACAGGAGGCCGAAGCTGCCGGCTGAACCCCCTGACCTCTTCCACCGCACGCTTTAAACTGCTGTGCATCGCCTTCAACCTGGCCATCTCCGCCTCATCCAGCCGCGAATTGCTGTGCATGAAGTTATCGAGCTGATAGATCAGCGCAACCAGCGTCTGCACTGTCGTATCATGCAGTTCCCGGGCTATGTATTTCCGCTCCTCTTCCTGCACACGTGTAACCAGCCCGGCGTAGTAGCGCAGATTTTCTTCGGCTATATGTCTTTCAGTAACATCTTCCAGAATTTCAATCGCTCCAACGATCGTGTCCCCCTCTCTTATCGGGCTGGCCGTAAAACGATACCATTTCCCTTTTTCGCCCAGAGAAGGGAAAAAATCTTCCGCCTCGTAAGCACCGTCGATTAACACCGATTTCCTGGCTTTGTTCTTGTATCGTTCCATAATCTCAGCTTCAGATGCACCATCGGCTATCAGATCGGCCATCACACTCCTTTTTTCCTCATAAAATGCCTTCCACTGGAGGTCAGTCCCCATTACATCGGCCTTTTCTATACCCGAAAGGGACTCCAATGCCTTATTCCACTGTGTAACCCTGTGTTTGCTATCTATCTCGAACACAGGTACCGGAAATCCGTCAAGTATGCGGGCTAAAAACTGTTCTGTATTTATGGCATATTTACCCCGATTAAGCAGAATGCGGAATACAACCACCATCAACAATGTTGCTGTGATAGCCAGTGCAATCAGCAGGACCGCAATAACCGGAAAACAGGCGCTCACAAACCACCCTCCCACACAACAACAGGATGACAACTATTCCAGACATTATCAACTATTTTCATGATATATCTTTCAGGCTCAGCCATCCTTTCTTCATTGCTTCGATGACCGCTTCGGTTCTCGATCCCACACCGAGCTTATTGAAAATGGCACGCAGATGGGTTTCAATAGTGCTGACACTGAGATGAAGCTCCTGCGCAATTGCACTGTTGCTCAAGCCGGCGGCCGCCAGTTTCAATACCGTCAGCTCGCGTTCGCTCAGAATATCGGCAGCCTGTTCCTTCAGGCCATTGCTTTTATTCGATCTGAATTTCTGTAACACTTTTCTGGCTATTGAGGGATGAAGCACCGAGTCCCCTCTATATACCGTCTTTATCGCTTCCACTAAGTCATGAACGCCCACATCTTTCAGCAGATAGCCGGCGGCACCGGCAGACAGCACGGGAAATACATACTGTTCATCATCATAGGCAGTCAGAATAAGAATCGCCACGGACGGCTGAATGGCCTTGATCTGGCGGGTGGCTTCAATGCCGTTAAGACCGGGCAGTGAGATATCCATCAAAATCACATCGGGTGACAGCTCTGTGGCCAGCCTTATGGCCTCTTCACCACGGCTGGCCTCTCCTACCACACTGAATTCCGGATCCCGTGTAAGTGCCTCCCGGATACTCTCACGGACCACAGCATGGTCTTCAACCAGCAGAATTCTAATCCCCTTCAAGCCGTTCCTTCCATTTTACAAATATGAAGGCAAGCCATTTCTAATAAGGTCCGTCAAATCACTGAGCATTTATGCTTACCTCCGGGTAAGGAAAACCATGATATGCCTTCATTTAATCATTGATCTGCTTATATCAAATATGGGCGGTACTATGAACCCTATGTACGGCTGCAGCCGATGTTTTAAGTATACAACCGTGTTTAACTTTAAGTAAAGAAATGGGGTTGTCCGCTTTTTATTTATCAGAAGGGACTTCTGTATAAGAGGTGCCAATGAAAGTTAGCACAGCTTCCGAAGAAAGAAAGGAAGCTATTTTCGTTCCCCCTGATCAGGATAGTAAAGCGAATAAAGCGGGAACTGAAAATGATGTTACAGAATTTCTGCCAGGTGCCAAGGTTGAATATATATGCGAAGGCGGCTTCGGATCGGAAGCAAAATGTGACCTTGAACTGCGCCGTGAATTCCCGGGCATCGGTGGGACCATTTTCACCTATCAGTCACTGCCCGTTGCACTCAGAACCGAGTTCAATAACTCCCGTCATTCGGTTCACCGCATGTTTTTGAAACACGCTGTCATTAAAAAGCTGGAGGATTATTTTTTCAGACGCGGTGAATATATGTACGCACATATTACCCGTCCCTTGGGGTCGACCGATGAATCCTATATTTATGAGTGGGCATTCGGTGAGGGTAGCTTTCCCTGGGAATATACCGACTATGACGGTGTCAGAGTTCCCATCGAACTGGATGAATGGAATCATTTTTTGGCGGTTTTCAACAATGCGGGCATCGACCTTTCAATAGATTGCACAGATCCCGATAACGGGCTTATATCAAAAAACATCATCCATCAGATGTTTAAACCTTATAAAAATTCACCACGGCTTAATTGCATGTGGAAAAGGATCGATTTTGGCGAAAGCAGTATCAAAATCGATTACGACAGACTTGCTCATTTTATTTCCACTGAAAGCAACCGTTTAAGAGGAGCCTTAACTCCCCAGCGATATGAATTTTTAAATCTGGCGTGCAGGTACCTTATGTGCAAATGCAATGAACGTGAAATCGGTCGTCTTGAGCAGCTCACACTGGACTACAGGATGTCAACATTGTCTCATCTCAACACCATCGGCGTTGAAGCCGTTCCTGAGGTACAGCTGCTCACATCCATAGGCTGTTGCTCGTTTTAAATAATTAAGATCGGGAGGAATACGTAAAAATGGCAGTCAGAGTAGGCATTAATGGATTCGGTAGAATAGGCCGCCAGGTAACCAAGATCATAAATGATGCCTGTGCAGATTTCATCGATATTGTGGCTATCAACTCGCTTCGCAGCCCATCGGTGCTGGCACACCTCCTTAAATATGACAGTACCTACGGAACCTACAACCGTACTATCGATTATACCGATAAAGAAATTGTACTCAATAACAAATACATTAAGATCATCAGCGGTTCCGATCCATCGATCATACCGTGGGAATTAACAGGAGCGGAAATAGTAATTGAAGCTACCGGCAAATTTAAAACAGCCCGGCAATGCATTGGTCATCTCGAACATGGAGTGCAGAAGGTTATTATCACGGCTCCCGGCAAAGACGTCGATATATCGATTGTACCGGGTGTAAATCAAGGTGATTACGATCCGTTCAAACACCACATTATCTCCTGTGCCTCATGTACAACCAACTGCCTGGCGCCGATTGCCATGGTACTGCAAAACAACTTCGGTATTAAACGGGGTTTCGTTTCAACGGTACATGCCTATACCACCAGCCAGAGCCTCCTCGATGAAAAGCACAATGACCTGCGCAGGGCACGCGGTGCATTGCAAAATATCATCCCCTCCACCACCGGGGCATCAAAAGCCATCGGCGAGATCATACCTGCACTCAAAGGACGTCTGGACGGCAATGCTTTGAGAATACCTTTGCCCACCGTTTCACTGCTCGATCTGACGGTGGAACTGGAAAAAGCCGATGTCCCTGCACAGGAAATCAATGCCGCTTTTAAACAGGCGTCCCACACCAGTTTAAAAGGCATACTCGATGTCTGCGAAGAACAGCTGGTAAGTTCCGACTTTAAAGGCAGCAGCTTCAGTGCTGTAGTGGATGCTTCCGCCACAGTAAACTGTGCCGGTCTGGTTAAGATAGTGGCGTGGTATGATAACGAGTGGGGTTATAGCTGCCGCATCGCAGATCTGCTATCATACGTGGCCAGGAATATGCCCCTCCTATCCCCTAGCCAGGTTTAGCTCTGCGACTTCACTTCACTTCAATGCAATCCATGATTACCCATCATGGTTTGCCACAGTATGCGGCACCTGAAAATCTGCCTTCCCCCATAGATAAAATAAGTATCACATCGATGATAACGACCCGGCAATATGATTTACTTTATCCTGTAAGAGAAAACTCGATAATCAGCAATCAGCAAGGAGGGAGAACAATGGTTACAATTATTGATGAACGTATCAAAACATCACTCGATACTACCAACATCGAAGAGGTCTTAGAACAAATAGGGGTTCCATCCGCGCCTCCTTCTCCATACGCCTTACCTGAAGATGGTACCGAAATCCTGACGGTTTTAGATGAAGGGCTCCTGTACGAGATGGGTTACACTCTCAGCGAACTGCCGGGAAATATCCTCAACAACACGCATGATTTTTGCAGTGCCATCCTGGCCAAAATAGTTCACTCTGGCGGCAACATCTGCATGTACGATCTCCAGAACCAGGCAAGCATCTATCTGGCAGGCTATCACGCAGGTCTGAAAGCCAGATAGACTTAACCCGTTAACGGTACTTTGCCTCCCCCTTGCCACAGCGCCGGCATATCTTTTCGGGCAACTTAATGATATGCCGGCGCATATTTTATCTCATACCTATTATCTCTTATCAGCCTCTGGCATTGACAATATCCTGTAATAACCCTATATTCGTAGTAATTGAAACCCGGAAATTTCCGTTTGATTTCAAAGGCTACCGAATATGAATCCGAGTGTAAGGTTAGAGAAGGTCACCAAGATATACCATATGGATCATACGTCGGTGGTCGCCCTCAACGAAGTATCCCTGGAAGTATATCCGGGTGAATTTATCGTTATTCTCGGCCCGAGCGGGTCCGGTAAAACAACATTGCTAAACCTGATCGGAGGCCTGGACGTGCCCACCTCAGGCCTCATAGAAGTCAACGGTATAGTTGTTTCAAAGCTAAACCGGTCACAGTTGACTGAATACCGCAGGCGGCAAATTGGCTTTATTTTTCAGTTCTTCAACCTTATTCCGACGCTCAACGCCAGAGAAAATGTCGAGTTTGCCGCCGAGCTGGCGCATAATCCACTGACGGCTGAGCAGTTGCTCAAGGAAGTCGGACTTGAAAACCGTATGGAGCATTTTCCGGGCGAGCTATCAGGCGGTGAAAACCAGAGGGTAGCCATTGCCCGTGCACTGGCCACCGACCCACCGGTTATCCTCTGCGATGAACCTACGGGTAGCCTCGATTATGAAACCGGCAAAAGGATTTTTAAATTGCTCCGTACGCTTAATCAGTCCAGTCTGAAAACCATCATTGTGGTAACCCATAACGCCCCGGTAGGCGCCATCGCCGACCGCCTTGTCAGAATGCGAGACGGCCGCATAATCGAAATCAGACAAAATAAAGAACCCCTGGATCCGGATTTACTGGAATGGTAAGGCTACCCCGGCTTATCCTCAAACTGTTGCGCGATATCTGGAAGGGTAAGGTCCAGTACGGTGCGGTATCGCTGATTATTTTTCTCGGCGTCTCAGTTTTCATCTGTCTTTACGAAGCCTACCTCAATCTTAATATGTCGTATAACGCTTTCTACGATCGTCTGAATATGGCCGACTACTGGATTTCAGTGGATGGCATCGGCCGTAATGCTGTCAGAGATATCGAAGAAATACCCGGCGTACAGGCCTACGGTCGCATCGTCCGTGACCTTTTCATAGACATGGGTGAGGAAAGGGGCGAAAAGGTGGTTGGTAGGGTGATTTCTTTACCTGAAAATGAGGTCCCCGGTGTGAACATGGTAGAGGTTGAGCTGGGTAATTACTTCAGCCGCACCTACGGACGTGAGATACTGGTGGAAAGGCATTTTGCCGATTACCACAACCTCAAGCCGGGAGATTGGCTGACGCTGGAGTATGAGAATACAAAAGCCAGCTACCGCATACGCGGCATCGTCATGAGCCCCGAACACATCTGGATTGTTAAAAATGCCCAGGAAGTCATGGTTACACCTCGTACCTTTGGCGTCATCTTCATGCCCCTCCGGGCAGCCGAAAAAACCTTTGATATGGAAGGCATCGTTAACGAAATTACCTTATCGATTGCACCGGATGTCGATCACTATAAAGTTTTATCACAGGTCAAAACCATTCTTGAGCGAAATTATATCAAGCGTATCACGTTTAAAGACGATCCTGTAGAATTGCAAACCCGACGCATTGATATTATCCAGGGAATCCGTAGTGCTTACATGATAGAAAGAAAAAACGTTCCGGTAGTGGCCATTTTAAGACAGGATATGGAGCAATTTGCCACGCTTGCTTTTCTTTTCCCTCTGCTGTTTCTATCCATGGCCTCATTAACCATCTACGTACTGCTTAACCGGCTTATCGAATCTCAACGCATACAAATCGGCCTTATGCGGGCCATGGGCTATTCACAGATAGCGATTCTGACGCATTATCTGGGTTTTGCCCTTGTGGTCGGTAGCGTCGGCTCGTTTTGCGGAGTGGTCATCGGCCATGTTATGGCCAACAGCCTTACCGAATTTTATGTGGGGCAACTGAACATACCCATTATTGAAACCGATCTGCACTGGGGTGCACTGCTGCTCGGACTGGCTTCCGGGCTGTTTATCCCCGCACTGGCAGGATTTCTTCCTGCTCTATCGGCTGTGATGGTACAACCTGCCGAAGCCATGCGGCCACCTCGACCTGCTACCGGAAACCGGCATACCATGAGGTTCCTGACTTTCATTTTAAGGCCCTTTCCTTATTACATTAAAATGCCCGTCCGCAATATCTTCCGCAATTTCAAGCGAAGCCTATTTATGGCCTCGGGCATAGCCGCGGCCATCATCATGGTTCTGGTAGCCATGTCATTTGTCGATGCCGTCGACCAGATGCTGTCACGTCAGTACAACATCGTCCAGAAGTACGATGCCATGATCTATCTCCAGGGGCAGGGGGCCGCATCTAATGTCAGCCTCATCAGCCACTTCAATGGCATAGAATCAGCCGAAGCCGTGCTCGACCTTCCGTATCGTATCCGTTATAAGGATAAGAAGATCGATACCAGCATTCAGGGAATTCCCGAGAATTCTTCCATGCTCAATCTTATTACACCCGAAGGGAAAAAAATTGATGTAACCGAAGACGGCATCCTGCTGCCCAGCTCATACCGGGACAAGCTCGGGGCGAGAATAGGCGATACACTCAGATTGGAGCCGCTGACCGGCATCGTGGGAGAAACCGATAAGAAACTTGCCGGGTATGTATGGTCGTACATCGGCGGCAGAGCATACATGCCGCTCAGGGAAGTACAGAAACTGCAGAGGGACTTTGGAGCGGCCACAGCCATCATGGTCAAATTCGACCGTCCGCCGGACAACGACTTGATTAAACGCATCTATAATATACCGCAGGTAGCTTCCATTGAATTGATGTCAGATACACGTAAAATGCTGGATGAACAAATGGGTTTTTTCTGGGCCATGATCGGTATAATGCTGCTGATGGGAACCGCTCTGGGTGCCGCCATTATTTTCAATGGCGTGATGGTGAATGTTACACAGCGCACCCGCGAAATGGCCATTATGCGGGCAGTGGGCATGGGTGATAGGATGCTTTCCTTCATCATCTCTCTGGAAAACATCGTTATCGCACTCATAGGTATAGCCATCGGACTGCCACTCGGAAGCTACATCAGCCATCTGTTTTTCCAGGCGATGGCTACCAGCGCGGAAGATATCATCAGCTTTTCACTTGAAATTTTGCCCCGTTCTTACATCATCGCAGCGGTTATTGCCGTGATAATCATGCTGTTTTCTCAGGTACCGGCCATCCTTCAGGTCACCCGCCAGAACCTGGCAACGGTCACTAAAGAATGGAGCGAATAGCGGTCATAATAGGGGGGACACCCATCACGAAAGTCTGTAACCTGAATGTCAGTCAGAGGGCATAAATTTCATTGCCGAAGGTATGCACCCAGTTTTTCTTAAGCGCCTCAAGGGCATCCTGTGTCCTGTCCACGCCTATGATAACGATAGGCTGGCCGCTTTCGCCGCGGCCAAGATAGGTATAAAAATAAAGGACGTTGATGTTGTATTCCTTGAGCGGTTTCAGCACCGCACGCAGTGCGCCCGGATGATCGGGAATTTCAACGGCAATCACATCGTTCTCCAGGACATTATAGCCATTGCTGCGAAGCACACTGATCGTTTTCTGGGGATTATCTGTGACAAACCTGACCGTGCTGGTGCTTGAGGTATCGGCCACCGAAATAGCCCGAATATTTATATTCTCCCTCGCCAGGCATTCGCTTACCGATAAAAACTTGCCCGGTACGTTATCAAGAATCACCGAAACCTGTTTTACACACATTTCAAACACCTCACATTATGTCAATATAGCTCAAATCCGGTCCTCAGCGCTTTTTCATTTATATCAATGAGCTTCTTTTTGGAGCCGAGAGTATCTCTGAGTGCCTTCAGCACGCTGTTCAGCTCCACGATCCCACTCTTTCTGACAAATGCGCCCAGCATGACCATATTGGCAGCCTTCGGGTTCCCCAGCTCATCGGCTATCCTGTTGGCCGGCACATTAACAACTTCGATATCACCACGGACGATCTCAGCTTCTATCAGCGAAGAGTTCAAAAAGAAAAGGCCACCGGATTGAATATGATGCTGAAATTTAACTGCCGACGGCTGATTCATGGCGATGATAAATTCAGGTGAAGATGCCACCGGTGAGGCTATCTCATCATCCGAGATGGCCACTGTACAATTGGCCGTACCACCTCTTACTTCGGCCCCGTAAGCCGGCAGGTAGGTTACATTTCTTCCCTCCAGCATGGCTGCTTCCGCCAGGTTCAGTCCCATGGACAGCACACCCTGTCCGCCAAAGCCGGCTATTAGAAGCTTAATCAGCACTGTTTTTCTCCGTTACATCCTTAAAAACACCCAGTGGAAAAACACGCGTCATTTCCACATCAATCCATTTCCAGGCCTGAACGGGTGTCATTTTCCAGTTGGTTGGACAGGGTGAAAGAATCTCTACCATCGAAAATCCACGGTTTTCAAGCTGCATTTGGAAAGCCTTCGAGATCGCCTTCTTCGCTCTTCGGATATTAGCCGGCGAATTCACAGCAACTCTTTCGATATATGCTACCCCATCCAGCATGGCCAGTATCTCACTCATCCTGATGGGATGCCCCTCCAGGACATGATCCCGCCCATAGGGAGTGGTGGTGGTTTTCATACCCCTTAAAGTAGTGGGGGCCATCTGTCCCCCCGTCATGCCGTAAACCGCATTATTGATAAAAATTATGGTGATATTTTCACCCCGGTTAGCAGCATGGATGGTTTCAGCCGTTCCGATGCCGGCAAGGTCGCCATCACCCTGATAGGTGAAGACTGTAATCTCAGGATAGGCCCGCTTGATACCGGTTGCCACGGCCGCTCCTCTGCCATGTGCCGATTCGGCCATATCCACATCAAAATAATTATAAGCAAACACCGAGCATCCGGGCGGTGGTATGCCTATGGTTCTATCCTGCAGCCTGAGCTCATCGATAACCTCGCATATAAGGCGGTGGGCAACCGAGTGGCCGCATCCCGGGCAGTAATGAAAAGGCGTCCTTTTCAGCAATCTGGGTCTGGAATAAATCAGTTTCACTATTTTAGCCCCTTCTGATAATAAAGGCGGGACATGACCCTTCCCACTTCATTTGGGGTTGGAATCACTCCCCCCGGTCTGCCGTAAAAAGCTACTTCTCCCTGTCCTGCCAGCGCCATCTGCACATCTTCTATCATCTGTCCCATGTTCAACTCAAACACCAGAAAATGCTTCACCAGCTTGGATATTTCCCTTATCTGTTCGTCAGGAAACGGCCAGAGCGTGATCGGCCTGAACAATCCAACCTTAAGGCCCTCGGCACGCAGTGTTTTGATAGCACCCCTGGCTATTCGGGCGGCTATTCCATAAGCAACCACAACCAGCCTGGCATCATCCGTCATGAATTTGTCATAGGTGGTTTCGTTTTTTTTGATAAGTGCATATCGACGGAAAAGGCTCCAGTTTATTTCCTCGAGCTCGGATGGGTTGGAGGTAAACGTCTTTACGATTTTACTGGGTCTTCCCCTGGCTCCACGCAGTGCGTCTTCTCTAATCGGCGGTTCCTCAGGAGCCTCGCGTTTGAATTCAACCGGCTCTTTCATCTGTCCAAGCACACCGTCTCCCAGTATCACCACCGGTATCTTGTATTTATCGGCCAGATCGAAGGCGCGCATGGTTATGTCGGCCAGCTCCTGAACCGAGGATGGGCCCAGCACAATCGTTCGGTAATCACCATGCCCACCACCGCGGGTGGCCTGAAAATAATCCGCCTGCGAAGCGGCAATACTGCCAAGACCCGGGCCACCACGCTGCATATTTACTATTACAGCAGGCAATTCACAGGCCGCCAGATATGATATCCCCTCCTGCTTCAGGCTGATACCCGGACTGGATGACGATGTCATAGCCCTTGCGCCCACCAGGCTGGCGCCATATACCATATTGATAGCAGCTACCTCACTCTCAGCCTGTACGAATGCGCAACCCTTCCTGCGGCTCAGATGTGCGGCCATATACTCGGTAAGCTCATTCTGCGGAGTTATCGGATAGCCGAAGTAGCAGCGTAAACCCGCCCTGATGGCCGCCTCAGCAATAGCGCTGTTGCCGTCCATCAGCACCTTAGTCACGGTACACCTCGATCGCCACTTCAGGGCAAACGAGCGCACAGACCGCACAACCCGTACACCGACCGTCATCCTTAAACACAGCAGGTGTATAACCGGCTGCATTCAGTCTATCAGAAAGCCTTATGACGTCTTTCGGGCAGAAGGTTACGCAAAGTTCGCATCCCTTGCATAAATCGAAGGCTATAACGATTTTACCCTTTGCCTGGCCTGCAGTTGCTATTTGTTTATCAATCACCCGATTATCTCTGAAGTTTCTCTATTTTTTATAAAATGCAAAACCGTGATAATTTTATGTCTAAATTATTCCTTACGGCAAGTATCATATCAAACTAACCATGTTACGGATCTAAAATATAAATCCCCGCCGACCTATTTTAGACCTGGCAGCACTTCTTTGAATACCCGGGGTCCTATGCTGACATCCCCGCTGAATGGAAAGTCCATGATGAGTATGGTCAATAAAACAAGACCGATAAGCATGGAAAGAAGCATGGTCATAACTATCTGGGCCTTTATATTTTCTGAACCGAAAAACAGCATGAAGATAACATTGATCAATCCCCCCACAATAAGAATAAACCACAATACGGGATTGATACCTGTGGCCGCATCAATAATTCTCTGCTGTCGCAGCTCACCGGCTTCGTTCATTTTATGCAGTATTTCAGCATAGAAGGCCTTCTGGTTTTCCCCAACCGGCACATAGGCGGCCACCAGCTGCCAGCAATCTGCTGCCATTTTTTCAGCCTTCATACTATGGCTCTCCATACGCCAGTAACGGCCATTCTTCATCTTTTAATACATGCAAATAATCGATTAAGGCCGACCTGGCCTGGCTACGGAAGGGTTCATCCATCCCTGCCAGGTCCCTGTAAATATCCACATAGCAGTCCACTTCCCTGACAGCATTATCATTGGTTTTATCATAATCCTGCCATACTATGACCAGTACAAAGCCCAGCAGTACCGCATAAATAACACCTGCAGTGTTGAAAATCGGGCCGGCTACATCGTGATGACGTTTAAAATAGCCAACCCCGAAATAGCGTCTTACCAGAAGTACGCCTGAAATTGAGATAACTACAGTAACGGCAATTATGGCCGTAACCATCGCCCAGATTGGTACGTACACGAGTAACCATTGTGAAAATGGCATATAAACCTCTTTCAATGCCTTATGATGCTATTATTGTAAGTCTGACAGGTTATCGCACGTCAAATATTAACCCTAAATTTCCGCCGCGGTCAGATATCCCTCACGTATAGCATCAACAATCTGGCGCGGTCTTATACAGTCGCCCACAGTATAAATCTCGGGAATTCTATCTTTTAATGCCGCAGCCAGCGAGTCGTCTGACCGGGGCATTGGTGAGATAACAAGAGTATCCGCTTTAATGTGCGTAATAACACCGCCCCTTTCGATTGACAAACCGCTATCATCCATGCCTTTTAAAACGGCATCGGCCATAATCTTCACCCCGCTTTTTGTCAGTTCCTCGAGAAATGATGCACGCGAAGCCGGTCCCAGCTCACCAGCCAGCCGGCCTTTTCCCGAAATACGTACAAGTGTTACATCTTTACCTTCCCGTGCCAGCAGCATGGCCGTTTCACAACCTACACGGCCACCACCGGCAACCACAATCTTCTTTCCCGTTCTCCCCTTTCCTGCAATGACCTCCCTTGCCAGTAAAATATCGACCTTGCCCGTTCCTGAAAACTCCGGCAGAACGGTTTCTGAACCGGTGGCTATTATTACTGCATCCGGCTGCATGGAGATGATCTCCTCCACTCCCACAGCCCTCCCGAGTCTTACATCTACACCCGCTTTGTATACCTGAGCCGTCAGATATTCAATGATGCTGTTCAGCTCTTCCTTACCCGGTGGAACAGCCGCCAGCAGTAACTGACCGCCCGGTTTGTCATCTTTTTCATACAGGATGACCCTGTGGCCTCGCAATGCAGCAACCCTGGCGGCTTCCAGGCCGGCAGGCCCCCCACCCACCACCACAACCTTCTTCGACCTTCCAGCAGGCACCATAGCTTGACCTTCCCTTCCCACCTCCGCATTAATCGAACAGGATATCGGCTCCGCCCGCATCAAAGAGTCCATACAGTGACAGCATGCCACACACAGTCTGATGTCCTCATATCTGCCGCTCCGCGCTTTAAGTAGTATCTCCGGGTCAGCCAGAAAAGGACGCCCCAGTGCGACGAAATCGACCTTTCCCTCCGCCAGAATCCTGTTGGCCATCCGCGGCTCCACAATCCTTCCCGCCACGATTACAGGCACATGCAGACCCTTCCTGATTTCTTCAGCCAGAGGTACAAGGCATCCTCGTGGCATCCAGCCTGGCTGACAGCTCCATTGTCCAGTCTCGTAGTTTCCCGCTGATACGTCAATACAATCTGCGCCTGCATTCTCCAGTTCCTTCGCAATTATTTTCGTCTCATCAAGATCGAGACCGCCCGGCACAAATTCCTTTGCACTTATCCTGAACAGTATCGGATAATCCTTCCCCACTAACCCCCTTGTCCTTCTTACAATATCCAGTGCGAACCGCATCCTGTTTTCCAGGCTTCCGCCGTACCTGTCGTTTCTTTTATTGGTATAAGCGGAGAGAAACTGGCAGATGAGATAACCGTGTGCACCGTGGAATTCAACAGCATCGAAGCCGGCCTGCTTTGCCCTCAGCGCTCCCATGGCATAGGCCTCTATCAGTTCATCGGCTTCTGTTGTGGTGAGTTCACGAGGCTGTGATTTAACAAATCTGCATGCTATCGGCGACGGCGCCACCGGTTGTCCCAGCAATGCCGAACGCTGCCTGCCGGCATGGTGCAGCTGTATAGCCGCCTTAACACCGCGCCGGTGGATGATGTCAGCAAGCCGCATTAGGCCTGGAATAAATCTATCATGGTAAATGGCAATCTCACGGAGGCTGGACTCGCCACCCGGAGCAACCACCGTGTTTTCGACTATTATCAAGCCCATGCCACCACCCGCCCTTCTGTCGTAATAAGTGCATAGCCGATCGGAAACAGCTCCACCCTCATCCGCTAGCTGGGTGTACATGGGTGCCATAATCACCCGATTGGATACAGGCATATTTCCGATTTTTGACGGTGTGAACAACTCGCTCAATTCATCCATTTAAGCCTCCCGCTATTTATGTCTTATGCTACGATAACTCATAAAAAAGAGGGCGGCCTTTACCAATGACCGCCCTCATGAAAGGTCCAAAGTCGGTTATATGATTATCTTTGGGAACCGATTGAGTTTTATATCCTCGACTTTTGAAGCCTATCCAGCACCGCTTCGGCCTCTGCGATTGTGCGGTCGATAACTTCCTGAACGGTAGGGATATCCTTAATGCCTCCCACATCCTGTCCGGCAAAAAGTATGCCCTCCTCCACATCACCCTTATTTATAGCCATAAGATGCCGGCGGTTGCCTACAGCCTGCCTGGCCAGAACCCACAGCGGATGGGACTCTTCCTGACCCATCATCTGGAAGCTCATGGTGATGAACTTAAAATATGACAGACCCATGAGGTCTTTAACCTCTTTGGCACCTTTGAATGCTTCAATGAGCGGGAACCCGCCCTTCATCATCTTCTCAGCCGCTTTGGTCTTCAGTACCCTGCCATCCATACCGTCAAATACACTGCTGTAAAGCGTGTCCTGTTCAGAAGCCTTAAGCACAAGCTGCTTAAAATTCTCATGGACATTGCTCTCTTTGGTAACGGTGAACCTCGTGCCCATGGAAATGCCATCTGCACCCAGTGCCAGAGCTGCCGCCAGACCGCGGCCATCGTAGAAACCACCTGCAGCAACCAGCGGAATTTTTACCTGACTGGCAACAACCGGTATCAAGACTAGAGATGTGGCCTTATCACCATGTGCAGCGGCCTCATGCCCGGTCACTACCAGAGCGTCACATCCGAGCTGGGCAGCTTTTACCGCGTGCTTGGCAATAGCAATCGTACCCATTACCTTCCCACCGTAGGCATGCACCTGATCGATAAACCACGGTTTTCCCAGTGAATAGTTGATAACCGGTACCTTTTCTTCAATCGCCACCTGGATGTTCTCTTTAGCATTGGGCCCAATTAAAATCTGGTTGATCCCGAATGGTTTATCGGTGAGCTGTTTTACCTCACGGATAGCTTTGCGAGTCTCGTCCGGATTGTAGTGGGCCACTGCCAGTACTCCCAGTCCGCCTGCATTGCATACCAGTGACACCAGCTTGGGATCGGTGATCCAGTTCATACCTGCCAGCATGATAGGATGTCTGATACCAAATAGTTCGGTCATCCTTGTTTTAAACACGGTCAATTTCCTCCTTGTTTGATAAAATTAAATTTCCCTATTATACCAGTACCCTGCTTTTGGTACTATTTGCCTTTAAATTCCGGCTCGCGCTTCTCCACAAATGCTTTGGCGCCTTCGATATGGTCCTCCGTCTCGCTGGCAAATGTAAAAGCCATGGAATGGAATTGCAGGAACTCCTCCAGCGGCAGAGCCAATCCACGCCTGATTCCCTCCATGGTCAATCTGACCGCAATGGGTGGCTTCTTTGCCAGCTTCTCCGCCAGTTCCATAGCGGCCGGCATGAGCTGTTCATGCGGAACGACCCTGTTGACCAGGCCTATTCTTAAAGCCTCCTGAGCATCGATGATATCGGTGGTCAGCAAAAGCTCATAAGCCTTGGCCAATCCGACAATCCGCGGCAACAGCAGGAGCGACTCATCGGGGACCAGCCCAACCCGTAAAAACACCTCCCCGAAACGGGCTTTTTCAGATGCGATCCTCATATTGCACATTACGGCGATATCGCAGCCATAGCCTACGGCCGGGCCATTGACCGCCGCAATGGTAGGCTTGTTGATCTTCATAAGCACACGCGCCCCGCTCATTAAATGCTCGCCCTGCAGGTATTTGAGCCATGTTTCACGGCTCTTGGAAACAGCCTGATTGGGGTCCAGGAATATCTTCTTTACATCATCTCCGGCACAGAATCCACGACCCGCTCCGGTTACTATTATTGCCCGTACGTTATCATCTTTATCCGCCCGCAGAACAGCATCGTTAATTTCGATATGCGTAATGTTGGTCAGTGCATTCATTGCGTCAGGCCGGTTAAGCGTGATAATACATATATGTCCCTCAACCTGATAGATTATCTCCCGGTACTCCATAGCCTAACTCTCCTAATTTAAATTTTGCCCGCCGTTTAAAAGATAACGCAATTATTTGCCTTTCCATACCGGATCGCGTTTTTCGAGGAAGGACTTAATTCCTTCCATCATATCCTCCGTCTTGGTAGCCAGCTGGAAGCAATCACGTGTAGCCTCGCAGTGATGATCGATGGTGCGCTCCAATCCCATATACAGAAGCTGTTTGGTCATCTGCACCGATAGCGGAGCCGCCTTGAAAAATTTCCTGGCAAGTTCCATGCAGGTGGCCATCAGCTGGTCATCCGGCACAACCTGGTGAACAAGACCTATCCTCAGCATCTCGCTGGCATCGATAGTTTCACCGCCACAGCACAGTTCAAAGGCTTTGGAAAAACCCACGATGTGGGGTAGTAGATAAGTCACCGCCCCGGTATCCGGCACCAGTCCCCTGCGTACAAATACCTCACCCCATTTGGCACTCTGTGCGGCAATCCTGATATCGCACTGTACCACTAATTCCGCACCTATGCCAATCGCCGGACCGTTGAGTGCACAGATAACCGGTTTGGGGATGTTGGTAATTACCCACATACTAAACGGTGAAATGGTTGAATTTTTGGACTTCATATGGCGTATTTCTGTTTCTGCCGAGACCGGCACATCACCGCTCAAATCGGTACCCGCACAGAAACACCTGCCCTTGCCGGTCAGGATTACAGCTCTGACATCGTCGTCGCTGCGTATCTCTCTGCAGATATCTTCTATCAGGTCTAACATCTCATGCGTCATAGCATTCAACTTGTCCGGCCTGTTGAAGGTGATGATGCCAATGTGTTCCTTTTTCTCATAAAGTACATCTGTTTTTGCCATTTATTACCTCCGCTTTATTTTTTATTTTTCACTTTCTTTTATCGCCGCTTTAATATGTGCTTAACTGAGTGGAACCGGTATACAAGGAAGTTCTTTTAAGAAAAGTTTTGACAGAAATAAAATCAGTATGTTAGCATGATTCATAATGAATACTTTTTAGTATGAGAATAATACCAGTTGGTATGACAGCGACTATTATACGCATATCCATGGTTGATGTCAACGGCAAAATCGTGTATATTATCAGCCATCTTTTAAAACGATATGACCCAGCGTAAACGAATAAACAATCAATCGCCGGTGAAACTGCCGTTACCGCGCCATAAGCCGCGCAAGATGTCCCGTGATTCTGCCAAGAGTGAGCAGCTTCGTGAAAAGGTATATGATGCCGTAGTCAAGACGCTGATCAAACGCCGTTCCGGTTCCTTCACACTCGATGAAGTTGCTGCCAAAATCGGCGGGTCCAAAGGCATAATCTACTACTACTTCAAATCTAAAGGCGACCTCCTGTATAAATTAAATAAATACTTCTTCGACTTTATAGAGGAATCTGCCAACGTGGCAGCCCAGGATCCCAAACTCAACTACCGTCAAAAGCTGGTCGCCCTTATCCGCAACTACATTATTACCGCCTGTGAGCACTGGCAGCTGTCCAGTGTGCTGTGGAAAGATATAGGTCTTGCCGAGGTCAGCGCCGGCCAGGCCAGGGTAGTTACCCGAAGACGCCGGGAATACATCAACTACATTGCCTGGCTGGTTCAGAATATAGTTAAAGAGGAAAAACTCGATCCAGTCGACCCCAAGGTAGCTGCCCTGATGATATTCGGTATCATCGTCTACGTTCCAACCTGGTATAAAAAGGGCGGTCGGCTTACCCCTGAAGACGTGGCCAACTATGCCGTTAAACTGGTCTTCCAGGGCATTTTGAGCAAATCCGGTTCGCACTGACTCTTCACACACTTTCCTTTCCCCCCTTTAACAGGGGAACTTAATCCCACGACCCTGTTTAAATTCTGTTGAGTGCAAACTGGCAATGGCCGTCTTTTGCCATGATGGTTTCCATTTCAACTGCAGCGTCCAGATCCAACCCTTCCAGCGCTGTTTTACAGGCCGTCAGGCATGCATATCGGCAGTGCATCTGTTCGGCGACCTCTCTGCCGCACTTCTCGATCACGGTTTTGTATGTGTAGCAGTCTTTAACATTATAAACCAAACGTTTCGGCCAGTTCTCCACGATCGGCAGTATTCTGAACTGCTGTGTGCTCAGATATGCAATTTCGATAAACCGCTGTAGAACAAGGGGAAATTTCATTTCACCCGTCTGGTCAACGGCTTCTTTCAGAATCTCGTATGTCCTGTCGGGGTATTCCTCGCCGAGCTGCAGTGTCCGACGCATCCACTGTTCTCCGTATTTGCCGAAGATATCCTTGGCAACTGCATCTATGTCGCCTGCCTTTTTGCCAGATATGGCTTTGGCAAACTTTTCCACCACGATGGGCGGATCGAACTCCCGGCGTAGCAATGCCACCATTTCATTATCCAGCTCGAATGAGAACGGACGCGGCGCTACATAGACTTCATACGGTGTTTTTTTAGCCTCTTCCTCTGATTTTGTAGCCATATTTCACGCTCCTACAGTGTAATAGTAATAGCCTTTTCGGGACAGACTTCCACGCACTTGTTGCACATGTTGCATTTATCACGCCGGACCGGCAATACCTCATAAATGCCGGGCTCACGCGGGTCCGACTCCCTCAGCTTGATAAGCTGTTTGCAGTAAACCTGGAACACTACCTGCGGACAGGTCTGAAGACATTTTTTGCACCAGAACGGCACAGTGCACTTAGTCCTGTCGATCTCAATCTTGGGGAACTTCAACGGCAGGCGCGTCAGGTCAACCGGTGTCACTTTGGGTATTTTGAGCTTGCTTTTATCTATCATCACCATACCTCCTGTAAAGCCGGTATTTTAGCCCTTTCAACCAGCGATATGGCATTACGCGGGCATGCCGTCTCGCACAGTCCGCATCCGAAACAGCGCATCTGGTCTATATTCGCACGGTCCTGTGTCACGTTCATCTTAAGCGCGCCAAACTGACAGCGCTGAACACATATGCCGCAGCCATTGCACTGGTTGGAGTCAACCATAGCCACATAATGGCCTTTCAGCATATTAAAGCCGTGGTCAAGCCGCATGGTTAGCGCATCACAAATCGGGTAATCGCAGTTACAGATCCCCGCAATGAATCTGGGGCCGAACAGCATCAGACTGTGTACGAAACCGCGTTTATCCAGATCCCTCAGCCACTGTTTGGCCTCTTCTACCGTCAGGAATTTCACACCGCCTTTATACCGCTCGGGATACCTTTCCCATTTCAGCATACCCGTTCCCATACCCATACAGGTCATATTTTCGGGGCAGCGCTCTTCGAGGCCCAGCATTGCCTTGCGGCAGATACAGGCGATAAGACCCAGCGGATTGCAGATTTCAACCATCTTCTCCATATCCCGCAGGGGTACTACCTGACCCATCCAGCCCCCAACCGACCCCTGGGTGGCATCCACCATATCCCTGGCGAATTTCATGGCTTTTTCATATTCTTCCGGTCCTTTTTCCATGGCATCTATCATGGCTCTCTCCAGGTTGATATAGCCGGCCGGATCGGCTTCGCCCACAGGTTTGCTCGGCCCGGCTTTAGCCTCCTTTGGCAGTGTGTACATGTGGCGGGCATAATTTTTCGGATTCAGATACCAGATCATCCCATCGCCCCATAGTTCGCAGTAAATACACATATTTTACCTCCTTCTTATCTTTAGCCTGTTTTATTTCAACAGCCTCATGGCCGTCTCATAGCAAATTTGTTGCCGGCCGTAAATACAATTAGCACACATGCGGCAGTTCAGACATCGCTTTGCCTCCTCTACCGCCTGCTCAGCCGTATATCCCAGGTTGACCTGGCTGAAAGTCCTCACCGCATCACGCGGTGACAGTGCAGGCATGCTCCAGCGCGCCTTTTTTAACAGCCATGGAGAGGTCTGTTTCGGATCTATTTCCAGCACCTCTTTCCCTGCCAGCCGTTTCTGCACTTTCACCGGTCTGTCCTGCAGATGACAATCAATAGCCGCCGCCGCTTTATGGCCCATGGCTATCGACTCCGTCACCGTGCCGCGGATATTAACAGCATCGCCGGCGGCAAACACGCCCGGTTCGGCTGTCATCAGACTGTCGGAATCCACCTCCACCGCACCTCTGGCATTGACCTTTACCCCGCTTCCCGATATGCAGGTGGTATCCGTTGTCTGACCAATGGCCACAATCACATAATCGGCCTCCATGCTGTAATCGCTGCCGGCACCTTCCAGCAAGGTCCAGCTTATACGACCCTGATCATCAATACTGGTTGAGGCAACGCGTTTAAATTCAACAACCAGCTTTCCTCCAATTCCCGCACGTTCAAATCTCTGCGGAGCCAGTGCTGTATGTATCTTCACACCTTCGCGTTCCGCCGCTTCTATCTCCCAGGGCCATGCCGGCATATCGTTCCGCGCTTCGAGGCAGGCAGCATGTACCTCATGCGCTCCGCATCTCAGCGCAGTACGCGCCGCATCCATGGCCACGGCACCACCGCCGATCACCAGCACCCGTCCCGACAGCATGAAATCCCGTCTCCTTTTAACCCTTTTCAGCACATCCAGCGCCGATATTATATTGGGTAAGTCGGCACCGGGTACCTTAAGAGAGGCGCTTTTCTGGGCTCCGCCGGCCAGCAACACAGCACTGTATCCTTTTTCTTTCAGACCGGCAATCGTTATATCCCTGCCTATTTGAACGCCCGTATGGATATCAACACCGGTGTTCTTTATATAATCTATATCCGCACGTGCCACCTTAAGTGGTAGAATAAAGTCGGGTATCCCGTTGGTCAGCCATCCTCCAGCCTCGTCGGCCGCCTCATAAATTGTCACCCTGTATCCCATCCGGGTCAGGTCATAGGCCGCAGTCAGACCGGCCGGCCCCGATCCCACTACTGCAATCTTCTCTTTTCTGGTCACCTTTGCTTTTTCCGGCTTGGCCCCCCATATGGAACTGTAATCGGCAGCAAACCGCTTGAGCGCGCGGATGGCAATCGGCTCATCGATCAACTTACGGTTGCACACCGCCTCACAGGGCTGATGGCAAACGTAACCGCACACCGACGGCAGTGGATTGGTCTCACGGATCACCGCCAGTGCCTCTTCGAATTTACCCTGAGCTATAGCCATAACATAACTGGGCACATCCGTCTCCAGCGGGCATGCCTGCTCACACGGTGAGACCTTATCCACCATCGGCCAGCATTTTTCACCGTGTATCTGTGATAGCCTCAAATCAATCTGTGGATTTTCCGTTACTGCTTTCATTCAGCTTTCCCTCCCTGCTTTAGGAAGATTTTACCGGTCAAAAAGTATCCTTAACATCGACCCACGAAGGTATATGTTTATAATACTCCGGTTTATTGGCGGCGGCCAGGCCCTTATATGTAGCCCGCATCATGGCGGGATTGCCCCTGCGATCACGGTAGATCGAGACAAGGCCATCCTTTTCCAGCTCCGCGGCAAAGGCGGCCAGGTCGGCATCGGACACATCCAGCAGTTCTTTAATATCACCTACCGTCATATACAGTCCGGGGTTAACCCGGTAGTCCTCCGCCAGCGCCTTCAGCAGGTCTTCGGCCCGGCTCGCCTTCTTCCTGGCCGGATATTTACCTGCCGGCAGCGGTACCTGCAGTTCCTCATCAAGCACACGGTGAGGGACCTTCAGGTCGGGCATGAGCTCCCTCAGGCCCTGCCGGTAGATGAGAAGCTTCAAAACCTCGCTCGTTCCCGCCGCAATCTGTCCCAGTTTAGCATCCCTGAATATCCTTTCCACCGGATACAGCCTGGTCACGCCGTTGCCGCCCATCAACTGCACGGCATCAATGGCGCTCATCAAACCCATATCGGTGTTGAACATCTTGGAGACGGCCGCCTCCACCGGCACATCCCTTCCCAAATCACAGCAGTATGCCGCGTAATAGGTCAGCAGTCGTGCCACCTTTAAACGCCAGATCATATCGGCCAGTTTGAACTGGTTGGTCGCAATTTCTCCCGTGGGACGTCCGAACTGCACCCGCCTCTGCAGATGCTGAACGGCATATCTGATAGCCTCGCGCATGGCGCCCAGTGGCCCGGCCGCATTGCAGATGCGCTCCACGTTCAAACCGCTCATCATTACCGACCAGCCGGCACCCTCCTCTCCTATACGGTTGGCAACCGGCACTTTTGCATTCTCATAATTCATATAGACATTGTAGATACCGTCCAGACCTACCAGGTCGTTCACGCGCTCCACCGTAAAGCCGGGCGTACCCTTTTCAATTATCAGAGCCGTAAGGTGGCGGTACTTTGCCAGATCTTCCGGTTTATCGCTGGTCCTTACATAGGTCATATAGATATCGGCGGCCGCCGCGCAGGTCTGATAGCGCTTCTTGCCGTTGATGATATAGTTATCGCCGTCCCTGACCGCCGTCGTTTCGATAGCGGCAATGTCCGAACCTGCAAACGGCTCGGTCATGGTAATAGAGCCCAGCAGCTCACCCCTTGCCAGCTTGGGCAGCCACTTTCTTTTCTGGTCCTCGGTGCCGTCATGCAGTATCTGGTGTACGCCGCCTATCATGGTCGTACTTACGGGAGCGGCCACCTCACCCGCACGTGAAAGCTCCTCAAGTATGATGCAGGCGCCGGTCACACCCCATTCCTCCGCCCTGCCCCCGTAGCGGGCGGGTATCTGCGCCCCCATGTACCCTCTGGCGGCGATCTCCTTCAACGCCCTCCACGGATACACCTTCTTCAGCGCATCCTTCTCGCACATGGGAATAAGCACTTCATCGGTAAACTTTTTCACATCCTCCGCCAGCTTCTTCTGTGCCTCATTCCACCAGGGATAATATTCCATCTTCCTTGTAACCTCCTTATCTTATTCTTAATTAAAAGCTAATTTTTAACGCCGGCGCTGTTGATGCCGACCTGCTTCAATATCATTTCCGTATTGAGCCGTATATATTCATCCACAGAGTACCTTCCTCTGAACTGCCACCGCTTTACAGACCACATCTCGGCCAGCGAGACGATGTTACCGGCCGCCAGCCTGATATCTGCCACTTCAAAGACACCATCCTCACAGCCCCTCCTCAATATGTTTTCAAACGCCCCGATGATGGCCATCTCCGATTCCATCACCGCCTTCCGGTTGCACGGTTTGAACGACCTCAGCTCTTTATAGAGCATATCGGTAAACTCGGCGGTACTATCCACATGCCTTATATAACGCCCGATAGCCCGGATAAACGCCTCCAGCGCACCATATTTTTCCATATCCTCTGTGGTATGCTCTACAAACAACCTGTTAAGCTCCAGACCGTATTCCAGTATCAGGAAAATGATATCTTCCTTTTTACCGATGTAATGATAGAGGTTGCCGATGGTCATATTGCAGGCACGGGCTATTTCGCGGACACCGGTGCTGTTGAACCCCTTCTTTGCCATCAGCCGGACGGCACTCCTGACGATCTGCTCCCGCCTCTCAGCTACCAGCCTGTCATCCGGGCTGTATGTCCTTATCTTTGGCATAGCTCTCCAGAAGTATTATAATAATGTCGAAATTATTTATCGAACGATTGATAGATCTTATCACTGCTGTCCCGGAATGTCAACCGGACGCGGCATAAAAAAGAGGGAAAAGGATAGAAATTTTATGCAGAAAATAGCCATCTGCGGCAAGGGCGGCAGTGGCAAAAGCGTAATTACCCGACTGCTGGCCGGCGGGCTGGTAAGGCGCGGACTGCGGGTACTGCTGGTTGATTCCGACGAGTCCAACACCGGACTGCACCGCATGCTGGGTTTCGACACACCGCCCCGTCCGCTGGTCGATTACCTTGGCGGCAAGCAGAAGGTGGAAAAGATGATCGAGGAACGCATCAGGTCGGGCGTACCTGAGAGCATGGTTTGCGTCATGCAGCGCGAGCTGTCTACCGATGACCTGCCGCCGGAATTCGTGCTGCGGCGCAACGGTATCGAACTTGTCATGGTCGGCAAAATATTGATGGCGCTGGAAGGTTGTGCCTGTCCCATGGGCATTGTCAGCCGCTCTTTCCTGCGCGATATAATCCTCCGGCCCGACCAGATAGCACTGGTGGACATGGAGGCCGGTGTTGAGCATTTCGGACGGGGTGTGGAGAGCTCAATGGACTGTGTACTGGTCGCCGTGGAGCCTTCATTCGAATCGCTGGAGATCGCCGGCCGCATAGCCGAACTGTCCCGTCAGATCCGCATCGGGGACGTCTGGGCGGTGCTCAACAAGGTGCAGTCAGCCGCCGTTGCCGGAGAGATCACATCGAAGCTGGCAGAAGCCGGGCTTAGCGTAATCGGCACCATACCCTTCAGCCAGGATATTTTCCTCTCCTGCCTCAGGGGCACACCGCTGGCATCAGATATCCTCGCATCCGAGGTTGATAAAATACTCGACTTCCTCTTCCCCTGAACCTGCGTTTACAGGGGAGAAACAGCATACTTACGGCTGTCTGAGAAACTCCAAAATCAACTCGTTGCATTCTCGGACACGCTCCTGGTTGACCCAGTGTCCGGCACCCGGCAGAACGACCTTTTTCCATAACCCCGGCACATTTTTTTCCATCTTTTCAAAAGGCCCCCTGTACATGGTCAGCACCGGGTCCACCTCGCCGGCGATAAACAGCGTCGGCTGATTCAGCTTCGCTCCCTCCAAAAACGGCGTCATCTTCCAGTTAAAATCGATATTCCGGTACCAGTTAAGGCCTCCCCTGAAACCGGTCCTCCCGAACTCTGAGGCAAAGTAATCCACATCCTGCTCATTCAGCCATGGAGGAAGCCGCTCGGGCAGAAACATATGGTCGGTGAATTTCTCGCCCTTTTTGTAGGTGAATTTCCAGCGTCTGTCCGGCGGCGGGTCACCCGAGTTGACGTAAAGAGTGCTGCGCATGACCTTATAGGCGCCGGCTTCTGCCATCTGACCCTCCACCAGGTCGGGTTCCTGGAACATCACCTGATAGAATATCTCATCTCCGTAGATTTTCCGCATAATATCGGTCGGCGGCATATTACCGCCTGGCCGCGGAAGAAACGGCACGCTCAATTGCACCACCTTATAAAACATATCGGGCCTGAGCAGTCCGCAGTGCGCCGTTACCGTCGAGCCCCAGTCATGCCCTATGATGACCGCCCTCTCCTCTCCCAGTGCATGCACCAGTCCCACCATATCCCCCACCAGATTGAAGATATTATACTCCCGTATTTCCTGCGGACATTCCGTCTGCCCGTAGCCGCGCTGATCGGGAGCAACCGCATGAAATCCGGCCGCCGCCAGCGCCGGCAGCTGGTGACGCCAGCTGTACCACAGCTCGGGAAACCCATGGCACAGCACCACCAGCGGCCCGCTTCCGCATTCGGCAATATGCATCCTTATCCCGTTGGTCATCACAAACCGGTGCTCTATTCCGCTCATTTCAACACTCCTTCGTATAGTTCTTTATGCCCTGCCCCATCTTCACCGCTTTACCCGCATAATCATACCATAATATCCC